>DATARX010000349.1:0-5353 GCA_036263955.1 Rhodopila sp.
GCTTTGTTCGCCTCGTTCACCGATATCGATTTCTCGCAATACGACCTGGATGCGGCGCTGCCGGCGCTGACCACGAACGCGGAACAGGGGGCGCTGGACAAGTTCTGCCAGAGCCGTCCGGGGGAGCCGCCGAGCAAAAAGACGTTGCGGCAACTGGTGCGGGACAGCGGCACCACGGGGGCGCTGGAACTGGTGGGAACGCCGGACGATGTGGCCGACATGATGGGCGATGCGATGGAGCAGGTCGGTGGCGACGGATTCCTGATCACCACGCCGTTTCATCGCATGACACGCGTCTATATCAACAGCATTACGGACGGCCTGGTTCCGGCGCTGCAGCGGCGCGGGCTGAGCCGGTCGGTTTATTCGACGTCGACGCTGCGGGAGACGCTTAACGAGTTCTGATCGGGCAGGGCGGCCCGGAACCGCCGGTTCCTAGAGGCGACCCCGATCAGGCGACGGCTTGATCGGGGACGTTCAAGGTTCGGCGGCTCAGACGGCAAGCGGCGGCACGCTCTCGAACAGGGGGCCCAGGCCCTCCCGACGGCCGCCGGGGCAGGATTTCACGATGCCGGCGCATTCGATGCCGCTGACCGGCGCCGCCTCGGCCCACTCGCCCCGGCGCATGTGCAGTTCGGCGTAATTGAGCCCGAATGCCTCGCACGGCGGTGGGGCAGCATGGCGATATCCGGAAACCGGGCAAAGCAGGTCGCCCATCGTCATCGCGCGAAGGCGCATCGAATTCATTCGAAGGAGCGTTGACCTCGACGCTTGCACGACCGTCCGGTCGCGGACGCCTTCCCGTTGGATTGGCGCGACGACGACACCGCGGGAGACGCTGAACGCATTTTGATCGCGGGGCGGGCAGGGGTTGGTGTTTGCTCCAGCGGCTCGGATTCATCGCTTTGGTCCGCCCGGGAAGCGGTCATGTTGGCGCTGGATTGGACAGATCACGCCCGACGGTCGTGGTGGCCGATCGGGTTCCAGGCAGGGACAGCGATGTCGCGAAGCCGGCTTCAGACGAAACTCGGTCACGAGGACAGTTCTGTTGGATAACTGGATCTGGGGTCTATCGCTTATCGTGCTGACGATCGCGATCCACACGATCGGTGTGACGTCGATGGTTTCCGTGCTGCACCTTATCCGGCTTCGACTGCAAACCCACAGCCTTCGCTTACCCCATGTGTTCACGATCGTAATTGCAACCATCACCACGATGGGGCTGCTGCTTGCTGTATTGCACGCGATCGAGGCCGCGCTCTGGGCGGCGGCGTATCTGTGGGTCGGCGCGCTCGGGTCGGCTGACGCCGCGATCCTTTACTCCGTTGACTCGATGGCCACGCGAGGCGCTTCGGGAGTCGTGCTCCAACCGCACTGGCAGATCTTGGGCGCCCTGGAGGCCGCCGACGGCATGGTGTTGTTTGGTATCAGCACGGCCTTCATGTTCACGGTCATGCAGTTCTACTATCAACGTCTTATGTTACGCACGCCGTCGGACGATTCTATCGGAACTGGCTAGCATCCGATCGGTAGAGTCGCGGAAGGGCGCGGTATCGCGTGCGCGACCCGTTTCCCCTACGCGCTCATCGGACGGGACGAGCGGCTTTCCGGCATGCGGCTTTCCTGTGTCGCCGTTTCCGATATGGACACCGAGCGCGGCGTCCTGGCCCATCCAACGGCCGCCCGGTTTCCACCGCGGGCATTCGGTCCCTATGATGGCCGCCGAACGCCGGCAGTGCCTCGGTCAGTGCAAATCGCGATGCCGCCGGTGCCGCGACGGCCGGAGGCGAGTTGGAAAGCAAGGATGCAACGCATGCTGTTTCTGGTGATCAGCGAGCCTCGGCCGGAGCGTCCCTCCAGCGTGACGGCCGTGCGGCAGCAATACTGGACGTGGATCCAGCCGTTGATCGACAGGGGCGAGGTCCGGTCGGTGCATGCCAAGGTCGGGCGTGGGGCGGTCGTGCTGTTCGACGTCGCGTCGAACGAGGCGCTGCACGCCCACCTCAATGCCTGGGCGGACATCATCCCGGCGACATTCCAGGTTCATGCACTGATCGATCCAGCCAACGCGCGGCGGTTTCTGGACGAACAAGGGACCGGTTAGGGAGAGGACAGGTCAGGGCAGGGGGCGGGTTAGGGGACTCTCATGTCAGGGTTGGATGTTGCCGCGGGTGCGATCCTTGCCTACCGGTTGTTCGATGTCGCCTACGCGATCGACCTGGCCAAGGCGGAGGAGATCTGGGCTCGGACGGTCCGCACCGGAAGCTCCCGCGGGCGGCTGACCACGACGCCGCCCAAGGCGGTGGCGTTCGGCGTGCCGCCGGTGGCGATCGGCCTGGGGACGGTCACGCTGGAACTGCCGGACGGGCCGGCGTTCGCGAGCGCGACCGCGCGGGTGTTCGATTTCGGGGTGGTCAGCATCGCGCTGCGGGTGCCGGTGACGGACCTGCCCTGGATGGCGTTTTCGCAGCGCGTCAACGCGGTGGACCATGCCGTCGGGCTGGCGCCGGCCACCGAACTTTGGACCGAACTGCTGGAACGTGTGCGGCAGGGGGTGGGGGAGGCCCTGGTGCGCCCGACGCCGGCGGCGCTGGAGGAAGACTACCTCATCGGCGTGGTCAACAGCTTCAGCGAACCGGTGTCGGCCGAGGTGCTGGCGCAACGGCTGGATCTGGTGCCGCTGCTGTCCGGCGAGCAGCGGCCGCTGTCGGACGGCGCCCGGCGGGATCTGCTGCGGCACCGGTATTCCTATTACACCGACGACATGGTGGCGCTCGCCTGGGACCGGGCGTTTCTCTACGAGCCGCGCGGCGATGCCGACGTGATCGACGTGCTGGAGGTGGCGAACGCCCAGTTGCTGGAGATGCGGTATTACGACGAGCTGCTGGATGCCGAACTGCCCCGGATGTACGATCTGGTGGAGGCGACGCGGCGGCGCTGGGCGCTGCCGGGGGCCAAGCGGTTCGCCGACCTGGCGCGGCGGCTTTACACCATGGTGGCGGAAGTCACCGAGTTGACCGAGAAAGTGGACAATGCGCTGCAGGTGACGGAAGACGTTTACCTCGCGCGGATCTACGCCGCGGCACTGGAACTGAACCGGGTTCCGACGGTCAGCGCGGCGGTGGACCGGAAGCTTTCGATCATCCGCGACACCTACACGGCGCTGTATGACGAGGCCCATGCCAGCCGGTCGGAGGTGCTGGAGATCATCATCCTGCTGTTGATCGGGGTGGAGATCGTCCTCGCCGTGCTGCGTCCCTGATCTCGCCCGCCGCAGGGGGGTGTCATCTACCGAGGTGGAGCGGAGGGCAAAATGGTCACGGTCGCGGTACGGCCAGCAATCATCTGGGTTGTTGGCGGCACGGCATCCAACTGCACGCGTACCGGAATGCGCTGGGCCAGGCGCACCCAGGTGAAGGTGGGATTGATGTTCGGCAGCAGACTGCGTCCGCTGCTGCGCTGGCGATCGAACACGCCACCGGCGATGCCGACCACGCGGCCCTGCAGCAACGCGCTCGTGCCCATCAGTTGCACCGTGGCGCGGTCGCCCGGGTGGATGCGCGGCAGCTTGGTTTCCTCGAAATAACCCTGGACGTAGAAGGAGTCGCTGTCCACCAGCGCGGCGATCGGCTCGCCGGCCGTCACGTAGTCGCCGGGGCGCAGCGAAAGGTCCGTCAACACGCCGTTGACGGTGGCGCGCACTTCGGACCGCGTCAGGTTCAGCTTGGCCACGTCGCGCGTGGCAATGGCGTCGCGATAGGCGGCCGCCGTCTCGAGCGCCACCGCCGTCGCCTGCTGCTGCTGCTCGGTCGAGACCGCGTCCCTGTCAAGGCTGAGCAGCCGCCTTGCCTCCCGGTCGGCTTCCTGGAACGTAGCGTTCTTCTGCGCCACGTCCGCTTCGGCCTGGTTCAGCGCGAGGGTGAAGCGGTCGGGATCGATACGAAACAACAGGTCGCCCTTGCGCACCGCCTGGGTGTCATGGACATCGACTTCGGAGACGAGGCCGGAGACGTCGGTCGATATGCCCACGACGTCGGCTCGCAGGATGCCGTCCCGCGTCCAGGGCTCCGCGAAGTAGTAGTCCCACAGGCGCCAGCCGACCGCGATGGCGGCGACGACCAGCGCAACGGTGACCAGGATGCGGCCGAGCCGGCCGAGAACCGCGCTCATATCGGCAGCAGGGGGCGCAGGTGCGGCAGCAAGACGGCGAGGCCGAACACGGTGCCTCCCAGCACGACGACATAAAGTGCCAGGTTGGCCAGCGGTCGGTGCCAGACCAGATGGTAGAAGCCGATCCGGTTCAGCACGCGAATAAGCACGACGGTCAGCAGCCACGCCAGCGCGATGGCGGGCAGCAGCGGCGGCAGATAGATGCCGAAGACGTCGAACTCACCGCGCATGGGGCGCCTCCGCGATGCCCGGCCAGGCGGTGGTGCCGACCAGGGAGCGTTGCATCCCCGCAAGCATCAGCCACGCCGTCTGCGCCGCCGCGGCAGGCATCGGCGCCGCCGCCGCGCCAGGTATTGCCGCCGCCGCCGCGGCAGGCATTGCCGCCGCCGCCGCGGCCATTGCCGCGGTGCCTCGCTCCCGCAGGACCGACACCGGGATGGCCGGCGCATCGCGGAGGCGGGCGGCGAAGTGTCGCGCAACGGTTCCCAGCATGGCCTCCGCGGCGTCGTGCGCGTCGGTCGGCAAAGCGGGCATGACGCCCCGCAGCAGCAGGATGTTCACGCCGATCCGCAAATGGCCCATCTGGACCGCGGTGGTCAGGTCCGGGTCGCCGCCAGGGAGATCCAGCCGCGGCGCGAGTTCGGCATATCGGCTGAGCGCGCGCATGGTGTAGCCGGCTTGCGTAGGCCGCCAACGTCCGTCCGCGAGGGCCGCCAGGTCGGCCCAGCCAAGGCGCAGCAGACGCTGCGTCGTCCAGGCGATGCCGGGCGATTCGATCACGTGCGCGAACAGCGCGGTGGTGGCCAGCCCGGCCAGGGTGCCCAGCGCGCCGTCAAGGACAGTCCCGAACCGAGCATCGTATTCGGGCTGTAGGCTCAGGGCCATGGCGGTCATCGTGGCCAGCAACTGGCCGGTGGCCTGGGTGATCGGGATGAAGGCGCCGACCGGCAGGAAGAACAGGCCGAGCGCGGCGGCCAGCACCGGAAAGTCCTGCGCGGCCGGCAGCACGGCGAACAGAAAGACGATTGCCACGGCAAAAGCCACGGCTACGACCACCGCCACCAGAAGCGTGCGTTCGGCCGGCTGCTCCGCCGAACTGACGAAGGCGCCGGCAACCAGGGCCATGAGTGCGGCCGTGGGTCCCTGGTCCCATGCGGTCGCGCTCCAGTAGCCGACCACCAGC
>DATARX010000108.1:0-4937 GCA_036263955.1 Rhodopila sp.
GTCCGCGACCTGGACGGTCGTCACCATCCTCGGCATGGCGATCGGCATCTGGGGTTTTGGCCACGCCGCCGACCGCGTCGGCCGCAAGCCCGCCTTCCTCACCTGGATGCTCGGCGCCGCGATCATGGTCGTGGTCTATTCGCGCCTGACCGATCCCACCGCCCTGCTGATCGGCGGCGCCGTCATGGGCTTCTTCGTCAACGGAATGCTCGGTGGCTACGGCGCCCTCATGAGTGAACTCTACCCCACCGCCGCCCGCGCCACCGCCCAGAACGTCCTGTTCAACATCGGCCGCGCCATCGGTGGCTTCGGCCCCGTCGTGGTCGGCGCCATCGCCACGTCCCTCGGATTTCAAACCGCCATCGCCCTCCTCGCGGTTCTCTACCTGATCGATATCGTCGCTCTCTGGCTGCTGATCCCCGAACGGAAAGGCCAAGCCCTGGCATGAATGACCCCGGCATGAATGACCCTGGCATGAATGACCCTGGCATGAATGACCCCGGCATGAGCGTCCGTGACACCACCGCGCCGTTCGTCCCCCGCGTCACCGCCGAACGCGCGGCAGTCCTCTCCAACGACCTGGTGAACAGCGAATATCGCCGCCTGGTCGTCGCCACCGGCCCGCTCGCCGCCTCCGCCGCCCCCGGCCAGTTCTTCCAGCTTCTCTGCCCCGCCGCCCCCGGCAACGCCCCGTTCTTCCGCCGCCCCATGAGCGTCTACGGCGCCGACCCCGCCAGGCAACAGGTAGAATTCCTCTACAAAGTCGTCGGTGCCGGCACAAAGGGCCTCGCCGACCTCACCACCGGCCAAACCCTCGACATCATGGGCCCGCTCGGCCACGGCTTCACCCTCGATCCCGCCTGGATGCACATCGTCGCCGTCGGCCGAGGCGCCGGCCTCGCCACCCTCGCGCCCCTGGCGCAAGCCGCCCGCCAGGCCGGCATCGGCGTCACCGCGATACTGTCCGCCCGCCGCCCGGATCTGGTCGTCTCCGACGCCCTGTTTCGCTCACACGGCGCCACCGTCCTGACCGTCACCGACGCCGAGGGCACCAGCGGCCCCGCCCATGTCGAAGCCCTGCTCCGCACCCTGATCGCCCAGGATCGCTGCGGCGCCTTCTTCACCTGCGGCTCCGCCCGCCTGCTGCGCGTGCAACAGCGCCTCGCCCAGGAATTCGGCCTCCCCGGCCAGGTCGCCCTGGAACAGCAAATGGCCTGCGGCCTGGGCATGTGCTTCTGCTGCGTCCGCGACTTCAACGTCCGCGGTGAGATCCTGCACAAGCGCGTCTGCTGGGACGGCCCCGTGTTCGACCTGCAGGAAGCCCTGCCATGACCGACCTGTCCGTCACCATCGGCTCCATCCGCCTGGCCAACCCGGTCATGCCGGCCTCCGGCACCTTCGCCGAAGGTCTCGCCCAGGTCATCGACTTCAACCGCCTCGGCGCCCTGGTCACCAAGACCATCACCCGCGAGCTCCGCACCGGCAACCCGCTGCCCCGCGTCGCCGAGGTCGAAGCCGGCATGCTCAACGCCATCGGCATCCCCTCGAAAGGCGTGCCCTACTTCCTGCGACACACGCTGCCCCTGTTTCGCCAATGGACCGCGCCGCTGGTGGTGTCGATCTCCGCCCCCACCGCGGAACTGTTCACCACCCTGGCGGCCGAGATCAGCCTCCCCGGCGTCAGCGCCATCGAAGCCAACATCTCCTGCCCGAACATCGAGGAAGACGGCAAAGCCTTCGCCATGCGCGCCGCCTCGACCGAAACCGTGGTCCGCCAGTTGCGCGCCGCCACCAAGCTGCCGCTCTGGGTCAAGCTCACCCCCAACACCGGGGACATCGCCGAGGTCGCCCGCGCCGCCGAACACGCCGGCGCCGACGCCCTGGTGGTCGCCAACACCATCCTCGCCATGGCGATCGACCTGCAGACCTTCAAACCCAGCCTCGGCAACGTCATGGGCGGCCTGTCCGGCCCGGCGATCAAGCCGATCGTGCTGCGCCAGGTCTACCAGTGCGCCCGCGCCGTGCGCATCCCGATCATCGGCTGCGGCGGGATTTGCACCGCCGCCGACGCCGCCGAATACATGCTCGCCGGCGCCACCGCCGTGCAGGTCGGCACCGCCACTTTCCTCCACCCCGGCGCCATGATCGAGATCATCGACGGCCTCGCCCAGTTCTGCGCCCAGCACGGCTTGCCCCGTGTATCGGACCTGATCGGCGCCCTGAAACACGAAGAGGTCGATGAGGACGACGTCGCCTGGACCGGAGCCGCCGCATGATCGACCCGTCCGCGCTGTTCGACGCGTTGCGTGAGGCGACCGGCGACGGCGAAGGCATCACCCGCGACAGCTACGGCACCGGCGAAAACCTCGCCCTGGACATCGTCGAACAGGAAGCGCGGTCCCACGGGCTGCTGACGGAGCGCGACGCCGCCGCCAACCTCGTCATCACGCTGCCGGGCCAGGACCCCGCGCTGCCCTTCCTCGCCTGCGGTTCGCACCTGGACTCCGTCCCCCAGGGCGGCAATTTCGACGGCGCCGCCGGTGTGATCGCCGGCCTGCTGGCCCTGGTTCGGTTCCGCGACGACGGCATCGTCCCGCGCCGGACGATCCGCGTCTACGGCCTGCGCGGCGAGGAAAGCGCCGCGTTCGGCCGCCCCTACATGGGCTCCTCCGCGCTGTTCGGCCGCCTGACCCCGGCGGACCTGAACCTGCGCCACGCCGTCACCGGCGAGACGTTGCGCGACCGCATGCGTGCCGCCGGCGCCGCCATGGACCGGATCGAGCACGGTGAAATCCTGCTGCCGCCCGCCTCCGTCGCCGCCTGGCTGGAACTGCACATCGAGCAAGGCCCGGTCCTGGTGGAGCGCCGCATCCCGGTCGCGGTCGTCACCGGCATCCGCGGCAACATCCGCCATCGCGCCGTGGAATGCATCGGCAAGGCCGGCCATTCCGGCGCCGTGCCGCGCAGCCTGCGCCAGGACACCGTCTTCGCCGTCGCCGAGTTGCTGACGCTACTCGACCACTCCTGGCAGTCTTTCCTCTCCGCGGGAAACGACCTTGTGGTCACCGCCGGCGTATTGGGCACCGAACCGGCCGAACACGCGATCGCCCGCATTCCCGGCCGCATGCATTTCTCCTTCGAAGCCCGCAGCGAATCCCAGACGACGCTGGACCGCTACTACGCGCTGTTCCTGGCCGCCTGTCGCCGGATCGAGGCAGAGCGTGGGGTGCGTTTCGAATTCGGCGACCGTGTCGATACCGCGCCGGCGGTGCTGGATGCAGACTGGATCAACCGCCTGCGCGCCCTGGTGCGAGCGGCGGACTTACCGGATCAGCCGATGCCGAGTGGCGCCGGCCACGACGCGGCGGAATTCGCCCATGCCGGGGTGCCGAGCGCAATGATTTTTGTGCGCAACGACCACGGATCGCACAACCCGCGGGAGGCGATGGACATGGGCGATTTTCTCCAGGGCGTGGAGATTCTGCGGCTGGCGCTCCTCGAGGGAGGTCGTTAGCGTAACAATACAGATTGGAGCATCGGAAGATAGAATTCTTCGCACGAGGCGTTGAGGACACCGTCATGGACTGGCGTCGATACGTTAACGAGGATTGATCTGATGTTGCTGACGATGAACCCGATGAATGCGTCAAAATCTGGAGCCCTACGCTGATAAATCGGGGCAGGATGGTTTAGAAGGACATCGTGGCGGGGCGCTCAGATAGAAACGCGTCCAGGGCTTCGACATTGCGACTGATTTTCGGATCTTCAGAAGCGTCCTAGATGCCACAACTGATGCACGATCGTCATAAGCGTTCAGAGCTTCGCAGATGTTGTATGACGTGCGCATTTTCCAAATGGTCGCGGTCATCTGCTTAGCCATTCGCCTATGATTTTGGTCGCAGTCTTACCAACCCCATTGACATCCTTTATGGTAAGTTCCAGCCGAGTATTGGGGTCCATTACGATAATTTTTGGCAGCGGCACGTAAAATAGTAGCGGGCCATCGGTGATATTTTCGGTGACGGGATCAGCGCGTGTCCGTGCATCTAAAGCTTCCGACCCGCGCAGGACAACGCTGCTGTATGGACCGCCCGCCCTCAACAACTCTGGCATCCTCGCCAGTTGGGCAACCACTGGAAGCTGGCCTTGTGGTATAACGACCAAAGACCATTCGGTTGCTATACTTGGCAAACCGACGTTCCATATCTGCACATCGAGGTGTATCCCGGTCAGTCGGTCTCGAACATCGGGCGCTTCTGGAACAAACACATTTCCTCCACTCATCGCCAACATGAGCTTTGGCCCATCAGTACTCGCGCTCTCTCGTTTCGGTGCTTTATTTCGATATTCCCCAAGTTTCTCTGCCTGAAATTGTATTGTCGCTTGAAGCGCGGCCATACGCTCTCGGTAATGGGAGTCTAGGAACCAATAGATCACATAGCCTGCAATTGCTGAAACAACGAGGACGCAAGCCACGAACGGGACTGGGACAGCGGAGATTACACTCCACTGTCTCCCAATCCACATCCAGAGTTCCGCAATGGGCTTGTCAAACACAGAATCGTTGCCAGTCCGTTGCCGAACTATCTAATAGCTTGTGCATGGGCAATCGACAAGCTGTAGGCCGTACCACCCCAGGGCAAACGCATCTGGCCGGCGCCGGGATCGGGTTACGACAATCGAGTGTCGTTCGGCGGCCAATGAAGCAAGACTCCGACACGGATCACGTAGAAAGTAAGAGGCATTTCGTTGCCTCAACACGAATGTCGCGACAGCACGGTGATGAACATTCTTTCCGCGTAATCCGTGGCTTACCTGCTTCTTCGTGTAATCCGTGTGAAATTCTTGCTTGCTCGCCCGTGCATTGCTCGCGATCATTTAAGACAACCCGGCTTCCCCTGCCAGAACCGGCCAAAAGCGATCGCCCTGCCTACCGC
>DATARX010000119.1:0-3587 GCA_036263955.1 Rhodopila sp.
GTCGGGAAGGGGCGCCCGCGCCATCGCCGCCAGCGCGGCGGGCCCGTCCTCGGCGACGTCGACGACATGACCGGCATGTTCCAGCATCGCCCGCGCCGTCATGCGATTGAGCGCCACATCGTCGACCACCAGAATGCGCAATCCGTTCGGCGGCTCGGAGGGTCTGGCGGCGGGTGCTGCGGCCGGCTGTGCCACCGCGGGCAACGGAACCACCAGGGTGAAGCGACTGCCTCGCCCACCCGGGCCATCGGCATGGGTCAGGTCCCCGCCCATCGCATGGGCCAGGCGGGCGCTGATCGCGAGTCCCAACCCGCTGCTGCCCGTTGCGCTGTCGCCGGGCGCCTGGGCATAGTCCTGGAACAGCCGGGGACGCAGCACCACGGGCACGCCGCGGCCGGTGTCGGTGACCGCGAACCGCAGCCGGTCGCCGCCGCCGCGATCCACCATCAATGTCACCTGGCCGCCGGTCGGCGTGAACTTCACTGCGTTGTGCAGCAAATTCAACAGGATCTGCCGCAGGCGCATCGGATCGGCGAATACCGTTGCCGGTAGATCGGGCGTGGTGACCGGATGCAGCGTGATGCCGTTCGATACGGCGGTGTCCTGGATCAGCGCGACGGTTTCCCGCAGAAACGCCCCCAGGGCGACAGGACAGGGAGCGAGTTCCAGCCGCCCTGCCTCGATGCGGGACATATCCAGCACTTCATTGAGGATCGCGAGCAGATGGCGGCCGGCCTGTTCCAGCGTCGCGGCCTGCTGTCGCTGCCGTTCCCCCTGATCGGGGTCGTTGGCGAGAACCTGCGCCAGGCCGAGCACCCCATTCAGCGGCGTACGCAACTCATGGCTCATTCGGGCGAGGAAACGGGTCTTCTGCTCGCTGGCCTCGGTCGCGATGTCGCGCGCGGCGGCCAATGCCGTGGTCGACCGTACTTCCGCCTGTTCCTTGGTGAGGGCCACCAGCAGGATGCTGGCGCCGGCCATGAGCCCGACGCTCAGGCTGACGAGCAAGCCGAACCACAGCGCGGTCGGTAGCACAAAGCCCGATTGTCCAAATGGAAACAGCAGCGGAAGCACCCCGCACAAGGCGTAAATCATGGTCATCGACGACAGTAAGGTGATGACCACCGGGCGGGACGGCAGCGGTGCTGCCAATTGGCCGCGGTGGAATTCCTGTGCCGCGCCGAGGTTGTAGGCGGCGAGAATGAAGCTGATCAGCGCGATGCGCGCTTCCAGGCTGGAATAGAAGGCGGGAATCAGGCAGGAAACCAGCCACAGCGTGGATCCGGCCAGCATCCATGCGGGCCGTGGCGACCGGCCCTCGAACTGCCTTGCGCCGGCCCAGGTCAACCCATAGCCGAAGCAGATGATGGCGTTGGCCAGGTCGATCGACACCCAGTTCGGCAGCACGCCCCGCGCCGCCAGCAACGGCACCGCCGCTGAACTCAGCAAACGGCCCATCCCCCAACTGGCAAGCGCCAGCTGGCGCCGGTCACGCAGCCACAGCCAGATCAGCAACCCGCCGAGCGAGGCCGAGAGGAGCGTCGTGAAGATGAAGACGGTCGGGAGGTGGATAAAAAGCATGCTAAAATCCTGCGGCCAAGATCGACCCGGCGCCCTTGCCGCAGCTTTTTGCCGGCGAAAAACCGGGATCTTGTTCTAACGACCGGGGCGTTTGACAGGCCAAAGCGAACATAGGATGCGATCGTCTCTCCTGATTGAAGGCGTCGGGTTTCGATAACGTGAGGGTATTATTCGTCAATAGCTACAAAACGGTTTCTCGATCGCGAAACATGTTTCGAAGCGAGCCGCCCATCGCCCATCGCCCATCGCCCATCGCCCATCGCCCGTCGCCCGTCGCCCGTCGCCCGTCACGCTGGCATGTAATACGCACAATCGATAGATCGTTGTGATTGTCCAACCAGATCGAGGTTGCCGCAGTGCCGTTCGCGCATCTTGTTGTCCGGCTGCGTCCGTTCGTCGCTGGTGCCGTCTTAGCCACTTCGGCCATCGCGCAAACGCCGTCCACCGTGGCCGGCGGTCTGCCGCCGCCCGGAGCCGAGGCTTATGCGTCGCTGCAGGCGCTGGAGGCAACGCTCGACCGGTCGGCCGACACGGAGGTTGTCGAAGTCGGGCCCCGAAAGGTGACACGGGGCGATATCGCGGACGAAATCCGAGCGCTGCCGCCGATTTTGCCGAGTCGGCCCGGCAATACAGCAAGGACGGCACCGCCCAGAACGGGGGTGACCTCGGCTTCGCGCGATTGGACATGTTGAGCCCGGAAATCGGTTCGGTCATGTTCGCGCTGGAGCAGGATATCATCCATGCCGGCGCGCCGGTGCTGACGCAGGCGGCGCTGCAGGCCGCTCCGATCAGATATCATGGCCTGGCCGGGGCGAAGGGGGCAAGACGGCCGATCAGAAGGGGCCGTGGCCCTGTCGTCGTCAACCGGGCGTGGTAGAGTGGCGCGATATGCCGGGAGGGCCTCAATGACCAATGAATTCACGTTCCTCATGTTGCCGCCGCAGAGCGATCTGACCCGGCAGTGGGCCCGACGCCTGGCGGATTCGGTGCCCGGTATGAAGCTGGTCCTGGCCGAGGACGCGGAAACCGCCGAGGCGGCGATCGTCACTGCCGATGCCGCGTTCGGCACATTGCCGGCCGGGCTGCTGGCGAGGGCCAGGCGGCTGCGCTGGCTGCAGGCGCCGCAGGCGGCCCCGCCGGCCGGCTATTATTACCCGGAACTGGTCGCGCATTCGCTGGCGGTCACCAATTTCCGGGAAATCTACAACGACCATATCAGTGCCCATATCCTGGCCTTCGTCCTGGCGTTCGCCCGCGGGCTGCATCACTACATTCCGCAACAATTGCGCCGCGAATGGAAGAAGCCGCCGGAGGACGAAGGGGTCGTTCCGTTGCCCGGTTCGACCGCGCTGATCGTCGGCTTGGGAGGGATCGGGGCCGAAACGGCGCGTCTGTTGTCGGCGTTCGGCATGCGGGTCGTCGCGGTTGATGCACGCCGGACGGACAAGCCGGACCACGTAGCCGAACTGCATGCGCCCGAGGCGTTGGACCGTCTGCTGCCGCAAGCCGATTTCGTCATTCTGACGGTGCCGCATACCCCGGCGACCGAGGGTTTCTTCAACGCGACGAAATTCCGCCTGATGCGGCGTTCGGCGTTTTTCATCAATATCGGTCGCGGCATGACGACGAAGCTGAACGATCTGGTGGCGGCATTGAAGGCCGGAGAGATCGCGGGGGCCGCGCTGGATGTGTACGAACAGGAGCCGCTGCCGCCGGAGCATCCACTGTGGGAGATGCCGAACGTGCTGCTCACCCCGCATATGGCCGGATATGGCCCGCACCTGAACGAGCGGCGGTTTCAGATCATCCAGGATAATTGCCGCGCCTTCGCCAATGGGGAGGCGTTGCGGAACGTGGTGGATAAGGCGACCTGGTTTTAAAGCCCGATCGTTTGAGATTGGCGCTCTCAGGGGGCGGCGATCTCAAGCGTGAATCGCCCACTTAAACAGTCGTCCGTGAAGAACCCCAAACCCGTTGAGGGCCCTGGGGATATTCGCGTCGGCAAG
>DATARX010000142.1:0-2162 GCA_036263955.1 Rhodopila sp.
TCGCATGACACGCTCAGCTCTAGCCTGCCAAGGCGAAGTTAATGTGACAATTCCCCCATGGATGCTGGCCTCCAACCCAGCCGGTATCTTGGATCAGATTTTCGGCCGCGCCGGAATCGCCCTAACGCAAGAGTCAACTCAAGACGATCATGCTCTAATACCATGTGTGGACGGCCCCTAGTCTTCAAGTCCGGCACGGACAACATCGCGGTTTCCTTCCCCAGGTCTGAGTGACATCGACGGGACAAACCGTCAAAGGCACCCCGAGCAGCCGCTTCGTTGCGGGCCAGGGTCAAGCCCCGTAGCCGCGTAGCGGGCCGCCCAGGGGCGGCGGGCTTGAGGCTGGTCCGCAACGAAGGGATCATCATCGGGGCCGTTCGGCGTCGTGGCGCCTGTTGGGTTCGGACGGGCTTTGCGCAGGTGCGGCGAAGGTTCGAATGCGGTCATGTGTCCGGCCTGTGGCGCGGAGACATCTCCGCTGGCCCAGATGGGGTCCGCGAGCGGCATCCCAACAACCGCGCGGCCTGTCAGGGGCCACTGGTATTACCGGATTGGTCCGCTCGTCGGTTCGACCGATCACCATCTCTGCTGTGCCCTTGAACCCGAGGCGGCGTCGCGGGTCAGGCGGCGATCGGCTGCGGCCGGTATGCCTCCCCACGCGCCATCATCGCCCAGATGATCCGGGCGACCTTGTTGGCCAGGGCGACCGCGGCGACCTTGCGCGGCTTGCGCCCC
Source organism: Rhodopila sp. (assembly GCA_036263955.1). Classification (GTDB taxonomy): domain Bacteria; phylum Pseudomonadota; class Alphaproteobacteria; order Acetobacterales; family Acetobacteraceae; genus Rhodopila. The sequence goes on from DATARX010000142.1 coordinate 736, forward strand.
AGCCATTGCAACAGCCAAGCCGAGGCGGCGCCGCCCGGTTTGGCACAGCGAATAACTGACGTGGCGCCGACCACCAGCAGGGTGCGTAGCCGTTCGTTGCCGGCCTTGCTGATGCGGCCCATGCGCGGCTTTCCCCCCGTGGAATGCTCTTTCGGTGTCAGACCCAGCCAGGCGGCGAAGTGTCGGGCAGAGGCGAACTGTTGCGCATCCACCGTCAGTGCGAAGCTCAACGCGGTGAGCGACCCCACGCCTGGCACCGCAACCAGCCTCTGGCTGACAGGATTGTCCTTGTGCGCGGCGGCCAACTGCGCGTCCAGTTCTGCCAAACGTTGCTCGAGTGCCGCGATATGCTCGCCCATCTGCGCAAACATCGCTCGCGCTGTGCCGGGAACGGCGTCCTCGGCCGCCAGCTTCGCCAGCAGCGCGGCAACGTTGGCGGTTCCCTTGGCGGCGATCATGCCGAACTCCGCGGCATGGCCGCGCAAGGCGTTGATCGCCTGGGTCCGTTGTGCCTGCAGTAATTCGCGGTGACGCAGAAGCATTGCACTGGCCTGCTGCTCGGCGGTTTTGACAGCCACCGAACGCATCGTGGGCCGCGCCGCCGCTTCGCTGATCGCCTCGGCGTCGTTACGGTCGTTCTTGGCGCGTTTGACGAAGGGTTTGACGTATTGCGGCGGAATGAGCCGGACCTGGTGCCCGAAACGCAGCAGAACGCGGCCCCAGTAGTGCGAGCCACCGCATGCTTCGAGGACCACTTCCGTGGCCGGCAGTTTGGCGAAGAACGGCCCGACCTGAGTGCGCTTGAGTTCGCGCCGCAACACCGGGCGGTCTTGTTCGTCGACACCGTGCAGAGTGAAGACGTGCTTGGACGTGTCAATGGCAATGCGCTTAAACTTCATCAGGGCGGTCCTTGGTTGGAGTGGTGCAACCCAACTTTGGCATCAGATGCCGCTGGGCCGTCCATCCCAACAGCCGCCGCTGAACCCGACTCTCCTGCGATTTCCAGAATCGGCAAAGTACGATTCGCTTCCTCTGAAGCGGCGATTCGCCGCGTTGGAGGACCGGATGAGCGCAGCGATCGAGATAACCTGCCAGGACCATACAGCGGCGGAGCTTCGCGCCGTGGCGGCGAAGTGCGACGATGCGGGCCAGACCCGGCGGCTGTTGGCGATCGCGATGATCCTCGACGGTGCCTCGCGGCTGGATGCCGCGCGCCAGGCCGGTATGGACCGTCAGACCCTGCGCGACTGGGGGCATCGCTACAACGCCGCCGGCATCCGCGGTTTGGTATCGCGCAAGGCGCCTGGGGCGTCCCCCAAACTGACCCCAGCGCAGATGGCCGAGCTACGCGCGTTGGTGATCGCCGGGCCTGATCGCAAGGTGCACAAAGTCATCCGTTGGCGCTGCGTCGATCTGCGCGCCGAAGT
>DATARX010000145.1:0-11135 GCA_036263955.1 Rhodopila sp.
TCCTGGATTTCTGGACGCGGGAGATCGAGGGCACGCTGCATTCGGTGCGAGTCGCCTCGGCCGGGCTGGTGAAGCCCGCCACAATCGGCCACGCGAATGCACTCCTGAACCTGCATTAGGGGCTGCACCTGCATTCGGTTCGACGCGCGGTCGGCAGGGGTTCGTTCCGGTTAGGGGTTCGTTTCCGATTCCGGAAGTGACGCCAGGAAGGGATCCAGCGCCGCGATAAAGCCCCGGGTGTTCTGGCCGTGCACGTTGTGGCCGCAGTCGGGGACCGTGATCAGTGTCCCCAGCGGCAGCGCCGCGGCGAAGCGGGTTGCGGCATCTGGGGGCAGGATGGTCGAGTTCTCACCGCGAACCAGCAGCACGGGCAGGTCGAATCGGGCCGCGTCGTCCAGGGTTATGTTCTCCAGCGGACCCGACGCGCGGACGATTCCCAGACGGCGCGGATTGGAATCGCATTTGCTGACGTATTTGCCGTCCGCGCGCTCCAGCATGTTGTATTTCACTGTCCGCTCGATGTGCGCGCGGGAGCGGTATGGATCGTATTGACGGACGTTGCGCACGAAATGCTCCAGGTTGTCGAATTCCTGGTTGTCCCGCACGAACCCGGCGATCGCCGTTCGGCCTGCTTCGGAAAGTTCGGGACCGACATCGACAATCACGGCGGCCCGAACCAGGGTGGGGTTGCGGCGCAGCAGCAGCATGGTGTTGCGGCCGCCCATCGAGTGGCCGATGATGACCGGCCGGTGCAGGCCCAGGGCGCCGATGAACGCCTCGGCATCCAGTGACATCGCGTCGTTGGAGTAGGTGACGTCGCGGGCCCATTCGCTGTCGCCGTGGCCGCGTTGATCGATCGCGAGTACGCGGTGGCGCGCGGCCAGATGCAGGCTCACCAGGTCCCAGGAATGTGCCGACTGGTGGCCGCCGTGGAGCAGTACGACGACCGGGGCATCTGCATGGCCCCATTCCAGGAAGTGAAACCGCAACTGCCGCAGCACGATATTACGGGAGTGGTACGGCACGTCCGCCCGATGGGAGATGCCCAGATCGGCGGCGCTGGCCAGCAGGCTGCGGAATTCGTCCGAAGCGGTCATGTCCAGCGGAGCCGATCCGTCGGCGAACATGTTCAGATACATGCGGTTGCTACCCCCGAGTGATCCCGCAACAACACCGCGACCGCTCTGGCATGGCAAGGGCAGCGTGGTATGGTGGGTCGTTGCATCAAAGTGTCAGGATCCACGATGACCCTATCCGCGCACATGCCGTCCGCACCCACGGCGTCCGCGCCCACGCCGTCCGCACCCACGCCGTCTGCATCGGCCGTATCGGCATTGGCGCGGGTTCGGCTCTACCAGGACGAACTCACGGCCATTCGCCGCGATATCCACGCCCATCCTGAGTTGGGGCTGGAAGAATACCGCACCGCGGACCTGGTCGCGCGCAAGCTGGAAGAATGGGGCATCGAGGTGCATCGCGGGGTTGGCAAGACCGGCGTGGTCGGGGTGCTGCGCAACGGCAACGGGCAGGCTTCGATCGGCCTGCGGGCCGATATGGATGCGCTGCCGATGCAGGAGGCGACGGGGCTGCCGCATGCCAGCCGGACGCCGGGGCGGATGCATGCCTGCGGCCATGACGGGCACACCACGATTCTGTTGGGGGCGGCCAGATACCTGGCGGAGACGCGGGCTTTCAATGGCACGGTGAACTTCATTTTCCAGCCGGCGGAGGAAGGCCTGGGCGGCGCGGACGCGATGCTGAAGGATGGGTTGTTCGCGCGGTTTCCGTGCGATGCCGTCTTCGGCCTGCATAATCGGCCGGGCATCCCGGTCGGCCGGTTCGCGACCAGCACGGGGGTGCGCTTCGCCGGCGGCGCGTTCTTCGATATCACCATCACCGGCCAGGGCGCCCACGGCGCGCGTCCGTACCAAAGTATCGATCCGGTCATTGTTGCCTGCCATCTGGGCACCGCGCTGCAATCGATTGTATCACGCAATATATCCGCGCAGGACACCGCGGTGCTCAGCATCACCCGCATCCAATCCGGCGAGGCGTATAACGTGATCCCGCAGCACGCCGTACTGGCCGGCACGGTGCGGGCGATGAAGCCGGAGGTGATGGCGATGGTGGAGCGGAATATGCAGCGCCTCGCGGTCAGCATCGCCGAAGGGTTCGGGGCCACGGCGGTGGTCGATTTTCGCAACCTGTTCGCGCCGGTGGTGAACAATGCCGAAGAGGCGGTGCGGTACGCCGATGCCGCGGCGGAACTGGTGGGTGAGGGGAATGTCCAGCGCGATGCGCCGCCGGCGATGGCGTCGGAGGATTTCGGCTTCATGATGCAACAAGTGCCGGGCGCCCATATCATGTTCGGCAATGGTTCGGGTGCCGAGGTCCACAACCAGCACTACGATTTCAACGACGAGGCGATTCCTTACGGTGCCGCGCTGTTTGCCCGTATCGCCGAAACGAAACTGCCGAAGGGAACGGCGGACTGAGCGTCTGGCCGGTTCGGGTCTGGCCGGTTCGGGGCTGGCCTGTTGTGGGCTGGCCGGTTGGGGGCTGGCCAGTGCGGGGCTGGCCAGTGCGGGGGCGGGCGTGGGGTAGCCAGCTTGGGGTGGCGTGATATGGTTACGCTTTGAACCATAAGCCGCAGGACTGTCGATGACCCAAACAGCGCTTGATCGGGCCCGCCTCTACCAGGACGAACTTTCCGCCATTCGCCGTGACATTCATGCCCATCCCGAATTGGGGCTGGAGGAATACCGCACCGCGGACCTGGTGGCGCAGAAATTGGAGGAATGGGGGATCGAGGTGCATCGCGGGGTCGGCAAGACCGGCGTGGTCGGGGTGCTGCGGAACGGCAATGGGCAGGAATCGGTTGGCTTGCGGGCCGATATGGATGCGCTGCCGATCCTGGAGGCGACCGGCCTGCCGCACGCCAGCCGGAACCCGGGCCGGATGCATGCGTGCGGCCATGACGGCCACACCACGATGCTGCTTGGGGCGGCGAAATACCTGGCGGAAACGCGGAACTTCAACGGCACGGTCAACTTCATCTTCCAGCCGGCGGAAGAGGGTGTGGGCGGGGCGCTGGAGATGCTCAAGGATGGGTTGTTCGAGCGTTTTCCGTGCGATTTCGTTTACGGGATGCACAACCGGCCCGGCCTGCCGGTCGGCAAGTTCATCACTGGCCCCGGTGCCAGGGCGGCGGGCGGGGCGTTTTTCGACATCGTCATTACCGGCAAGGGGGCGCATGGCGCGCATCCGCAGCATAGCATCGATCCGGTGATGGTCGCCTGTCATCTGGCGACGGCGCTGCAGTCGATCGTTTCGCGGAATATCGCCGCGCAGGATACCGCGGTGCTGAGTATCACGCGGATTCAGTCCGGCGAAGCCTACAACGTTATTCCGCAGTCGGCGGTCATGGCCGGGACAGTGCGGGCGCTGAAGTCCGAGGTCATGGCGACGGTCGAGCAGAACATGAAGCGGCTCGCGGTGAGCATCGCCGAAGGGTTCGGGGCCACGGCGACGGTTGATTTCCGCGTCATCTTCGCCCCGATGGTCAACAACGAGGCGGAATTTGTCGCGTATGGCGATGCCGCGGCCGCGCTGGTTGGAGAAGAGAACGTGCGTCGCGATGCACCGCCGGGGATGGGATCGGAAGATTTCAGCTTCATGATGGAGCAGGTGCCGGGCGCGCACATCAATCTTGGCAATGGCGACAGCGCGGCGCTGCATAATCATCTGTATGATTTCAACGACGAGACGATCCCGTACGGCGTCGCGTTGTATGCCGCCATTACCGAGAAGAAGCTGCCTAAGGGTTCGCGGGACTGATGCTGTCCCGTGCGCCTGGCGGCGATCTGACGATCTGGTTTGACGACTGTCCGATCCGGGTTCGGGCCGGGGACAGCGTCGCGGTGGCACTGCTTGCCGCGGGGATATCGTCAACCCGGACCACGCCGGTATCGGGGGCGCCGCGCGGGCCGTACTGCATGATGGGAGCGTGTTTCGAGTGCCTCGCCGTGGTGGATGGGCGACCAAACGTGCAGACCTGCATGATGCCGGTCAGGCACGGGATGCGGATCGAGCGGCAGGACGGGGCGCGGGCGTTGGGCGGGGATTGATCGGGGTCGCGTTCATTCCAGGGCGTTCAACCGTTTCGCCAGAAAGCGGCGGACCGCCGGGTCTGCCTCCAGGCCGATCGCGCGTCGGTAGGCTTCCCTGGCCTCCGCGATGCGATCGCTTCGGGCCAGCAGTCCGGCGCGGGCCGCCCAATAGGGCTGGTAGGTTGCCAATCTTGCGTCGTCCGCCAGCGCGTCGAGTTCAGCCAGTCCGGCCGCGGCGCCGGCTGTTTCGGCCAGGACGACGGCGCGGTTGAGCGCCACCACGGGGGAGTCGGTCACCGCCGCCAGCGCGTCATAAAAACGCAGGATCGCCGGCCAGTCGGATCGGCCGGTTTGCCGGCGGTTGACGTGGGCGGACTGCAGGGCGGCCTCTAACTGGTAGCGTCCGACCGTGCCCAGCGTGCTGGCGCGCAGCAGGGCGGCTTCCGCCTGATCGATCATCGCAGCGTCCCAGGTCGCGACCGCTTGCTCGTCCAGTGGCACATAGTCGCCGGCTGCGGTGCGCCGAGCGGTTCGACGGGCCTCGGCGTAGAGCATCAGGGCGAGCAGGCCGAGGGCTTCCGGTTCATCGGGGAGCAGGGACACGATCAGGCGGCATAGCCAGATCGCTTCCAATGCCAGGTCGCGCCGAACGAGGTCGGTGCCGGCCGGATCGGTCCAGCCGGCGGAGAACGCGGCGTAGATCGCGTCCAATACGGCGGCCAGGCGTTCCGGCAGGTCGGCTCGTTCCGGCAGGCGGAACGGGATGGCGGCGAGCTTGATGCGTGCCTTGGCGCGGACCAGGCGCTGTCCCATGGTCGCGGGCGCGGAGAGGAAGGCCGAGGCGATGGTCGCGGCGTCGAGACCAAGCACGGTCTGCAGCATGAGCGGGGCGCGCACGGTGGGGTCGATGGCGGGGTGGGCGCAGACGAACATCATCGCCAGGCGGTCGTCGGGGATTTTGGACGCGGTCCTGGTGCCGCGTTCTTCGGCCAGCAGCCGCAGATGCGGGCTGGATTGCGCGACGGTGCGGGCGCGCCTGGCGCGGTCGACGCGCTTGCGGCGGGCGACGGTCAGCAGCCAGGCCTGGGGGTTGTCGGGCACGCCGTGAGTCGGCCAGTCGGACAGCGCGGCGGCGAAGGCGTCGGACAGCGCGTCCTCCGCCTCCGCCAGGTCGCCGGTGCGGGCGGCGATGAATGCGAGCAGCTTGCCGTAGCTGGCCCGCGCCACCACGTCCGCGATGCCAGCCGGGTCTGTCACATCGCCCAGATCGGTCACATTGACCAGATGGGGCGGACCTCGATCACGCCTTGGGCGGCGCCGGGGCAGCGTTGGGCCCAGGACAGGGCGACGTCGAGATCGGGGGCCTCGATCAGGAAGTAGCCGCCGAGTTGCTCCTTGGTATCAGTGTAGGGGCCGTCGAGCACCTGGATCTTGCCGTTGGTGGTGCGAACGGTGGTGGCGGCGGAGGTGGGACGGAGGCGCTGGCCGCCGACCAGGACGCCGGCGTCCGTCATGGCTTTCCCGTACGCCATGTAGGCGGCCTGCCTTTCGTTGGTGGCGGCTTCGGAAGCGGCGGCCATCGCGGCTTCGTTTCCATAGATCAGCATCAGGTATTGCATGTTGAACTTCCTTGACACGGCGGACGCACCATGCGTCGCCGTGTCAGTGACGTTCAAGCCGGGGCGATTTCGACAGGGCCTGAAGGCGGCGGATTATTCGGCCCAGATCTGGGCGACATCGCCGAAGGTTCGGATCGCGCAATCGGCCGTCATCAGGGTAAAGCCGAGCCGCATTGCCTGGGCGATCAGGAGCCGGTCGAATGGATCGTTGTGGACATTCTCGGCCTGTCGGGGATCTTGTTGCGCCCACGGCCACCGGGGGATGGTGCTGGCGACGCTCAGGCGGCCCGGTGTTCCTCGCTCCCGGACAGGGCATCCAGGCAACGGTCGATGAGGGTGAGGATGGCGGGTTCGGCGCTGAACACAGTGGTCATGGTGCCACCGCCGCAGCGGACGACACGGGCCGGGATCGTTCCGCCATTGCCGGGCAAGTCGATGTCGAGCGATGTACCGGGAGGCAGCGACCAGTCGCAATCAAAGGCCGCGCCGCCACGCGATATATCCCGGAGCATGGCACGTGCCGGCGGATAATCCTTGGTCTGAATGCCGACACGCGTGCCATTGCCGCTGACGCGTTCGTAGCGTCGGCGTCCGTCATTTTCCTCCCGCACGGCGGCCAGGAACTGATCGACCTCGGTGCGCAGCGTCCGCGCTTCACTACCGATGCGTGCGGCGCCGGCGAGTACATCGCGGCTCGCGCCGCCGGCGTCGTCGGCGACCGCGACGACGTGCGCCATCGCCCGAGCGGTGTTGGCGGTCGCGCCCGAAACGGCGTTCACGCTCGCCGCGATTTCACGGGTGGTGACGCTTTGCTGCTCGATCGCGGCGGAAATCGCGGCGGCGACTGCGTTGATCTGGTCGATAATGCCGCCGATTTCGGTCATCGCCGTCACCGCGTCATCGGTTGCGACGCGCACGGTGCCGATCTGGCCGCCAATCTCACTGGTGGCCTTGGCGGTTTGCGCCGCCAGGGCCTTTACCTCGCCGGCGACGACGGCGAAACCTTTCCCGGCCTCGCCGGCGCGGGCGGCCTCGATCGTCGCGTTGAGCGCCAGCAAGTTGGTCTGGCTGGCAATGTCGCTGATCAGCCGCACCACATCGCCGATGCGGGCGGTGGCGGCGGACAAGCCTTGCATGGTGCCATGGCTGGCCTCGGCACGCTGGACCGCTTGCCCGGCGACGCGTGCCGCTGCTTCCACCTGGCGCGATATCTCACCGACGCTGGCGGTCAGTTGCTCGACCGCGGCGGCGATCGCGGTCAGATCCTGCGCGGACCTTGCCGCGCCGTCCGAGGTGCCGGACGCTTCATCATGGACCGAGCCCGAGGCTTGCGACATGCCCTCGGCGGCCCGTCGCATCGCGTCGGCGGAGCCTGTCAGCGACGCCATGACGCCCGAGATCGACGAGCCGAAGTCCTGGGTATGCTTGTCCATGGCTTCCTGCCGGCGCTTGCGCGCGGCATTGGATGCGACTTCCTTGGCATTCAGTTCATATGCCCGGATCATGTTATCGCGAAACACCAGGACAGCCCGCGCCATGCTGCCGACCTCATCACGCCGGTCCGCTCCGGGAACGGGAGCGGCGTGGTCGCTGTTGGCGAGGCGGGTCATGGCATCCCGCAGGATGCCCAGGGATGCCACGATGTCGCGGTCGACCAGCCAGGCGGCCAAACCGGTGACAAGCAGGATCGCCCCACCGACCAGGGCGAGCGTCAGCAGGCTTTCGCGGACCGCCGCGTTCGCGTCATCGATCCAGGCACCTGCCATGAACACGACCTGCCATGGGTCGAACCTCATGACGTAGGAAACCTTGTCTTGGGGGACAGTGTGTCCGGGTTTGATCGCGGTATACCAAATGACGCCGGAGTCCGCGGTGTGGAACACGTCGCGGATCAGTTCTGCGCTCGAACGGCCCTCGGCGTTCCTGGATGCGGTGGGCTTGCCTTCACGCTTGGCGTCTCCGCCATGCATAAGGACGGTGCCATCGAGATCCTGGACGAGCAGATAGTCATCGTCGGCGCCGAATCGCACGCGGTGTATCTGGTCCCGGAATGAAGCCAGCGCCTGCTCGCGGGTGATCGTGTGATCCTGGACCTGGGCCTCGAGTGCCTTGGCAAAGCCGGATGCCGCCACCACCACGGCATGCACCTTGTCGATCCGGTCATCGATCGTGCGGCGGTAAATCATCGAGGCGCCGGCACCGATGGAGGCGATGAGGGCAAGCCCGGCCAATCCGACCAGGATGACCAGCTTGATGTGAAGCCGGAGGTTACGAAGAATGTGCAAAATCGGTTTCGCCTCTAACGCCAGCAAAGCGACTGGACCGCTAACCGATTACAATAGACTTATGAACAAGCCGTTAACGGGCTGAGTGGCGGTCGGGCGGCGATCGGAAAGCCCTTGCTGGGCACGCGGGAGACGGGGGGCGTCGAGGAGCGACGGATCGTTGTTGCATTTCCCCCCGAACCATGCTTGAAGCCCGCGCTTCCCTGCCGGGCGCGACGGCATCGCTCCCGGCTATGCCCACTTCCATCGTGGAAGGTGGACCAGACCCGGTCCGGGGCAGAGACAAGCCATAGGGGGTTCACACATGCCGCTATACGAAACCGTGCTGATCGCACGGAACGACGTCACGCAACAGCAGGTCGAAGCGATCGCGGACGAGATCGGGACCGAACTGGAAACCGATGGCGGCGCTGTCAAGAAGCGCGAATACTGGGGCCTGCGGGGCCTGGCCTACCGGATCAAGAAGAACCGGAAGGGGCATTACATGCTGCTGGGTCTTGACGCCAAGCCGGCCTTTGTCACGGAAATGGAGCGCAAGCTGGGCCTGAACGAAGACGTTCTGCGCTTCATGACGGTGCGTATCGACGAAATCGACGAAGCCCCGTCCGCTATCCTGTCCCGCAAATCCGACGACCGGGAGCGCGGTTTTCGCGGTCCCAAGCCGGCCGGACGCTTTGAAAGCGGCCGCCGTCGCGGTTTCGATGACCGTGAGGAATTCCGCGCCCGCGATTCCTTCGGTGGCGATGAGTTCCGCGGCGGCATCGAGGAGTAAAGCCCAATGTCCGATACCGAAATCAATCCCGCCGCGCGGCGTACTGCCGTTGGCGCCCGCCGGCCGTTCTACCGCCGTCGCAAGTCCTGCCCGTTCTCCGGCCCCAATGCGCCGAAGATCGACTACAAGGATGTGCGTCTGCTGTCTCGCTTCCTGTCGGAGCGCGGCAAGATCGTGCCGTCCCGGATCACCGCCGTGTCGGCCAAGAAGCAGCGCGAGCTTGCGGTGGCCATCAAGCGCGCCCGTTTCCTGGCGCTGCTGCCCTACATCGTCGCCTAAGGAGCAGGTTCCATGGCAGCCGTTGAACTGATCCTGCTCCAGCGCGTCGAAAAGCTGGGACAGATGGGAGATGTGGTGAAGGTGAAGCCGGGTTATGCCCGTAACTTCCTTCTGCCGCAGAAGAAGGCGCTTCGTGCCAGCAAGGACAACCGCGCGCGGTTCGAGCAGCAGCGTGCACAGCTCGAGGCGCAGAACATCAAGCGCCGCGAGGAAGCCGAACGCCTGGCCGAACGGGTCATCGGCCTGTCGGTCGTCATTATCCGTCAGGCGGGCGAGTCGGGCAGCCTGTACGGTTCGGTGTCCGCCCGGGACATCGCCGAAGGTGCGACGGCCGGCGGCCTGACCATCAACCGTTCGCAGGTTATTCTGGAACATCCGATCAAGACCCTGGGACTGTCGCAGGTCCGCGTGTCGTTGCATCCGGAAGTTTCGATCCCGGTCACCGTCAACGTGGCGCGGAGCCCCGAGGAAGCGGAGCGGCAGGCACGCGGCGAGCGGGCGACCCGCGAGGCCGAGGAAGAAGATCAGGTGCCGACGGCCGAGAACATCTTCGAAGGCGACACCCCCCAGCCGGGCTAGCCAGTCGTCACACGGACGCCTTATCACGTGGGCGCAGACCTGCCATCCGGGCTAATCGCAAGCGGTATCGGATGGTGGGTCTGCGCCCTGAGCGTGACGTTGATTCGGGGTTCATTTTTCTCCCGAGACTTTGTTGTTTCGTCTCAAAGCTTAAGGCCATCGGTCGTCGCCCTTTTGTGAACCGATCACCAGCACCGCTGGCACGATGTATTGAACAAGACTGCTTGTGATGCTTTGACGAACCAAGCGTCGCTGATCCATGCTTGTCCTACCTATTGGGTCAAGACGTTGGATTGGAGAGCATGCGCCCCGTTCTCGATGCCATTCTTCGGCGATTGATCACCATTGGCCGGCTGACTGTCGTTTGGCCGGATGGTTCGCGTTCGACTTATGAAGGTCGTGACGGGCCCAGTGCCAACGTTCGGCTTCGCGACCAACGAACAATCCGTCGATTGGTCCTGAATCCTTCGGTCGGAGCGGGCGAGGCCTACATGTGCGGCGGACTGACCGCTGAGGATGGCGGTATATACGATTTCCTGGATACGGTGCTGGTCAATCTGGAGGCCGCGCCGGGTGGACATCCGGTCGCGCACCTGCGTGGGCAGTTGGCGACCCTCGGCCGCCGTTTGATGCAATACAATCCGGCCGCGCGGGCGCAGCGCAACGTCGCGCATCACTACGACCTGAACGGACGGCTTTACAGTCTGTTCCTGGATCGCGACCGGCAATATTCCTGCGCGTATTTTCCGCGTGGCGATGAGACGTTGGAGGAAGCCCAGATCGCGAAAAAGCGGCATATCGCTGCCAAATTGTGCCTGAACCGGCCGGGACTGCGGGTTCTGGATATCGGCTGCGGCTGGGGCGGCATGGCTCTGACCCTGGCACGGGACTACGGGGCGCAGGTGACCGGGGTGACGCTGTCGCAGGAGCAGTTGACCGAAGCGCGCGCGCGGGCCGCGGCGGAAGGGCTGGAAGACCGCGTGCGGTTTGAACTGCGGGATTACCGGTCGATCACAGAAACATTCGATCGCATCGTCTCGGTGGGCATGTTCGAGCATGTGGGGATCGGCCACTACCAGACCTTCTTCGACACGGTGGCGCGTTGCCTGAAGCCGGATGGCGTGGCGCTGGTCCACGCGATCGGGCGCAGCGATGGGCCCGGCAGCACCAATGCGTGGATCCGCAAATACATCTTTCCCGGTGGCTACTCACCGGCGCTGTCGGAAGTGCTGCCGCCGGTCGAACGGACCGGCATGATGGCGACCGATATCGAGATCCTGCGGCTGCATTATGCCGAGACGCTGCGGCATTGGCGCCGACGATTCGCCGCCAACCGGGATGCGATCGCCGCACTGTATGACGATGCGTTCTGCCGCATGTTCGATTTCTACCTGGCGGCGTCGGAGATCACGTTCCGCCGCTGCGGCCATATGGTGTGGCAGTTGCAGCTTGCCCGCGGCCATGGCGCGGTGCCGTTGACGCGCGATTACAT
>DATARX010000146.1:0-3649 GCA_036263955.1 Rhodopila sp.
GCCAGAACGTGCCGAAAAGCTCGGCGGTTACGCGACGCGCCAGATCGTCTCGCATGACTTCCCCCGATCCAAGTCAGAAACGATCCGGCATCGGACCGTATACCAATCCAGACATATATCAATCCAGACAGTCGAAATGAGACATGGCTGAAGGCCAAGGCCAGCATCCAACAAACAGGCTTATCTGATATATATATTTATTCAGCCTGGCACTAACGATCCAGTGAGGACGCGTGACATCTTTGCGTCCGCCCCATGGGCTTTCGCTGCCGAAAGCGCCGGCGAACCAGCAGACTAAAACACAAAGGTGCCCGCGTGGAGCCCCAATATTATGGTATCGTTTGATACCACGCCGCCGAATCCGGCCGCAATCCAGATCCCTCGGTTGAACGGCCCGTAACCGCAATAACCGTCCGGATCAGCCGAACCGGCGACGCTCGGCCGACCTCAATTATCCAACGCCCGATCCAGCTTGCGGCCTGCAGCCTGAGCCGGTCCCTGTGGCGGATTCAACGCGTCCGACACCGACTGACCGGCATGATCAACGCTTTTCCCGGCCCTCTCCGCCGGGCCTTCCTGGTGACAAGCGGACAATCCAAACATTGACGACGCGGCGGCGATCAACAAAATGCGCATCAGAACCTCTGCCATGTGAAGACAGCCGGAACGAGGCCGCTTGTCCGCGGTTGCCACCTGACGGCAATGTCAGCGTTCATTTCGCCGCCGAGGCTAGGCGTGAGGGATCGTCACCCCGATCATGTCCCCTTCCCGGACAATCCCGGCCAGCCGAATCTCGTCCCACCCATCGGTGCCCGCGGGCCGCACCGGCAATACCATCCAGCGATAATCCGCTGTCGAATCCACCACGCGAACCTTCACTGCAGCCGGAATGACCGTCTTCCACTCCGCCGCCAGCAGCCCGCGCGGATCACGCACCGCGCGTGCCCGAAAGCTCGCCGACTTGTACCAGAACGGCGGATAACCCAGCACGGCGCGCGGATAGCAACTGCACAGCGTGCAGACCACCAGGTTGTGCACCTCGGCGGTACTCTCCAGCACCCCCAGTGGCGGCATACCCCGCATCACGATCCCCAGTTCCTCGGCCGCCTTGGCGCCATCCGCCAGCATCCGCGCACGATAGGCCGGATCGACCCAGGCCTTCGCGACCATCCGCGCCCCCTGGCCTGGGCTCGCGGCGTCGGTCACCGCCATCCGCTCCTGGATTTCCGCGGTCGAAACGATCCCCTTCTGCTCCAGCAGTGTCCGCACCGCCGTCAGTAAACGATCGCCGTCCGCCTGCAGGATATTCATGGCCGCTCCAGCCAGTGTTCGTAGATTTCGACCTGCACTTCGTCATCCGGCTTCGCCTCGGGCCAGATCGCGCCCTTGCGGAACCGTACGTGATACAGCCTTCGCCGCTGCGCCGGCCGGGCAAACGCCAGGTCCTCGGGATTGGGGTAATCGCCGAGATGCCGAACCACCTCGCCCACCAGGCCACGGACATACCAGGGCGTGCGGATATGCACCGGACCAGCCGCCTCGGGCCACTGATCCTTCACCCGCACCGTCTCGCCCGCCGCGAACATCACGAACCCTCCAGCGCCGAGCGCAACTCGGTCTCGGTGATGACGCCGCGACGCAACAGGGTGTCGGTGATCGAGCGGATCCAGCGCTGATAGTAGCTCAGCCGGTGATACTCAGCCTCGGGGATCGCCTCGATCCCGCGCCGCAGCTCATCCACCGACATCAGTTGCTTCGCCGAGAGCATTTGGCGCAGCGCATCGACCTCCCGATCGAACGCACTCAGCCCGTGCGGCGCGATATCCACCGGCTCGCACATGTATTTGGTGACACCGCCCATATCGTGGTGGGCCCGCTGCGTTTCCTTGTCCATCACCAAAGGTTAGCGCATTCTGGCGTCGCCGCAACAGGAACCCTGACGTGCTGCTGACTGCCGAAGACCCCTCCCCCGTCCGCGTGCTGCGCGAAACCGCCACGTCCGACCTGTTCCTCACCGCCGACCACGCCGGCCGCGTCATCCCCAAGGCGCTGGGCGACCTCGGTGTGCCGGAGGCCGAACGAGAGCGGCACATCGCCTGGGACATCGGTATCGCCGGCGTCACCGAACGCCTGTCCGTGTTGCTGGACGCGACCGCCGTGTTGCAAGCATACTCCCGCCTGGTGATCGACTGTAACCGGGATCCGTCCTGGCCCTCCGCGATGCCGGAAGTCAGCGAATACACGCCGATCCCCGGCAACGTCGCACTGACGCAGGCGGCCAAGGCCGCCCGAGTCGCCGAAATCTTCACCCCCTACCACGATCGCATCCGGACCCTGCTGGACGCGCGCGGCGGCCGCCGCACCGTGCTGATCGCGATGCACAGTTTCACCCCGTCGTTCAAAGGCGAAAACCGCGCGATGCAGGTGGGCATGCTTTACAACAAGGACGCCCGCCTGGCCGGCATCCTGCTGGATCTGCTGCGCCGGGAAGGCGATCTCACCATCGGCGACAACGCGCCCTATGCCATTACCGAGGACAGCGACTATGGCATCCCCACCCACGGCGAAAAGCGTGGCCTGCCGCACATCGAAATCGAGATCCGCCAGGACCTGATCGCCACCCAATCCGGCCAGCAAGCCTGGGCAGAACGTTTCGCTCGGTTACTCACTTCGGCCGACGCCGCGTTGAAAACATCCTGATGCCGCCAGCGTCCAAGAAAACCCCGCTGATGACCAAAGCCGAGGTGCGCGGCTTCATCGAAGCCCTGGCCCACCACAACCCCGCGCCGGAAACCGAACTGAGTTTCACCGATCCGTTCACCTTGCTGGTCGCCGTCGTCCTGTCCGCCCAGGCAACCGATCTGTCGGTCAATCGCGCAACAAAAACATTGTTTCAGGTCGCCCCGACCCCGAAAGCCATGATCGAACTCGGCGTCGACGGCGTCGCCTCCCACATCCGCTCAATCGGCCTCTGGCAGACCAAGGCCCGCAACGTCGTCGCCCTCGCACGCGAACTGGAGGAAAAACACGCCGGCCAGGTCCCGCCCGACCGTACCGCGCTGGAGGCCCTGCCCGGCGTCGGCCGCAAGACCGCCAATGTCGTTCTCAACGTCGCGTTCGGCGAAAGCACGATGGCGGTCGACACCCACATCTTCCGCCTTGGCAACCGCACCGGCCTCGCCCCCGGCAAAACCCCGCGGGAGGTCGAGGACGGCCTGCTCAAGCGCATCCCGCCCGAACGGCTACGCGATGCCCACCACTGGCTGATCCTGCACGGTCGCTACGTCTGCAAGGCGCGCCGGCCGGAGTGCTGGCGCTGCGTGGCGACGGACTGGTAGATACCGCGACAAGACCCCCGCGCCGGCAATGGCCGAGGCGTGGCCCGCCAAATAGCGTGATGATCCCGCCGTGACGACCCCGCCTTCATGCCCCAGCAATGAATTGCAGTACGCGCGTGGCGCATTCCTCCGGCCGAACCGCCGCGATGTGGTACGAATCCCCCGGCAGAACCAGCAGCTTTGAGTTCTTGATCTTCTCCTGGTAGGCCCGCGCCGACGCCACCGGCTGCAATGGACTCGCCTCAGTCGTTACGACAAGCGTCCGAGCGGTGATGTTGCCAAGAAAGGGATCGAGGTCCATCACGGCGGCG
>DATARX010000148.1:0-8575 GCA_036263955.1 Rhodopila sp.
CGGAACAGGCCTGAAATACGCAAGGTCACATCCACACGAGGCCGGTTCAGCGCCGCCAGCGGCAGGATGTCGAACCCGGCGATCCGGCTGGAGCCATTGTCCCAGCAGGGCCGCACACCGAGCAGGGCGAATGCCTGGGCAAGATCGTCGCCGCCCGTTCGCATCGTTGCGCTGCCCCAAATATCGAGCACGATCCGCTTCGGCCAGTCGCCATGATCCTGCGCATGACGGGTGAGCAGCGCCTCGGCGGTGCGTCGCCCGATCTCCCAGGCGGTGCGGGTCGGCACGGCCCGCGGGTCGATGCTGAACAGATTGCGGCCGGTCGGCAGCACATCGGTTCGGCCCCGGTCCGGCGCACCGGCCGGCCCGGGCGGCACGAACCGTCCATCCAGGGCGGCGAGCAGGCCGCGCATTTCCGCTTCTGCACAGGATGCGATCAAGTGTTCGACTGCCTCCTGGCCCGGCGAATCCGCAAGCACGGAACCTGTCGCGGCCGTCTCTTCCATCCGCGCCGCCTGCTGCCCGAATACATGCAGACCATCGCCGATCCGCATGTCCTTGATATCGCATAGCCAGGCGTCCAGCTTGACCAAGGCCGCTTGAGGGTCTTCGTCGGGGTCGATGCCGGACTCGACGGCGAGGCCGGTATCCCTTGCCTGGACCATAATGAGCTCTGCCAGCCGGACGGCACGGGGTGGGTCAAGTGACTGCGCTTCCGCATACTCGTCAAACAGGGACTCGATCATGGCCGTGGCGCCATGCGTGCCCGCCGCGGTCAGCGGTGGCGTGAGATGGCCGATGGTCACGGCTGCAACACGTCGTTTGGCCTGCGCGGCTTCACCCGGATTGTTCACGATGAACGGATAGATCAACGGCACTGGCCCCAAAACCGCGCGCGGGGCGCAGCTTTCCGATAATGCCGTGGCCTTGCCGGGCAGCCATTCGAGTGTCCCATGCGTGCCGCAATGGATCACGGCATGAATACGCTCGACCGCGCGCAGCCACAGATAAAAGGCGACGTAGCCGTGCCGGGGCGGCAGGAGCGCATCATGATATTCGCTCTTGCGGGAGGCTCTATTGCCGCGATCCGGCTGCACGGCGATCAGGAGATTGCCGGTTCGGACCGTCCTGAAGCGGAACATCCCGTCAATGACGGCGCTGTCATCGGCGGGATCGCCCCACGCCGCGTGGAGTTGCTCGACGAACTTGCCAGGCATGGCCGCGAGCCGCCGCCGATAATCCTCAACACTCAGAGCAGGACTCATCGCGCCAGCCGACAGGGTTCTGGCCAATTCAGCCGCGTCCGTCGGAGGGCTGATGTTGTAACCTTCCTGTGCAAGCCGGCTGGCAATGGCAACGACGCTGCGCGGTGTGTCGAGACCCACGGCATAGCTGGTGCGCCCGGCCTTCGCCGGGTAGTCCGACAGGACGCAGGCCAGGCGCCGCTCAGGCCGTGGCGTGCGGGCAAGCCGTGCCCATGCGCATGCAAGATCGGCCGCGTAGCCGATCCCATCCTGCGCCGGCTGGTGAATGAGGCGGGTGAACTCGAGCGCAGCGTTGCGGTGGGTCTCGCCCTTGAAGGAAATCGCGCCGGCGATGATCCGGCCATCAAATTCCGGCAGGACAACGTTCATCGTGAGATCGGCCGGACCCAAACCGCGCTGGGAGTCGCTCCATTGCGAGTGGCTGCCGCTGCTCAGCGCCAGTTGAAACACCGGCGAGGCCGCTTGGTCCAGGACCGATCCGCCGGTATCCGACCGTGCGGAAAACGCGGTGAGATTGAGGATGACGTCCGGCCGTTCTGCGTCCAGATGCGCCCGCAAGGGAGTCGCGGCGGCCTCATCCTTCAGGCTGGTCACATACACGGCGGTGACGTGGAAGCCGCGCGACGCCAGTTCCTGCGCCAGTGACACAACCGGATCGGTGTCCGCGGCCAGCATCCAGGCTCGGTAGAAAACGATCAGCGCACAGGGTGCGTGGGGGGGCCCGGACCGCATCGCAGGGTCGAAGAAGCCAAACGAAGGAACCGGCATAGCGGGATAGCCCATCTCACCATCATGGCCGGGCGCGTCCCGACCATCCGCGCACGGACGGCTGGCGGAGGATGGCCGGGACACCCCTGGCTCGCGTGCTCGCTCGCCCGGCCATGGCAAATCGTGAATCGCTGAGTCGCGGCGGTGAGGAAGGACAGCCGTGTGTCGGGGCGCCAAGCCTTGCGACCCCATGTTGCTGGCGATGAAGCGCAGGCACGTGCCGATGTTTTCCACCCCACCCGCCGCAAAATACGACCAGATCCGGCGCAGCGCCTGAGGATGCAGTGTTGAGGCCTCATCCAGGCGCGCATCTTCCCGATGATCGCCCGGCACGATAGCAAGATGGAAGCCGGCGGACCGGGCGAGGGTCGCGAGTTCGTCAACCCCATAGCGCCAGTAATCCATGCCGCCGAGCAGACGGACCAGAACGAAGCGTGCTCCCGACAGAACCTTCTCGGCATACAGGTCGACCGAGTACGGATGGCGCAACGCGGCCAGATTGGCCAGCCTCAGGCTGGGCAACGGTTCCGTTCGCGCCTCCCACGCAGCGGCCAATACCGCGAGATCGGTGTCGGTGAACGACAGCGCAACGATGTCGGCTGGGCTCTGGGCGAGGTCCACGGCTTCAGCCGACCCGTCGATCGAGCGGGATTCGACCCGCAACAGGTGCATCGCGCCGGCCTCAGGCCCCGAGGGCAGCGACGATGGCGTCGCGGTCGAGGCCCTTTTCACCGATGACGACGAGCCGGCTGCGGCGGTCATCGCCCTGCGCCCACGGGCGGTCGAAATGCTGCCGGAAGCGCTTGCCGACGCCTTGGACAAGTAGGCGCATCGGCTTGCCCGACACCTCCACGAACCCCTTTATCCGCAGCACGCCGAATGTTTCGGCGATCGCGGCGAGCCGTGTCGTCAGGCCAGCCGGATCGGATGTCGCGGGAATATCGACGACGAAACTTTCGAAGTCGTCGTGGTCGTGGCCTTCCTCGGCATCGTGGTGCGACGGTCGTTGTTCCAAATCGTCCTCCGCCGCGGCGGCGAGGCCGAGCAGAATATCGGGATCGATGATTCCGTCGCGGGTTTCGACAATTTTCACTGCGCGGGGGACGGTCGCGCGGACATCTGCGGTGACCCGCCGCATGGTCTCGGGGGTCAATAGGTCGGCTTTGTTCAGCACCACCAGATCGGCGCACAAAAGCTGATCCTCGTACACCTCCTCCAGCGGGTTTTCATGGTCGATGGCGCCGTCCGCGGCGCGTTGGGCAGCCAATTTCGCCGGGTCGTCGGCAAAGCGCCCTTCAGCTACGGCGGCACCGTCGACCACTGCGATCACGCCGTCGACGGTCAGCCGGGTCCGAATATCCGGCCAGTCGAATGCTTTCACCAACGGCTTCGGGAGCGCCAGCCCCGACGTCTCGATAATGATATGGTCCGGGTGCGGCGACCGAGCCAGCAAGGCTTCGATGGCGGGAATGAAGTCGTCGGCGACGGTGCAGCACAGGCAGCCATTGGCGAGTTCGACGATGTTCTCCTCCGGACAACTCGTGACTCCGCAGGATTTGAGGATCGTCCCATCGACGCCGACGTCGCCGAATTCATTGATAATCAGTGCCAGGCGACGGCCGTGGGCACTCTCCAGCACGTGCCGGATCAGGGTCGTTTTGCCGGCGCCCAGAAAACCTGTGACGATCGTGACCGGAACCTTCACCATGGCCTGCCGCATACCCACCTCCCTGGCGCAGCCGGAATAAAGACGTCCAGCGGGCGTCCTGCTCCAGGCTCGCAAATCCATGGGTACTGCAACACGTCCGGCACGCCGGAAGAGCCGCTGAAAACGCACCGCACCGGGGCACCCCGCCCGTCGCGTCAGCACTGTTTCATCGGCCGGTATCCTGGCTTGTGGGTCAAGGCCTTGCGCCGCCTTCCCGGAGGACCGCCTTGGGGCGGCCATTGTTCCAGTGGCTTTGTCGGCGTTCAGCTATCCACATACAGTTGCGGGGGCAGCTGCGGTCTCGACGTGATTTCCCACGCCGTCCGCATTCCCGTTTAACCCTCCTGGCAAGAGGGACCGTCGAAACAAGCCTTTTGTATGCTGCCGGCCCCAAGCAGTGTCAAACGGTTTCCCGGCCATTGTGCGGCCTGCAGACTGGCATGATACGATCGTGGCAGCGTGGCTTCCCCGTTCACGGCCACGATCCGCCCGCGCCAGGGAGAGCACATAAGATGACCGAAATCGAGGACGCCGACCGCCGGCACGCGGCGAAAATGGTTCGGCGCAAACAGGTTCAGGACGCCGAGGTCGCATCCAAGACGATCACCGCCAAGGGCTTGCTGATGGTCAATACCGGACCCGGGAAGGGCAAATCCACCGCCGCCTTCGGCCTCGTGCTCCGCGCGCTTGGCCATGGCTGGCGCGTCGGCGTCGTGCAGTTCATCAAGGGCGCCTGGCACACCGGCGAACGAACCGCACTGGAACGCTTCCCTGACCTTATCACGTGGCACACGATGGGCGAAGGGTTTACCTGGGAGACGCAGGACCGCCAGCGCGACATCGCGGCGGCCGGACGGGCCTGGGAAATGGCGCGCACGCTGATGAACGATTCCACGATCCGCCTGCTGGTACTTGATGAGCTCAACATCGCCCTGCGCTACGATTATCTGCCGCTCGCGGATGTGCTGGCGGCGCTCGCCAATCGGCGCGACGATCTCAATGTTGTCGTGACGGGCCGCAATGCGAAACCCGAATTGATCGCCATCGCGGATCTCGTCACGGAGATGGGCCTGACGAAACATCATTTCGCGGCCGGGGTGAAGGCGCAGCCGGGAATCGAATTCTGATGTGCGCATCGCCTGTGACACTGATGTTCCAAGGCACAGGCTCCGACGTCGGGAAATCGCTGGTCGTCGCCGGCCTGTGCCGCGGGCTGAGTAATCGCGGGATGCGAGTGCGCCCGTTCAAGCCGCAAAACATGTCCAACAACGCGGCGGTGACTGCCGACGGCGGTGAAATTGGTCGGGCGCAGGCGCTGCAGGCGCGTGCTTGCCGCGTCCCGACCTCGGTTCATATGAATCCTGTTCTGCTCAAACCGCAGAGCGATATCGGTGCCCAGGTCGTCGTCCTCGGGCAGGTCACCGGCAATGCGACAGCGCGTGCGTTTCAGTCCCACAAGCCCGGACTGCTGCCCACGATCGTCGACAGCTTTGAGCGCCTGCGGGCGGAAGCCGACATCGTCCTGGTGGAGGGCGCCGGCAGCGCGGCCGAGATCAATCTGCGTGCCAACGACATCGCCAACATGGGCTTTGCCCGAGCGACGGAGGTGCCGGTGATCCTGATCGGTGACATCGATCGCGGCGGGGTCATCGCCCAGATCGTCGGCACGCAGGCCGTGCTCGATCCGGCCGACGCGGCTTTGGTGCAGGGTTTCCTGGTCAACAAGTTTCGCGGCGACCCGACCCTGTTCCAGCCGGGGATGGATTTTGCCGCGGAACGCTCGGGTTGGCCCGGGCTCGGGCTGATCCGGTATTTCCGTGATGCCGGACATCTTCCGGCCGAAGACGCGGTCGCGCTGGACAGGCAGCGGCCCGCGACGGGGGGAACGCACACGGTGGCGGTTCCCCGCTTGGCGCACATCGCTAACTTCGATGATCTCGACCCCTTGATGCGGGAGCCTTCGCTTCACGTGGTGTTGGTTCAGCCGGGTCGGGCGTTGCCGGGCGATGCCGACCTGGTCATCCTGCCCGGCTCGAAAGCAACACTCGCGGATCTGGAGGATTTCCGGCGGAATGGCTGGGATATCGACCTGTTCGCGCACGTCCGCCGCGGCGGACGTGTTCTCGGCATCTGCGGCGGCTATCAGATGCTCGGTACCCTGTTGACCGACCCGGATGGGATTGAGGGAACGCCCGGCAGCGCGCCTGGACTCGGCCTGCTCGATGTCCAAACCGTGCTGACCGCGGGCAAGATGCTGGCCGACGTCAGCGGCCATTCGGTTGCCGGCGCGGTGCCGTTTCGTGGCTACGAGATGCATACCGGACGAACCACCGGCACGGACTGCGCGCGGCCATTGGTCCGCTTCGACGATGGGCGACCGGACGGCGCGACGTCGATGGATGGCCGTATTCGCGGCACGTACGTGCATGGCCTTTTCGCCGACGACAGCCAGCGTTCGGCGCTGCTGTCCTGGTTCGGCGCCAGCGCCGACCAGCGCAGCCATGAGGCGGAAATCGACCGGGTTCTGGATGCGCTCGCCGATCATCTGGCTGAGGATATCGACCTGGACCGCCTGCTCAGGCTCGCGCGATAACCGCGATCGCGATCAGTACCAGCCACTGCGCAACACAGGCCGCCTTATACAAGCGCAGGGCACGGGCAATATCCGCCGCGGTCGCCGCCCGGCGGCCATCGCCCATGAACGCATCATCGACCAGCGCGTCGCCATAAACCCTGGGACCGGCGAGGCGCAGGCCCAGCGCCCCCGCCATCGCCGCTTCCGGCCATCCGGCGTTCGGCGACCGGTGCCGGTTTGCATCGCGCCACACCGCCGCTATCGACCCTTTGGGCGAGGCGCCGATTGCGAGGGCGGCAAGGACAATGAAAATGACGGACAGGCGGGACGCCGGCAGGTTGACCACATCATCCAATCGCGCCGCAGCCCAGCCGAAGGCCGCGTAGCGTGGCGTGCGATGCCCGATCATGGAGTCCGCGGTGTTGACAGCCTTATAGCAAGCTGCCCCCGAAAGGCCCGCGGCGGCCAGCCAAAATACGGGCGCGACGATGCCATCCGAGAAGTTTTCGGCGAGGCTCTCGATTGCGGCGCGGGCCACGCCTCCCTCGTCCAGACAGCCGGGATTGCGGCCGACAATCATCGAGACCGCGCCGCGGCCGGCCTCCAGCCCATCCTGTTCCAGGGCGTCCGCGACCGCGCGAACGTGCTGGTACAAACTGCGCTGCGCCAGGAGGGTCGTCGCCGCGAATATCAGAACGCCCGTGCGGATCACCCCCGGGAATGTGATCCAACCGAGCACGCACGCCGAGGCGGCCGTACAGCCGAGCGTCAGCGCCAGCGCCAGAACCCCGGCCGCGCGGCGCCGATCGCGGGAGGCCGATGCGCGGTTGAGCCGGCTCTCCAGCCAGCCGAGCAGCGCGCCCATCCAGGTGACAGGATGACCGATCGCGCGGTAGACGAACGGCGGATAGCCGATTGCCGCCTCCAGCAGGAGAGCGGCGAGCGCCAGTTCGACGTTGGAAAGATGGTGCATGAAATTGCGGGAAACGATGCCGGGTGCACCGCATGCGCTACGGTATCACGGCGGTAACATCAATGCCGCCCGAAGCCTGTTTCCCGACGCGCCGGAACCCTGGATCGATCTCTCGACCGGGATTAATCCCGTTCCCTATCCGATCGGGACGGTCGCGCCGTCGGCCTGGAGCAGATTGCCGGAACCCGGCGATCTTGCCACGCTTGAAGCGGCGGCCTGCGTCGCCTACGGCGCCCCGCCGGCGGCCGGACTTGTCGCCGGCCCAGGGACCCAGGCGCTGATCCAATGGCTGCCGCGGATTTTTCCGGCGCGGCGGGTCGGCATTCTGGGCTTCACCTACCGGGAGCACGAAGCCTGCTGGCGGGCCGCCGGAGCGGATGTCACGACCGTGACGACCCTGACGGACCTCGCCGCCTTCGATGTCGGGGTGGTGGTCAATCCGAATAACCCGGATGGCCAACTCCATACGCCTGACGTTATGGCTGAAACCTCGGAAATCCTCGCTCAGCGCGGCGGCAGGCTGATCGTCGACGAGGCATTCATGGATGTCCTTGGACAGCAAAGCAGTCTCGTCCCCCGCCTGCCGGCCGCGGGCGCGATCGTGCTGCGCTCCTTTGGTAAAGCCTATGGCCTGGCAGGCCTTCGCCTCGGCTTTGCTGCGGCTTCGCTTGAGGACTGCATGCGGATGCGCTCGGCAATCGGTCCGTGGGCGGTGTCAGGTCCAGCGATCGAGATCGGCCGACGTGCCTTGCTGGACGATCGCTGGCTATCCGATACTGTGGGACGATTGCAGGGCGGGGCCGATCGGCTGGATCGGCTGCTTCATTCCGCTGGGTTCGAGATCGCTGGTGGTACCGCCTTATTCCGGCTCTCTCGCCACGATGAAGCGGCTGCGTGGTTTGAGCGGCTTTGCCGGGCAGGGATCTTAACCCGGCCCTATGAGACGAAGCCTGCCTGGCTCCGCTTTGGCATACCCCACGGCCCAGCCGAATGGGAACGGGTGCAACTGGTATTGCGAGAGCCCTGACCCAGGCGCGCGACGACAGCCCCTCGCCGCCCTACCCCTCCGCGGCGGCCTTCCGCGCCAACGCTTCCTCGGCGGATGCAATCCCGCCATGCGCGGCCGACCAGGCGACTGGATTTTCCAGGAAGCGCCGCACTTCCGACAGCGCGGAATCGGAGAAATACGGTCGATCCTTGCAGGCCTCCAGCACGTCCCACCAGGTGCACAGGCTATGGAGGGTAATGTCCATATTGGCGAGGGTTTCGAACGCACCCGGGAAAAC
>DATARX010000189.1:0-10866 GCA_036263955.1 Rhodopila sp.
CCCCCGGCCACCTGGAGCAGATTGGTCCCATCGTCTGTTGTGGTCCCGATCAGCAGGTGTCCGGCGTCCGACAGCCGGGCCTTTTCCGAGGTGGTCGTCGTGCCTTTCGCAGTCGTAAAGAAACTGTGGAAGGTCCCCTGCGCGGTATCGGTCCACCCCTCGGCCGAATAGATGTTATAGCTGGCCCGGAACGCCGCGCTGAACCCGGTGGCGCCGTAGCCGAAGGCGGACATCTGCATCAGCGTGTCGTTCGCCGCCACCGCGGTCGGCGCGGCCTGGGTCCCATCCGCCCGGCGCCCGGCAAAGCCCGGCGTGCCGCCGTAACCATCGACCTCGACCTTAACGCCGGTCGCATCCTTGCCGATCACCTGCACGACGGCGGTGGACGTAGCGGCGGCCGGAGCGGTGACGTTCGCATTGACAACCGCCGGCGCCGTCTGCGTCGTTGCGCTCAGCAGCGGCGAAACCAGCGGCGCATAGGTCGTCGCCGCGCCTGATGCGGACAGCGCGCCGGTGATCCGCGCGTCGTTGCCCTCCGCCGCGGTGTTGGCTGTCGTTCCATAGGTAACGGAAATAACGCCGGCCGTGTTGGTGATCGTCGTTCCGTCCGCCTGGATGCCGCCACCGGCATCCGACTGCGTGGTCGGCGAATAGAGAAAATCGCTCCCGGCAGATACCGTCTTGGCCAGCACGATCCGAACGGTCCCGCCGTCGTTCAGCCGCAGCATGATCCGATGCGAAATCGTGTCATTGTTATGAACGCGGACCTCGTTCACCTGAGTCTGCGCGCCGCCGGCCGGAGCCGGAACCACCGTAACCGCGGTCGTTCCGTTTGAGGCCGCCTGGGCGACCGCCGTCGTGAAGGTCCCGCCGGAGGTGCCGGAGGCGAGGGCGGAGGTCGCATAACATGCAACGATGTCGCAATTGGACGTCGCCATCGCCTCGCCGAGAATGATCTCCAGCGTGCGCGTCGGTTGGTCGAGGATCATGCGGGACCGAACCAAAATCGGGCGAGGGTCATACCGTTTGTCCCTTGTGAGGTCGCCAGCGCAGTGATCCGCGCGCCCAGCGCCGCGTCCGCGGAGGCCCTCGCGGTTGCCTCAGCGCCGTCCGCAGCGATCCGCGCCGCTTGTTCGCTGGCAATTGACCCGGCCAGGGTCGTGTCCGCCGCGGTGCGGGCGGAAACCTCCGTCGCAAGCTGGCCGGAGATTGTGCCGGTCGATACCCCGACCGCGCTGCCGGTGCGGTTGTACAGCGCCAGCAGAAACGCACGCCACGCCGGCGTTAGGTTGCCGTTCGCGTCAACGACCGGATCGGTCGGAAAGCCGGTATTTGAAGCCATTATGAACCGGTCGCTATCCAATAGACGGTCAGGCCCGCCTGCGCGGCAGCGCCCCACGGCATCGTCAACCACACATCGGCGCCGAGCCGGTCGGGCGCTACCGTGATAGATGCCGTGAACAAGCCGCCTCCGCCGATGCTGCAAGTAAAGGATGAGCATTGATTGGCGAACGGCGTCGGAAACGTCACCCGCACATGGCCGTTCGCATCGGTGCCATTTGAATGGCCACTCTGGAACGTCGCCGCCGCTATAGAGGCCGCCAGGGCCGCCTCGGCCGCCTCCGCCCGCGTCGTCTCCGCGGTAATCGCGCTGGCGTTGGTGGTATCCGCCGTGGCCCGCGTGGTGGCCTCCGCGGTATCCGCCGCGGTTCGATTGGCCGTTTCGGTGGTGATGGCCGCAGCCAACGCCGCCAGGGTAGCGGTATTGTTGACGATCCCCAGCAACGTTTGGGCGGTCGGAATATCCGGCGCGGAACATACCGGCGTCATCGCTGTCGAAATGACCGTGCTTGTAACCTGGTCCCATATCAGGTTGCCGGACGCGTCCGAGAGCACCGTCCGGACCACGCCATCGGCATAGATGATGCACCGCCCCGCGCTATCCAGCGTTATCGGGTTGGTATTCAGGGAGGTCCCGGCCGGATCGGACCAGGTCGATTTCGGCGTCGTGGTCCCCGGCACATAGGTTGCAATCTTGCCGCCGGCATACGGCTTGCCATTCGCGTCCGCGAATTGCAGGACGGCAGGCGGGAGCAGCACAGTCATCTGAATTTCCTACGATTGCGCCGGCGTAACGTCGATCCAGGCGCCTTGCAGCGCGGTCGCCGTGGGCACGCTCCATTCAAGCTGGAACACCCGATCACGGCCCATGCCTATTCGTTGCCATTGCAGCGATGTTCGGTATTCACCGCCGGCGCCGAGGCTGGCACCCACCGGATTGCCAAAGGTATGGCCGCGGTCATCCGACCAACTCAGGAATATCTGCGGCTCCAGGTCGGTAACGTCCGTCTCGACAAACCCCAGATAAATCTCGGCCCCCGCGGTCGTCCCGGTTTCGACATCGGCCAGGAGTTGCCGATAGAATACCCGCTTCCCGTCAGCCAGCAGATGCGGGAACGAACGCAGACGCTTGATCGGCGCCCCTACGTCCGTATATACGGACGGATCGAGCGCATACAGGTTGCCATTCTGCCAATCCCCGGCCGCGATCAGCCCATAGGCCAACGTCGCGCAATTGCACCGGTGGCGGTGCTCCCCGCCATTGCCGTCCAGCCAGACCAACTCATGCCAAAGGCGGCTCGTGATGTCGTAGGCCCAGGTTTTGTCGGCGGTCGGGAAGTTGAGAACGTAATAAACGTGGCCGGCAAGCTGGTATGTATAAGCAACGGCATCGGCGATCGTTGAATAGGTGGCAAACTCCGCCTCGATGGCATAGGTCGAAACGCGGGTTGCCTGGTACGCAGCGCCGGCCAGCACGATCCCCTTGCCGTAACGGTCCTGGCTGAGCCAGAACACGGTATTATCAGCCTCCGCCACGCTATAGGGAGCGGCGCAGCCGCGGTCGATGAAGACACCCGGCATGCTGCCGAAAGGGAAGTCCGGCGTTCCGGCGTTATACCAAACCTCGCTCGTTGCGGTGCCGAGTAGCCAGATTTCCCGCTTGATGACGATCAGCGATGCCAGCAAGTCCGAATAGGATTCCTTGTTGGCGAAATAGAGCGGGTCAAACGTCACCGCCAGGCTCAGCGACGACTGGAACTGCGGCGTGCCGGGGACGCTGAACAGCAGAAACGTATCGAGGTAATCGACCCGGCCGCCGCCGCGGAAACTCCCCGTAGAATCAACGATGGGCGCGAAAGCGTTCGTCGCCAGCGTAACCATCCAGCCATTTGTGGAGCCGTCCACGATGACTAGTTGCAGCCCATTATCCGCCATCGAAACCGGCGTGGTCACACCCTCGGTGATCGAGCCGAGCAGCGTGTAGGACCAATCTGCGGCCATGGCATAGACGCCGCTACCGGCCACCACATAGACCGCTCCGGACGTCGTAGCGCGGATGCCCCGGATCGGCCCCTGTGGCAGCGTAGCAAGCACACGAAGGCCCGGCGTTGGGTATAGCGTCATGACCGCCGGCTCGCCTTCCTGCTGCGGCATCGCCTCGCTATACAGGTTGACCTGTCGTTGCGCGGACGCGATGACACTGCGGGCCTGATAGGCGCCGCCGGTCAGTCGGATGGTGGTCACGGCGTCTTGGCACCATATTCGATGGTGCCTTGGATAATGCTGGTGTTGGTGAAATTGGCGTCAGTCGCAACGGTCAGGCCAGTCGCGCCTTGCTGGTAAAGGCTTACATAGTTCGTCGCGGTGCCGTTGCCCTCGATCAAAGGACCCGACAGCGCCGCCATATTCTCGTTATAGAGCGGCGACCAGGCGGGTCCGAGCGACGTCCCGGCGGTATAGGGAAGGCCGGTCACCGTGGCCGCGCCGGTGGCGGTCCCCTTGCTGGTCAATGCTATATAGTAGCTGACGAATACCTTATCGCCCTCATACTGCCACTGGCAAACCGGCGCCCCGCTCACATAGGCAATCCCGGTGGAGGCTCCGCCGAACGCCAGGCCGATGGCCCCCTTGCAGTCGCCCATCGAAACGCCGGGGATATTCACCGCAATCCTTCCGGACGGCGTGAAGGAATAGGCCCCGCCCTGGTTGGTTCCGGTAATGACGGCGGAGGCCCACGTTCCATCGACGGTCACCCCGTTGAACGTGTCGCCCGTCAGGTTCATCGTGCTGTTTGATACGCCGGTAATGTGAACCGGCATCAGGAACGAGTCGGCCGCCATTTTGAGGTCGTTAATTTGGGCCGCCGGCGCCATCGTCACGTCCGACCAGCCCGTTAGGCTGTTACCGATGAGCGCGAAACTGTTCAACGA
This sequence comes from Rhodopila sp., assembly GCA_036263955.1. Classification (GTDB taxonomy): domain Bacteria; phylum Pseudomonadota; class Alphaproteobacteria; order Acetobacterales; family Acetobacteraceae; genus Rhodopila. Next base: position 4,272 of record DATARX010000189.1, read on the forward strand.
CGTGGCCGCGTTCAGCGCAAAGTAATGGTTCGTCCCGCCCCAGCCGCCGCCCGCCCATAGGCCCAAAATCTGCACGAGCGACAGGCCCTTAACCGTCGCATCGGAGCACATGAAGTTTTGGGCCGTTTCGAGGTGGCCGCCGATAACTTCAAAGTCATTTAAAACATTGGTGCTGCCGGTGAAGTTTTGGAAAGCAAACCCGCAAACTGTACTATTCTGGCCTTGGTTAAACTGGGTATCGGTGAGGTGAACCGTCCCCATGCTGGCGTCCCAGTTTCCCTGCACCCGCACGAAGGCATTAGACGGGACGTCGAAACCCCCGTTGCAGCCCAAGGTGCTGCCGGAGACATAGACGCCCGGCACGCCACTAATCTGCATGTGCGCGTCGGATATCGCGCAAGTCATGACGTTATTCAGGTGATAGTAAATCCCCTCGGTCCCGTTTACCGTCGAAAACGCAAAGCCAATCGCATGGCGGTAGCATTCCACGGTGTCGACCGTCGGCGTGTAGTCGCCCGGCAGCGACAGGCAGGTGCTCCCGGCCGGGATCGTCCCCGGCGCGCGGGATATCAGCAGATTGCGGATCGTCACCGGCTGATTGTCGCTGGAGCCGCCGGTTACGCAGACCGCGACGGAGAGGCCGCACAGGATCGTGCTGCCGGGCGCACTCACGCCGCCGAACGAGGCGCCGGCCAGGACCTTGTTGTCGGGGACCAAAATCCCGCTGGCGGTATAGAGCGTGGCCGCCCGGTCTATCGTTACGCCGTCAGGAACCGAGGCCAACGCAGCCGAAAGCGCCGCGGAGTCGTCGGTGCTGCCGTCCTCTTTCGCGCCCCATATCTTCGGGCTGGGGAGCCGCGGGAGAACCGCTGTCCAGCAGCCCACGCCAGCGGTCGGCGCAACCTGCGAGCCGTTATCGCCTGCGCCGGCGTTCAACGAACACGCCGCGGTGCCATAGACATAATCCGCGCCGCCGCCGTCGCCTGCCGTCGTAAAGCCAAGCCGGCGCACCGTTGATCCCGCGACAAGGCCGTTGACCGAGGCCGCCTTCAACGCGGCATTGGACGGCAGGCCGACCTGGATCACGTGATCGACCACCGGCGAGGGCATCGTTTGCGCCTGCGCGCCGAACGCGGAAATACAGGCAAGCAGCAGCCCGGCGAGCAATCGCATCATGACATCCATCCTGAGTTGAAGCCGGGCGAAGAAAGGGCCGCGCTGGAACTGCCGCGCCGGGACGCCACGCCGGCCGGCATAGCGAGGTTGGCGATCTGCGCATTCGCCATACGGATGACGTTCATTGCCGCGCGCATTCGGCCGACAACCGCCGGCGACGGTTGCAGGCCGTAATTCATTGCTAGTTCGTTGGCGAGCGTGTACAGCAGCCCCGACATATATTCCGGCGGCAGACCGATCGGGTCGGTGAGATTGGCAAACGAAGGCAGCGGCGCCTTTGTTGCGATGTGCAACTCATATATCCCGGCCGGCGGCACCGGCCAGACGTGCAGCACACCCAGCGGCCAGGACGACTCATAGAAGGCCGCGGTCGGAAAGGTGGTCAGCGACTTGAGGCAGATCTGGTTGAAGTCCTCCCGCGCGTCGACCACCGCCAGGGGAAAGTCCAGCGCGCCGCTAGGGACCACCGGAGGCGGCGTGGGGACCCGACTGCCGGAGACGACCGCGAGAACGCCGCCGTCGTTCCAAAAGGCTCCGTTCAGCAGGCCCAGCGGCTGGGTCGGCAGCAGGAAGGCACCCGGCACGATGGTTACAAAGCCGCCGTTGTTCCAGTAAGCCCCGGCAGCAAGCCCGTTGGGAGCGAGCGGAAGGGTCCCGCCGTCCGTGACGCACACCAGGCCGCCGTTGTTCCAGAACGTCCCCGCCGCCAGCCCAGCCGGGCTGTTTGGCATCGGCGTCGGCGTTGCCGGAAAGCCGCCCTGCGACTGCCGGGCGAACGCGCTGTCGATCCGGTCCGGACGCGGAATAGGAAAGTCCCCGCCCGTCCCGACCGTGTAGGTCTGCGCGCCCGTCGAAACGAGGGCCGTTTCGGTAAGCGACCAGACCAGCCAACGCCGGCGCTGCCATTCGGCGGCGACGTTGGCTAGCAGTTGCAGCCCGGTCTGCGCGTCCTCCGCAAGCGGCGTCTGGCCAACGCCGTTAACCCCCGCGGTGCGAAGGGCGAAGGTCACAAGGTCGCCCGCCGTGGCAATCATCGCCATGCTGGCCCGCGCTCCTCAGTTCGCGGCCAAACGGCAAGCAAGCTGGGGACGGATTGCCTGGTATCCGTAAAGGATATCGAGGCGGCAGGGCAGCACGTCGTTGTTGATATCGTATTGCCGCACGACGCGGATGCTCAGACCGTCCTTTGACGCCCGGCTGGCCATGTCCACGCCGCCCGGCATCACCAGGTCCGCGGTCGCGAACGTGAAGGCGTCCGGATGGTAGCAGATCGAGTTGCCAGTAGGCGTCGAGGCGGTCCCGGCAAAGGTCAGGGCGGCTCCGGACGCCGGCGTGGCGGAGACGTTCTGGAACGCGCCGGTCGCGACGATAGCGGGCGCGATTGCCATCGTTCCGGCGCCGCCGGCGTACGCCGCGGTCAGAACGAACTGCTGGAGCGTTGCGGTCACCGCCTTGGTTTCAGGGTGGACCCGGTACACGCCGGCGATGGTGAAGACATCGCCCACGTTGCCCGCGCCCGTCCCGGTCCCAACCACCAGGCTAGACCCGGACTGGCCTGCGCCGTTGACCAGATACCCGGCCTCAGCGCCGCGGGTTAGTTGCGAAAGGAACGTGTTTTCCGCGAACTCAAATCCGGCCGTGTAGCCCATAACGCCATCGGTATATTGCGTGGCGATCTTCTGGCTGCTCTGAAACAGGCCCTTCAGGCTGTCCACCAGGTCAACGTTGTCCTGGGTGTTCAGCCGGACCATCCACTGCTTGGACTGAGGCGCCAGGTTGTCGAGCAGAATCTTGCGGCCCATCAGGACGTTGCGGAATACCTGGGCCGCGCCTTGGCCGTTGACCTGGTTCCAGACGCTGTTGACCATCGACAGCGCATCCGCCTCGACGTTCGCGGCCAGCACGGCAATCGCCGGCTCGATGTAGCGCGCCGAAAAATCGTCAATGTTCAACGTCAGTTCCTGCGAACTGAACGAGAAATCAACGTGCTTTTGCGTGCTGATGGTCAGGCTGGTGTTGGTTTCAACGCTGTTCTGGATCGACAGCGACGGACCCGAAGAGACCGAATATTGAACCGGCTGGCGGATACGCAGCGTGGTGCCGATCTTGGCGCCGGACTGAGCAAACGAGTCGTCGTATTGCCGGTCAATGCTGCCAATGAAGTTCAGCTTCTGATGCAGGATAACCAGCGCCTTGGCGGTGATCATGTTAATATTGAGAAGGGTGTTCGTCGCTACAGGCATGTGCGTTACTTCCCGCGATTATCGCGTTGACTTGGACTAACTGCCCCTCACTCGATGAGGTCTTGGGACAACTTCCTTGTCGCGAGTAATCGGGTAGCCGCAGCGACGCGGGACTTAGGCACGACGCAGGGAGAACCGCTCCCAGTCGGGTAGGTTGGATATTCCGCCCGATGCCCGGTCGGCCTATCGTCGGCCGATGAGCATCGTCGCGAACATCCTTGTTTGGTCTGCCGTCGCCATTAACCTGGTGACGGCCTGTTACAACCTCCGTCAGTCGAACCGCTGGCTACGGCTCAACCGGGCCTGGTTCGAAATTTGCCTGATGGCGTGGCGCGTTCGGGATCAGCCGGAACTGCTCCGCCTGGCGGCCGAGGACGCCGGCGTGAGGTTTCCTCGCCGCCCTTGGCGGTAAAACTTCACCCGGATTTCCGTCAAACAAAACGCCGTTTTCCGTAAAACCCTCGGTGGAACAGGTAAAACCTGCTGGGGTAATTGGGCTACACGCGATAACCGGAATTATCGCGCGTTGCGCCGCTCCAGCGCTTGCTTGGCATAGAAGTCGACCAGTTGCTGCGTCGTCGCGGTGGCCTCGTTGAAGGCGACCCGCGCGCTGCCGTTGCCGATGGGGCGGATCGGCGCCGGTGCCCTGGTGGTCCGCGGCGCCGGCGTCACCGGTCCCTTGGCTTCCATCGCCGCGGCTTAGCGCCCCAGCGCAATCGCCCTGGCCCGCTCGCTCTTCAGGCCGGCGATCCGCTCCATTTCCTCCGGATCATCCGCCAGTGCCGCGGCGACCTTCGGGCCGTCCGGCGCCTCGATCAGCAACTCGGCAATCTGCGCGTCGGCGCCCATCTGCATCAGCGAGGCGCAGCGGTCCGCCCAATCGGGGAACGCCGCCCGGCCGGCTTCGTGGAACCGGTCCGCCCGCTCCTGCACCAGGCGTTGGGCAAGCTGGGCCTGCACCCGCTCCTCGACAATTCGCGGGATATCCTCCGGCGTGACAGGCCGCGGAGGCGCCTTCGGGCGGCCGTCAGAGCGAGCGCGCTCCAGTTCGGCCGCCAGGCGTGCCCGCTCCTGCTCGCCGGCCGACAGGCGCGCGGAGAGGGCCGCAATCCGCCTATCGGTTCGGGATGGCTTCGGGGTTGCTTCCGTTCCTTCGGATGCTTCCGATGCTTCAGTCGTATCCGCAGCGCCCGTGTTGGCCGGCGCGGTGGCCTCCGTCTCAGTCGCAGCAGGTTCGGCCGCGGTTGCAGCCCCGCCCTGCGGGTCGGTGGTTCCAGACATGCGATTCGTGGCTCCTGGAGTTAAGCGCCGGTGTCGGTGTTGGCCGGAGGCGCGGACGGCGGCGTGACTTCGCTGGCCGTCGCTGCGGCGGGAGGAGGCGGCACGGTTTCATTGAACGTTGAGTCGGCCTCGCTGGGCGCCTTGTGATGCTGCGGCATCGGCGGAGCGACGGGGACCGGCTCCGCCGGCGTATTGGCGACGACCGACTGCGCCAGCGTACCGGACTGCGTGGCGAGGTGTTCCGTCAGATCGCCCATAGCGGCCGGGTTGCCGCTGCGCAGCGCCTGGCGGATGTGTTCAATGACGCCATGCACCAGGGCGACGGCGGAGCCTTCAACGGTCGTTTCGTGGGCGACAGCATCGTGCAAGTCGGCAAGTAGCGACGGCATGGTAATTTCCTTTCAAACGATGGTGGTTATTGAGAGCGGGCGGCCCCGGCAGCGCCGCCAACCATCAAGCCGGCGAGGCCGTATTTGCGCAGGATGGCGATAGTCGCCGGGTCAAACACGACGGTATTGCGCGTGCCCTCCCCGTTCCCGCGCGATCCGCCATCGAGGTAACGAATGCCGGGGATACCGGCCTGCTGCAATCTGATGGATGCCGCGGCGGGATCGTTCACGCCCCAACCACGGGACCCATAGGGCGGACTGGCAAGATTTTGGTACACTATGCTGCCGTTCGGGTCGGCGCCCTGCATCTTTGCCGTCTGCAACAGCGCCGCTTGCGCGGCCTCCGGCGTCGGGAACACCCGTTGATTGCCCTGTTGCGCGTCAGGATAGGGCGATAGCCGGTCAACGACATGGCCACCCTCGACCGCACGCACCCGGAAGAGGTCCGATGCCAGCGGGACGCCAGCGCTCTGCAACGCCTGCTGCACATGCGGCGACTGTTCCGACAGCGGCTTGTCCCAATCGAGGAAATGCGCCGGGTCAGCAGCGATGTTGACCTGGTACATGTGGCCGGACGGACCCGGCAATAACTTATCCAGCCGCCCGTAGGCGGCCCGCGCGGCGTCGGTATGACTGCTGGTGTTCGCGTCGTAGCCCTGCATCATAGTAACGATGTCGTTGACCGCGGCGGGATTCTTGGCGAGGTCCTGCATCGCCGGGTCGGCGTAGCCAGCAAGCGATGCGCGCACCACATCGGCATTAACGTCGGACGGCCCATAGAAATTTGACATGCGCCCAAGGTAATAGTTGAGCGTGTCCCGCGGGTCCTTCGCAAGCTGGTCCCGATACGACCGCGCCACCCCTTCGTTGTCCGCGAAATAAAGCCCATGACCATAAGCCTGCGCGCCCTCGCCGGTGCCGATGGCGCTGTTGCTGAACTGATCAAACGAATGCGGCGAGCCGTGATAGGCGGTGATCCCCGCCGGCTGCATATCCGCCAGCACCTTCATCGCCGCGCTGTCGAGGCCCAGGCCGGTCGCCGGCGGCGTCACCGCTCCTGTGGCTAGTGGGTTAGCCGGAGCAGCCGGAGCCGCCACAGGCCCCGCTGGCGCGGCTGGCGTTGGCGTCTGAGCGGGAGCCGGCGCCGGAGCAGCCCCTGTCGCCGCCAGAAAGTCCGCGTCGGACGGCGCGGCTGGTGCCGAAAGGTGCGGATGACGCTGCTGAAGGTAATCGAGGGCGGCGTTCCACCCAGGCGCATAGCCTTGCGGCGGGTCGTAACCCCCACGGACCTCCGGAAGCACGCCGCCTTCATCCGCAAGCGTCTCCAGGACCTGGTGCGTAAGCTGGTGGACTTGATCCGAATGCATCGGCTGCGCGGCTTTGATCGCGTCCTGAAGGCCGACCTCGTCAATCCCGGCTGAAAGGTCCTGGATCACGTGCACGGGGACTTGCTGCACGCCGAGTTGGCGCAACGCCTCGACCCGGTGCTGGCCTTCGACAACGTTG
>DATARX010000198.1:0-18961 GCA_036263955.1 Rhodopila sp.
CAGTTCCACCGGCAGGCGCGACCCGGCTCGGATGAAATCGAAGAACGTCTCATTGGGCCTGCCCTGATCAAAGCATTTGACGATCGGTATATACATGCCCTCTTCGTAGACCGAGCGCCCTTCCGGCCCCATGCCCAGGCCTCCGATGTCGATCACGTGCGCGGTGTTGGCGAACAGCCCGACGATCGTTCCGTTATGAAACGCCGGCGTCACCACGGTCAGGTCATGTAGATGACCGGTCCCCAGCCACGGGTCGTTGGTGATGTAGTGATCGCCCGGCTGCATCGTCGCGGCAGGGAACTTCTTCAGGAAGTGCCCGACACTCTCGGCCATCGAATTGACGTGGCCGGGCGTGCCGGTCACAGCCTGCGCCATCATCCGTCCGTGCAGGTCGAAAATACCGGCCGACAGGTCCCCGGCTTCCCGCACCGTGGTGGAGAACGCGGTGCGGATCATGATCTGCGCCTGCTCCTCGACCACCGCGATCAGGCGGTTCCACATGATCTGGCGATGGATCTGCGCGAGGGCGTTGGTTTCATGGGACATCGGGTCAAACCTGCTGATGCTGCGATGGCGAGCACTCTGGCCCTGACCCGCGTCCCGTGACAAGGTTCCTCGTCCGATAAAATGGGGAAACGTTCATGGTCACTTTGGGTAGCGGCGAATACCAGTACGAACCGGTCGAGGATTGGGCGAAACTCCCGCCGGGCTGGTCTTTCAAGGAGATCGGCGGCGTCGGCGTCGACAGCAAGGACAACGTCTACGTCTTCAACCGTGGCGAGCATCCGATGATCGTGTTCGATCGCGACGGCAATTTCCTGCGTGCCTGGGGCGAAGGCCTGTTCCCCCGCGCCCATGGCGTATTCGTCGCGCCGGATGAAACCCTGTGGCTGACCGACGACGCCGATCATTCCGTCCGCCAATGCACCCTCGACGGCAAGGTGCTCCTGACGCTGGGCGTCCCCGGCAAGCCATCCCCGTACATGAGCGGCGAACCGTTCCATCGCTGCACCCACACCGCGATGGCACCGAACGGCGACATCTACGTCTCCGACGGTTACGGCAACGCCAGGGTGCACAAATACGCCCCGGATGGCCGCTTGCTGTTGTCCTGGGGCAATCCCGGCACCGATCCCGGCGAGTTCAATATCGCCCACAACATCACCTGCGATGGCGATGGCTGGGTCTATGTCGCCGACCGGGAAAACCACCGCGTCCAGGTGTTCGATGGCAATGGCAGATACGAAACGCAGTGGAACAACCTGCACCGGCCCTGTGGCATTTTCATGCCCAGCGGCAAATGCCCAATCTGTTACGTTGGCGAACTCGGGCCGGTGCAGCGGGTCAACCGGGATTCCCCGAACCTCGGGCCCCGGGTCACCATCGTCGACAACACCGGCAAGCGCCTCTCCCGGCTCGGCGGCCTGTGTGCCGGATTGGGCGCCGACCAGTTCCTGGCCCCGCACGGCCTGTGTGTAGACAGCCGTGGCGACATCTATGTCGGCGAAGTGTCATGGACGCAGTGGCCGCAACTGTTTCCGAAGGATCCGATGCCGGACAATCTGCGGTCGCTGCGAAAATTCCGGAAGCTGGGGTAGGGGCCTGCAGGGTTCGGCGCGGCGCCGAACCCTCACGCCGCCGGCTTTCGTTGCTTCGGCCACCGGGCAGCGACAACCGGCAGCACCTCCTCGATCAGGCGCCGGGTCTGCGCAAGCATATCGGCGTCCCCATCGGCGATCGGGCGCAGGATGAATTTCGAGGCGCCAGCGTCGATATAGTCGCTCAGCCGCTGCAGGATCATGTCGGCGTCGCCGATCGCGAATAACGCGTTTGGGTCCCGTCCGGTCCGCGCGCGATACTGTTCCATCACCTTGGCGACGCCCTGGTCATCCGGGCCGCCGAAGCGGAATGCGAACGCCGCGCCGTAATGATCCTCATCGATCGTGCGGCCCGTCTCCAGCAGCGCCGCCTTGATGCCGGCGATCACCTCTGCCACCGCCGCGGGCGTTTCGGGACCCGCCTGCCAGCCGGTGCCCACCCGAGCCGTCCGCTTGATCGCCGCGTCCGATGACCCGCCGATCCACATCGGCAGATCCGGCTGCACCGGCAGCGGGGCGATCGAGGCGTTGGTCAGCTTGAAGTGCCGCCCGTCGAAATCCAGCGCCTCGCCGGCCCACAGCCGGCGGATGATCGCCAGCGCCTCATCCGTCTTCCGCCCGCGCGTCGAGGTGTCGATGTGCATCGCGGCCCATTCCGCCCCGCGCGGACTGCCGATTCCGAACCCCGGCAGCAGCCGCCCGCCGGACAGCACGTCGATCGTCGCGCATTGCCTGGCCAGCAGCACCGGTTCGCGCAGCGCCACCGACACGACATTAACCCCGAACTTGATCCGCCGTGTCCGCCCGGCGATCGCCGCCAGGGTCGTCATGCACTCCAGGATGGGCGTTCGGCTGACGATTCGATCGGTCTGCCAGATCGAGTCCAGCCCGCCTTGCTCGCACAGATCGACCCAGCGCCAGAAGCCGTCGGACGTCTCGAACGGGTATTCCATGATCCCGACGCCGACCGCGATGGAGCGTGCCATGATGTTGCCCGCCATGATGTTGCCCGCCATGATGTTGCCCGCCATGATGTTGCCTGCCATGATGTTGCCTGGCATGTCGGGCTCCCGAGAAACCGATCCGCCAAGCGTCTCCCCATTTCCGGCCAGAGGCAAATTCCGCGGACAGTCTGGGTTCAACCGGTCCGCGGTCAGGCGGTCGGACGGTCAGGCGGTTGGGCGGTCGGGCGGTCAGGCGGTCGGCGGGCCGTTGCGGCGCCAGGCGTCCCACCAGACCGGAACCGCCGCCACCGGCAACGGTCGAGCTGCCAGGAAGCCTTGCACCTCATCGATGCCGATGGCGGCCATCTGATCCCAGATCTCGTCGGTTTCCACACCCTCGGCGACCACGGTGAAGCCCCGCGCTTTCGCCTGCTCCGTGGTGTTGGTCAGGAATGCCCGCGCTATCCGGGAGGTCGTCACGCGCTGTACGAGATCCTTGTCCAGTTTCAGACTGGTGAACGGCAACTCCAGCAGCGGTCCCAACCGCGGGATGGCCGGCCCGACATCGTCGATGGCCGCGCCGTAGCCCAGGCCACGCAGATGCTCCAAGGAGCGGCGGAGCATCGGAACATCGTCGACCGGCCGGCTCTCGGTCAGTTCGATGATGATCTGGCTGGCCGGGATTCCAGCCTCCGCCCGCTGTTCCTCCAGCCGCGCCAGCGCGGCGGGCATCAGCAGGACGTCCAACGAGAAATTGACCGACATCCGCAGGTTCAGCCCCGCCAGGGACGGTCCGGCGAGGTCGGCGAAGGCGCTGGCGGACACCACTCGCGTCAGTTCGGCGATCATGCCGGCATCCTCGATCTGCGGCACGAAACGGTCCGGCAGCAGCGTTCCCAGTTCAGGATGGTTGAGGCGCGCCAGCGCTTCCAATCCGACAGGGCGGCGGTCGGCGATGCGCACGATCGGCTGGTAGCGATTTTCGATCATCGCGCCTGCCAGGGCCGCGCGCAGGCCCGCCAGGTCCATCGCGGGTGCGTTGCGTGTGGGAGGGTTCGCCATCAAGGCCTCAAGGACAGACCGCGACGTTGCGGTCGGAATGACACGAAGACGCGGATGCAGGCCGTCCGACCGGCCCAAGACAAGCATGTCGGTATCGGCAGCCGTCCGTTCGACGGCGAGATTGGCCAGTTCATCGAGAAGGCCGTCCGCATCCTTCTGGTCTACGAGAAGATGGGAATAATGCGCTGCCGTTCCAGCCAGACGGGCAACGGCGTCGCGCGCCCCGCAGGCCACCACATCGCCCTGGCCGAGGCTCTGGGTTGCGCCCTTTACGGCGCGGAACCAGGCGGCACTGCGGCTGACCAAAAGCAGGTTGATCGGCGGCGTTGGGCCCACATTGTGGTGTTCGGGTCGACCATCGGCAGGACACGATGCGGCAACGCTCTTTTGCATAGGCGTTTGCTAACGCATGTTATGATATTATGCGAGAGAAATCCCGGTATTGAGATGTCAAAAACGCACAAATGACAATTAAACTCAAATTATAGACATTCGTGCGCCGCTCGCCGCGGGCGCCAAGGTTGCACCGCGGCGAAATCGGCGGGTCTTAGCCCAGATTGAACTGCGGCTTCCTCTTTTCCACGAACGCCGCCATGCCTTCCTTCTGATCCGGAGTCCCGAATAAAGACAGGAAAAGCGCCCTTTCGTGCCGAACGCCTTCCGCCAGCGAAGACTCGAACGCCCGGTTGACCGCCTGCTTGGCGAACTGCACCGCCACCGGCGATAGATGGGCGATTCGTTCAGCGATTTTCATTACTTCTGGTAGCAACTGGTCGGCCGGAAACACGCGTGACACCAGGTTCGCCCGTTCGGCCTCCGCCGCGTCCATCATCCGCGCGGTCAGGACCATGTCCATCGCCTTGGACTTACCCACGGCGCGTGTCAGGCGCTGGGTGCCCCCGGCGCCCGGAATGACGCCCAGATTGATCTCCGGCTGGCCGAATTTCGCCGTGTCGGCGGCGAAGATCATGTCGCACATCATCGCCAGTTCGCAGCCGCCGCCCAATGCGAATCCGGCCACCGCCGCGATCACCGGCTTTTTGATCCGCAGCACGCTCTCCCAGCCGGCGCCGATGAAATCCTCCACCATCGTCGTGGGGTTGGTGCGATCCCGCATTTCCTTGATATCCGCCCCCGCCGCAAAGGCGCGCTCACTGCCGGTGATGACGATGGCGCCGATCGCCTTGTCCGCATCGAATGCCAGCAATTGCTCGCCCATCTCCTTCACCAGCGCATCGCAGAGGGCATTCAGCGCGGCCGGCCGATTGAGGCGGATCAGCCCGACCCGGCCCTGGGTTTCGACGATGATGTTTTCGTAGGCCATGATGTCTGTCTCCTGGACGCGGGGGATGTCAGCAACGGTAACCTGGCCGATCATATCAAAGCCGGCCGGTCCGCACAGGGCAGGGCCGCGCGGGGCAGGGGGCACCACGGAAGCCTGGGGCTCACCCGCGCTCCCGGGCGCGTTAATGGCGTTGGGCGGCGCCCGACGCGACGTGGCGGGCCCAGGGGCGCTCGCCTCACTCGTCTGCGCATGAAAGCAATGCGCCGAGATGCGATTATCACAGCGGTAATGCGTGCCACATTGTCGGTCATCGAGTTGAAACTTTGATCCGGGCGACGTTTCCGGAACCACATTGTGAGGATGTTGCGATGTCGACTGCTTCAGACACCAAGGCCGCTCCAAACCCTGAGCAGGCAACGCGGCGGCGTTTCCTTTTCGGCATGGCGATGGTCGCCGCGCTGCCGCTGCCGCTGATCCGGCCCGCATTTGCCGCCACCGCGGATGCGACGGCGACGATCAAGCAGTTCAACGAAGCGCTTCTGGCCTCGATGAAAGCGGGGGGCCAGACCGACTTCAATCGCCGGTTCGAGGCCCTGGCGCCCGCGGTCGACCAGGCGTTCGACCTGCCGTCGGTCCTGGCGGTTTCGGTCGGGCTGGGATGGGCAAACCTGACGCCTGACCAGCAAGGCCGGCTGCTGGGGGCGTTCCGTCGCTATACGGTCGCCAGCTACGTCGCCAACTTCAATGCCTATTCCGGCCAGGCGTTCACCGTGTCGCCGGACACGCAAACCCTCGGTGCCGGACGCGTCGTCGTAAAGAGCCGCATCGTGCCGGTCGGCGGCGACGCGGTCGAACTCGATTATGTGATGCAGCAGACACAATCGGGCTGGAAAATCGTTGATGTCCTGGCCGCGGGGTCGATCAGCCGCGTCGCGGTGCAGCGGTCCGATTTCCGCCACCTGCTGTCCAGTGGCGGTGGCGACGCATTGCTGGCGAGCCTCCAGCGCAAGACGTCCGATCTGTCCGGCGGTGCGCTGGCGTAACGCCAGCCGCGTCACGCTGGCCGTGACCGTAGGCCGATAGTCCGCCACCGCATCCCGGCGGGAGCTGGTGGCGGAGCATCCGCTACCGCTGGGTGCGCGCACAGTAGAATGTGCTGCGGCCTGACTGCGTGATCCGCTGCACTCCTTGGCACGAAGGGGCGCCCGGGCAGGCTGGGCAGGGCTCGCCCTCGCGGCCGTAGACCTTCCAGGCGTGCTGAAAATAGCCCAGTTCCCCGTTCGTCTGCACATAATCGCGCAGTGACGATCCGCCTGCCGCGATCGCCTCGGTCAGCGTCTGTTTGATCGCCGGCACCAGGCGTTTGGACCGTGCGCCCGGCACGCTGGCCGCCAGCCGGAGCGGGGAAACCGCTGCCCTGAACAGCGCCTCGCAGACATAAATATTACCGAGCCCGGCGACGATTTTCTGGTCCAGCAACGCCGCCTTGATCGGCGTCTTCTTGCCGGCAAGGGCGGCATCCAGCACGGCGACCGAAAATGCGTCCTCCAGCGGTTCCGGCCCCAGGCCCGCGAGCAGCCGATGCTGGTCCTCCCGCTCGGTCTCGATCAGGTCGACTGATCCGAATCGTCGCGGATCGACGAATCCGACCCGCCAGCCGTCATCGGTTTCGAGTTCGATGTGCTCGTGCATGGTGATGTCGTTGCGCCCCATCGGCTCCACCACCATGCGCCCGGACATGCCGAGGTGGATCAGCACCGACCAGCCGCTGTCCAGCCGCATCAGAATGTATTTGGCTCTGCGGCGGAAACCGGCCACCCGCGCCCCGGTGAGGGTCGCCGCGAGTCCCGGGGGCAAGGGCCAGCGCATATCCGGCCGGCGGGCAACCGCGCGGCGCAGGATCCGCCCCTCCAGCCGCGACTGGAGGCCTCGCATGACCGTCTCGACTTCGGGGAGTTCCGGCATAGGTGATTGTCAGGCTATACACCGCAGCCATGAGCGACAATCCCGCAACAACCGTTGATTTCGGCTATCGCCGCGTGGACCCAACCGAGAAGGCGGGCATGGTGCGCGCGGTGTTCGACAGCGTGGCGCCGCGTTACGACCTGATGAACGACCTGATGTCGCTGGGCATCCACCGCATCTGGAAGCAGATCTTCATCAGCGACCTGCAGCCGCGACCGCATCACACCTTGCTGGATCTTGCCGGCGGCACCGGCGATATCAGCCGCGGCTGGCTGAAACGCGGGGGCGGGCCGGTGTTCCTGACCGATATCAACCACGCCATGCTGTCGGTCGGCCGGGACCGGGTCCTGAACGGCGGCTTCGCCAATGAGGTCAGCCTGGCGGTCGCCGATGCCGAAAAGCTGCCGTTCCCGGATGGCTGTGTCGATCGCGTCTCCATTGCCTTCGGTTTGCGCAATTGCACCGACAAATCGGCGGTACTGCGCGAGGCCAGGCGGGTCCTCAAGCCGGGCGGGCGCTTCCTGTGCCTGGAATTCTCCGAGGTCAAGGTCTTCGCGCTGAGCGGGCTCTATGATGCGTGGTCTTTCAAGGTGCTGCCGCGCCTGGGTCGCATGGTTGCGGGCGACGAAGACAGTTATCGCTATCTTGCCGAAAGCATCCGCACGTTTCCGAACCAGGCGAAGCTTGCCGCGATGATGCGCGAAGCGGGCCTCGGGCGCGTCAAGGTCCGCAGCCTCTCCGGTGGCATTGCCGCGATCCATTCAGGCTGGCGCCTGTGAGGCGGGCGCCTGTGAGACGGGCGTCGGTGAGACCGGCGTCGGTGAGTCCCTGGTGTCCAACCGGGCGCGGCGCGGAAGGGCAGGTGGCATGATCGGAAAACGGGTCCTGCTGATCATTTCCGGTGGAATCGCCGCTTACAAGGCGCTCGAACTCATCCGCCTGCTGCGCAAGCAAGGCAGCGGCGTCACCTGCGTGCTGACGGACAATGGTGGGCAGTTCGTGACCCCGTTGTCGCTGCAAGCGCTCAGCGAATCGAAGGTGTATTCCGATCTCTTCTCGCTGACCGACGAGTCGGAGATGGGGCACATCCAGCTTTCCCGGGCCGCCGACCTGGTGGTGGTGGCGCCGGCGACAGCCAACATCCTGGCCAAGATGGCCGCCGGGCTGGCTGATGACCTTGCCTCCACCGTGTTGCTGGCGACCGACAAGCCGGTCCTGGTGGCACCGGCGATGAACGTGCGAATGTGGCTACACCCAGCCACCCAGGCCAACATGGCGACGCTGGCCCGGCGCGGCGTTCTTATCGTGCAGCCGAACGAAGGCCCGATGGCCTGCAACGAATTCGGCCCCGGGCGGCTCGCCGAACCGCTCGAAATCCTGGCGGCGATCGAGGCTGTCCTGAAGCCATCCCCGGGCCCACTGGCCGGCCGCCACGCCTTGGTCACCAGCGGTCCGACGCATGAGCCGATCGACCCGGTACGCTACATCGCCAACCGTTCATCCGGCCGCCAGGGCCACGCCATCGCCGCCGCCCTCGCGCAACTCGGCGCGCGGGTCACCCTGGTTTCGGGGCCGGTCGGAGTCGCCGATCCGCCCGGCGTGACGGTTCGCCGCATCGAAAGCGCGCGCGAGATGCTGGATGCCTGCCAATCCGCGTTGCCCGCGGATGTCGCGGTGTTCGCCGCTGCCGTCGCCGACTGGCGCGTCGAAACCGCTTCGGCCAGCAAAATCAAAAAACAGCCTGGCGCCGAATCTCCCGGCCTGGCGCTGGTGCCGAACCCGGATATCCTGGCCACCATCGCCGCCGCCGGTCCGGCGCGGCCCCGACTCGTCATCGGATTCGCGGCCGAGACCGACGACCTGATGGCAAACGCCCAGGGCAAACTGAAGCGCAAGAACGCTGACTGGATCGTCGCCAACGATGTCTCCCCGGCCACCGGGATCATGGGCGGGGCGGAGAACGCGGTTCACATCATCTCTGCCTCTGGGATCGAAACCTGGCCGCGGCTCGCCAAGGACGAGGTCGCCCGCCGGCTGGCGAACCGGATCGCCGGAGCGCTCAGCTAGAGGGCGCCATGGCTGGTGAATGCCGGCGAATGCCTCGCCCTGACGTTCGCGGGATGATGCGGCGGACCTGGGGGCGCCGAGCGATCCAGAATGTGATCGCTTCAGGTTGCAGCGATCACACTCTGTGTTTTATTGGTTTGAGAGGGCGATTCACGTCCGAGGCTGGTGCGACCCCGGACGATCGCGCTTTTAGTGCGGCAGTTCCAGCGTTGCCACCGTCCCGTCCACACAGTCCAACGACAGCGATCCACCGTGCCGCGCCGCGAACCGACGCGCCAGCGCCAGCCCCTCGCCATCCCGCGGCATGCCGCCGAAGCCCCAGCCGTTATCCACGACCGTCAGGATCGTGCGGTCGTGCTCGCTGATCAGTCGTACCGCGATCCGCCCGTGGGGGCGGCCCTTCATGCCGTGCTTGACGGCATTGCCGAGCAATTCGTGGGCGCTGCGCAGGACCGCATCGCGCAGATCGGTGGGGCAGATTCCACGGACCGATACCCCGACCCGGATCATTTGATCCGCGTCCCGCATCATATCGACCACCGCGCCGGCCAACCGCCGCAGGCGCCCTGCCATGGATCCCGGCGCGCTGGTCAGCCCGAACAGCGCATTGGAGATAGTGGCAGACAGGGTGATCCGATATTCAAGTTCCTGGGCAATTCTTTCGCCCGCCGGCGTGTCGCACAGGCCCGGCGCCTCGGCGATCAGGCCCAGGATTCGCTGCAGCGTGTTCTTCGTGTGGTGACGTAGCTGGCGCAGATCGATGTCCTCACCGGCGTCGTCCTCGTCGCTTTCGACGCGGTCCAGCAGCTCGACCGATTGGCCGATGGACAATTTCTCACCCCGGCTGACCAGCGGGCGGCGGGTCGTAAGGGGGGAGGCGGCGACGTATGACATGTCAGGAGCCTCTTGAAATAGGTCACGTTCGGTAGGGCGTAGTCGCTAACTGTAACCTTAAAGCTTTAAAAAATAGTTAAGTGCCGCCACCTGGGGGCGAACCGGACCGTATGTGGGAAAGTTTCCCACGTCAATCGATTTTTGCATCTTGTGGGTGTTTTTCCCACACGGATCCATGTTATCTCCTTCCACGGAAGGATTATTCCGCATCACGATGGCAAAAATCGACCCCCCAACGCCGGCGGCGCCGCCACCTGCCTCACCGCCACCTCCCTCATCGGCCTCTGCCACACCGGCCTCTGCCACACCGGCATCCTCACGGCCGGTGTCGTCGGCGGCGCTGTTGAAAGCAGCCAGGCGCCTGCTGCGGCCCCTGGTGCGGCTGATGATGCACAGCGGGCTGACGTTCCCGATCCTGGCCGAAACCCTGCGCGCCCTGTTCGTGGAGGTGGCGGTCAACGATATCCTGACGGACCCGAAAACCCGCACCGACAGCCGTATCAGCCTGCTGACCGGGGTGCACCGGAAGGAACTTCGGCGTTTGCGGGAACTGCCGGCGGATGTCGCGGGGGCTGTGCCAGATGTCGTAACCCTGGCCAGCCAGATCATCGCCCGCTGGGTCGGTACGGCGGCGTTTACCGATGCCACCGGTCGTCCGCTGCCCCTGCTGCGCGCCAATGCCGGAACCGAGGCCGGTGCGCCGGCTTTCGATGCCTTGGTTGAATCCGTAACCACCGATATTCGCCCCCGAGCTGTCCTGGACGACCTGCTGGATCATGGCGTCGTTATCATGGACTCCGATGATCGCATCCAGTTAAATACTAACGCGTTTATTCCCCGCCCCGGGGGTGAGGAGCAGCTGTTCTACTTCGCCCGCAACCTACACGATCACATCGCGGCGGCGGTAGCGAACATCAGCGCGACCGGCATGCCGGGCTTTTTTGATCGAAGCGTTCATTACGATCGCCTGACCCCGGCCCAGGCCGAGGCGCTGCAGGATTTTGCGCGCGACGCTGCGATGCGGGTGTTGCTGGATGCCAACCGGCGCGCGATCGAACTGACCGATGCAACCCCCGAAACCGGGACGATTGCCCGGCGGCGGGTCAATTTCGGCATCTATGTCTTCGATGCGGATGAGCCTTCGGCTTCGGATGGTGCGCCATGATGCGTCTCGCCGCGCTTCTCATGCTGGGACTGCTGACGGCTTGTGCTGCCCAACAGGGCGCCCAGGTCGCAGAGCCGGAAACCCTGGCGGCCGACGGAATGTGCCGAATCGGGCCGAAGCAGGGGCCCGTGGTGGTGGCGGACCGGGGCATCGGCGGCACCGGCGCCCCACGGGTCGCCGATCGCGGCATCGGCGGCACCGGAATCGTCGGCGTCATCACCGGTTTCGGCTCGGTCTGCGTCAACGGCCTGGAGGTGCGCTACGATCGGTCGGCATCAGTGGAACGCGACGGCGCGCCGATCCAGGCCGCTGCGTTGCGGGCAGGCCAGTTGGTGGTGATCCGGGCCGAGGGTCCGCTCGGCGATCCCTACACGACGATGATCTCGGTGCGCCGGGAGGTGGCGGGGCGAATCGAGGCGATCGATCTTGCCGCCGGCACGGTGACCATCGCGGGGCAGGCCGTTTCGGTGCCGTCGGAAACCTGGGGGGCTGACAATCTTCATCTCGGCGACTGGGTCGCGGTCAGCGGCCTGCGTCGCGTCGACGGAACGATCGTGGCCAGCCGTTTCGATAGCGCCGAAGCCAACGCATTCACGGTCCGCGGCCAGGTGGTCCGCAACGGCGCCACGGTTCGCATCGGTAAGCTGGCGGTTGGTGGAACCGCGGCCGGCAGCCTGAAGAGCGGGCAGTTTGTTACCGTGTCGGGCCGTTACCGGGCTGGCCAGCCCCAGGTCAGCGCGGTCGCGCTCGATCCGCTGTTCCCCAATCCCGCCGGATATTTCGGATCCTCGGTCAGAACCGTCGTGCTGCAGGCGTTCGTGCGGGTGGGGGACGGCGCCGTTTGGTTGAACGGAATGAAGGTGCCGCTCGGCCCGCATGTCCGTGGACTGGCCGGCCCTGCCAGATTGGCGGTCGTATCGCTGGAGCGTCGGCCGGACGGGTCCTATACGGCGGTTCGGCTGCGCTACACCAACTATCGCGGCACCCTCCTGAAAACCGGCAGCGCGGCCGGTGCGGGATGGGGTAGTCCGCCACCGCCGCCGCGCCTGCCACCAATGCCGGATCAGCCACCCGCCCAGCAGGATGGCGAGGAGAATGCAATCCCGATCAGCGCGCAGCCGTTCCCCGCTGCCTTGGATGCCGTCGCCGATGCGGCGAACCCGGAGCCGCCGCCTGCACCGACGCCAACGATGGAAGCCGCGCCGCAACCGGATATGCCGGGCAAGAGCGGCGCTACGTCGACAGAAGGCGTTCCGGTCGGCCTGAACGGCCAAAGCGACGTGGCCACGCGTCTGAGCCGCCTGACAACGAAGCCGAGGTTGGCCGCGGAGCGTGCCATCTTGGTAGATGCACCGACCCTGTCCCCGGCCCTGTCCCCGACCCTGTCCCCGGCCATGGCGGGTGGGTCCATGCCGTCCTCCGCGGTTTGGCGGCCCCGGCGTTCGGGGGCGATCGATGCGTCGTCCAACGGCGATGCTGAAATCGGCGGCGGCCAGGTGAGCGGCGAGTGATCTAACGGCCAAGGCAAGCGACCATCAATCGCACGGCCGGCAATACGGCATGCGCGGTGCCAACACGGCATCGATATGCCAACGCATCGGCCCGCGGGTATAGGGTAGCCTGGACACGGCGTACGGGACCGCGGATTCATGCGACACGACATTCTTGCCTTGCCCAACCGACGGCACCTGGCTGGGTTGTCTTTGATCTACGCGGGCGTGATGCTGTATTCGAGCACGCTGGTCGGGCCGACCGGGGTCAATTTCGTTTATCGCGATCCGGCGGATGCACTGCGGATCTTCCTTGCCACTCCGTATGTTGCCCACGGCTCCGACCAGAGAGCGGATTGGATCGGCAATCTGCTCATGTTGGTGCCATACGGATTCCTGGTCGTCGGGGCGATGTGGCCGCGGCGATCGTTTCTGCGTCCGCCGGCGGCGCTGGCCGCCATGTTGGTCTGTGTCGCGACAATTCTGGCGATTAAATACCTGCAGCTTTTCTTTCCGCCGCGAACGGTAACGCTGAACTACATCCTCGCCCAGACATTGGGGGCGGTGATTGGCTGCGTGGGATATGCGGTTTGGCATGGTCGTGTCGGCCCCGTTGCCGGCCGACGGGACCACATCGGTGGCTTCGTGTTGCTGTTGCGGCTTTACACCGGCGCGTTGTGCCTGTTCACCCTGATGCCGCTGGATTTCGCATTGAACGCATCCGATCTGGGCACGCTGCTTGACCGGCTGCCGAAGACCGTCGTGACCCTGCCGGGGAACGGCCGGCCGCTGGCCGTCCGGGTGATGCTGATCGTGATGGCGAGCTTGGCGTTCATCCCCGTGGGGATGCTGCTGACCTTTGTCGGCAGGGGCGTGCATCGGGTGGGCCGCGGCCTGCTCTCCGTCACCGGTCTCGGCCTGTTGCTGACGGCTGGTCTGTACGGTCTGTCGGTCTTTGTGATCAGCGCCTATCCGGCTGCGCCGTCCATCCTTTACCGCACCGCCGGGATTGTCGTCGGTGCCGCGGCGTTAAGCTGGCTTGTTCGGCAGGATACAGATGCCTTGCGGCAACGCCTGGTGCGGCTGGCGCCCTGGGCGATTGCGCCGTACCTGCTGGCGGTGCTGCTGGTGAATCGCCTGCTGTCCACGCACTGGCTGTCCGCGTCCGAGGCTATCGCGCAGTTTTATCCACCGAGTTTCCTGCCGCTGTTCGACTACTACATCGTTACAAAGGCCGAGGCTGCCAAGAATATCGTTGGCCACGCGGCGTTGTATCTGCCGGTCGGGGTTCTGCTGTGGCTGCGTTATGGCGATCGCAGCCCCATGCGGGCTTTCATCCTCGCGGCTGCGCTGTCATTCGTCGTTGAACTGGCCCGGTCGTTTCGCCCGGGGCTGGAGGGCGACATGAATGCGATCGTTGTGGGTGGTGTGGCCTCCGCATGTGCGGCGGCCCTGATGCCGACGCTCTGGTCGATGGTGCAGACGCTGGGACGCCAGTCTGCGGCAAGAACGAACCGGCTATGGGGCACCCCCGGAGGCTCGGGATCGGCCGATGGAACGGTGGGCCGGACGGCGGACATAGAACACTATTGAGCCGAAACATCGAACACCCTGGAGGCCCGTGAAACCGTCAAATGCATGGAGCGATCGCGCGGACGTAAACCATTCGTCGGCCGTCAGGTCCGGGAGATATGCGGCCGCGGCAGTACTGGCCGTTGTGGTCGGACTCGGCGTCATGCGCTATCCGCTGGCGTCCTGGAGTCTCGCGGCGCCCCTCCTGGCCTACGCTGCCCTGCTGTGGTGGCGGCCGGTTGCGTTCCTGCTGGTGCTGCCGTGCGTCTTGCCGGCCTGGGATCTGGGCCTCTGGACCGGCTGGATGATGGTCGGCGAATCTGACTTTTTCGTGCTGACAACGATCGCGGTCCTGCTGATCCGCGCGCCGCCGGCGCTGTCCGACCTCGTTCCGCGCGGCCTGCCGGGCGCCGTCCTGCTGGTCTTCGTGGCATCCTGGTCGATCGCCACGATCGCCGGCCTTGCCTCCCCGCTCGGCGCCCCGCCATCCGACAACGCCTTCCTGCGGCCGGACAATGCCCTCCGCCTGGCCAAGGGCCTGGCCGAGGCGCTGGCCCTGCTGCCGTTCTTTCGCCAACGGGAGCGGTCGCACGGCGATGCCGTCGCCTGGTTCGGCTGGGGCATGGCGCTGGGGATCGCCGCGGTCACTGTCATTGTGTTAGCGGAACGCGCCTTGTTCACCAGCATCCTGGACTTCACCGGCGACTACCGGGTGTCCGGTCCGTTCTCCAGCATGCGCGTCGGGGGCGGCCATATCGGCGCCTATTACAGCCTTGCCCTGCCGATGGCGCTCTGCCTGGTCCGGCTGCGATCCCGCTGGCTGGGCGCGGGACTGCTGCTGCTGACCTACCTGCTGGGCGGCTATGGCCTGGCGGTCACCTTCGCCCGTACCGCCTACGCGGCCGGGGCGATCGGGGCAGGGGTCGCGGGCGTCGGCTGGCTGTGCGCCTCCCGGCCGGCCGGGGGGCGGGCGACATGGGGGATCGTCACGCTGTGTGCCGTGCCGTTGCTGCTCGTCATGGCGGCGCTTGCCCTGGCGGCAAGCGACACGGGCATGCGGAATCGGTTTGCCGCGTCCGCGGCGGACCTGGTTACCCGAGAAAGCAACTGGCAGGCAGGCTTGGCGGTGCGGGACTCCGGCATGCTGGCAGATCTCTTCGGCATGGGTCTCGGCACCTATCAGCGGGCCATGCTGATGCGCTCTCCCGTCAACCGGCCCAGCGACATCGTCGTGAGGCAGGACGGCGAAGGCCCGTACGTATCGATGCGGGTGGAAACGCCATTCTTCCTGGGGCAGAAGATCACGGTGCCCGCGGCGGGCACCTTGCATTTTACGGTGCGGGCGCGGTCCGCCGACGACGGGGCAACGTTGAACGCGTTGCTGTGTGACAAGGTTCTGCTCTATTCGGACAATTGTCGTGGCATCGGCATCCCCTTAAAATCAAAAGATACCTGGCAGACCGCGGCAATCGATCTCCCGGTCGCCGGCTTGGGGCGCGGCTGGGGTTGGTTCCACCGACTGGTAGAGTTGTCGGTGTTCGGCAGTCCGGCCGGACATCATATCGATCTCCGCGATGTTCGCCTGGTTGACGATGCGGGGCAGACGGCGGTGGCAAACGGTGGTTTCACCCATGGCCTCGATCGCTGGATCTTCACCGACGACAACCACGTCTCCTGGCGCATGCTGAACGAATACCTGATGCTGTGGTTCGAGACGGGGGGCGTAGGGGTGTTGGCGTTCCTGGCGCTGAGTGGCGCGGCCATGGCGGGCGGCATGCGAGCCGCGGGGCAGGGCGCGGTGACGGGCGCCGCGGTGGCGGGATCGGTTGCCAGTTTCTTGATCTCCGGGCTGTTCGACAATGTGCTGGAGGCGCCACGGCTGGCGACGCTGTTTTTTCTGGTCTGTTTATGCGGGCAGATGCTGTGGGACCGTAGGTCCGCAACTAACGATTGAGAAGCGAATGTCCATCATTCGGATACAATCGCCCATTTTTCGATCCTACGGTTTGCAATATACCGAAAATTCACTTATTATGTGTTCGAACAGTCCGGCTCCCGGTTTCACCGGGTTCGGAAAGCCTGCAGTGCAGGGTGCCGTCTTCAGAGGTGAATATGACGAATCGAGCGTCCTGTCTGATCGCATTGCTGGTGATGATCGGCGGATCCGCATCTGCCTAT
This sequence comes from Rhodopila sp., assembly GCA_036263955.1. Classification (GTDB taxonomy): domain Bacteria; phylum Pseudomonadota; class Alphaproteobacteria; order Acetobacterales; family Acetobacteraceae; genus Rhodopila. Next base: position 16,221 of record DATARX010000198.1, read on the forward strand.
GCGGCATGTTCGGCAGCGACAGGCTATAGCCAATTAATGGGAACAGATATTGCCACCCTTCTTGTTGGATCGATTGCTTGCTATCCGACCGCGTCGCCTTACACAAATCAGGAGTTCCTCTCCGGCGGGAGTATAACGGACTACAAGAAAGGACCCAGTGATCCGATCGATCCATCCAAAGTGATCGGAACGTACGTTATCCAAAACGGTAGAAACGGTTCAATCACGTATAACTACAGCGGTGGTTCCTCTTATACTTACACGGTGTGGGGCGCTGTCCCTGTTACCAGCGGCAACTACGATTTTTGCGTGGGATCCACGCCGATTACAGTGAGAGTTGCCCTCGGATCGTCCGGCCCCTGCTGAACGCCCTTAGTCTGCGCTATTCTCCAACCGACTTAACAACTCGCTAACCAGCATATTCCACTCATCTTTGAGGCCGCACGCAGCCGGCGTCCGGCCTGCCCGGTTATACCAGTAACGAGCATTCGCGAGATCCGGCTCCTTGCGATGGAGATACGCGTGCACCGCGCAACCCATCGGCCCAGGGTCCGACTGCGCGCATTCATGCGCCTTGTCCCAGTTGCCCTTCGCATCCCACCACAGGGCTTGGACCGGCAATGACAGCCCGTCCGGCGGAGCGGTCGCTGCAAGCGAAGCGCGGAACCCTACCAGATCCATGTTCAGGCCGCCTTCGCCGGTAACAGCAGCCGTTGCAGCTTGCGCACCGCGCTGTCCGGCGTCGTCAGCACCGCCTTGCCGGTTGCCGCCGCCACCGCGCCCGCCGCCTGCGACAGGCTGAACTGCGCCAGCGCGATCACGTCGCAATCGGCCAGCCCCGCCGGAGCAAGCGAGTCATCCAGCAAGTTCATCAGCGTCGCGTCCGGCCACGCCCGGCCGAACGCCGCCACGATCGGCGGAATGGAGGGAGCCATGGCATGGATCAGGGCGATACGCATGACCGCAACCCTGCGACAGCGATTGGCAAAGGGCAAGAGCGCCGCCCGATGTTGACGCCTGCGCCCAAACCGGACGCTAATACACCAAACAAACAAAGGGACCGGGTAACCCGGCCCGCGGGGAGGATCAGGCGATGGCTCTGTCAGGAACCGAAGCCGCGCTGGAAGGCCAGCGAATAGGCGCGCTGCAACTCCGCGTTGCGGCGATCTGCCTGCTGGCCCAGACCTTCGATGGCTTCGATCTCAACAGTATCGGCATGGCCGCGCCGGCGCTGTCGCAAGCCTGGCATCTGCCGGGCGCCGCATTCGGCATCACCTTCGTGATGTCCAGCATCGGCATCATGGCCGGCGCGCTGGTCTCCGGCCCCGTCGGCGACCGGGTCGGCCGCAAACCGATGCTGCTCGCCAGCCTGGCCCTGCTGACCCTTTCGTCGTTTGCCTGTGTCTACGCCACGACCATCCCGATGCTGGCTGCGTTGCGGTTCGTCACCGGTCTCGGCATCGGCACCCTGATGCCGGCCAGTGTGGCGCTCGCCTGCGACTACGTTCCCGACCGCCGCCGCGCCGCAACGATCATGGTGGTTTTCACCGGATCGCCGCTCGGCGGCTTCCTGGGCGGGCAGTTGGTGGCACAACTTCTGCCAACCTATGGCTGGCAGGTGATCTTCGTCGTCGGCGGCTTGTTGCCGCTGATACTGGTCCCGGTGGTGCTGTTCTGGCTGCCGGAATCACCCCGCTTCCTGCTGAAAAAAGGACGTCTCACGGCAGCATCGCGCGCCGTGTTGCACCGGCTGGATATCGATCCGGCACAGACCGTCGACGGGTTGGATCTGGCCGGTCGGAACCCGGTTGCCGGGCTGTTTCGCGACGGCCTGGCGGCCACCACGATCCTGGTCTGGATTCTGTATTTCGCCAATCTCATGAGCCTGTATCTCATCTCTTACTGGATGCCGACGGTGCTGCACATGTCGGGCATGACACCGGCCGATGCTGTGTTCGCGGCCAGTCTCGGCAATGCCGGCCCGTTGGTGAGCATCTTCATCATGGCCCCGCTCAGTGTCAGGTTCATGCCGCAGACCGTGGTCGCGGTCAGCCTGGCCGCCGGCATCTTTTCGATCGCATCGATCGGCCTGGCGAATCTGCCTTACCTCGGGCTGCTCGCGGCGATTTTCCTGACGGGCTGCTGCACCGTCGGCAGCATGACGGCGATCAACGGCATGACCGCCGCCCTGTATCCGGCGCGGGTCCGCAACACCGGCATGGGCTGGGCGCTCGGCGTCGGCCGGCTTGGCGGCATCGCCGGCCCCTGGCTCGGCGGCATCCTGCTGGAACTCGGCTGGCCGCCGCGCGCGATCTTCTTGTTCGCCTGCGTAACAGCGCTGGTTGCCACCATGTCGGTCCTGACGCTGCGGTCCCAGGTTCGCGTCACGCAACGAAAGCCGCTGTTGCGCCAGGCATGACCGGTGAAAGGAGGGGTCAAATCATGTCGATGACAACACGGGAATTGCATCCCGGCTTGGCCGCCGAGGCTGGTGGCCTGGATCTCGCCATGCCCCTCGACGATACGACCATCGCCGCGATCCAGACGGCAATCGATGCGTATCCGGTCCTGGTTTTCCGCGACCAGCACCTTACGGATGCGCAACTGCGCGACTTCGCCGCCCGGTTCGGCCCGCTGGAGATCGGCCGTTCCGCCGCGCGCCCCGGCAGGCGGCGCCTGGCGATCCCGCAGATCGGCGACATCTCCAACCTCGATGAGGACAACAGAGTCCGAGCACTGGA
>DATARX010000214.1:0-3509 GCA_036263955.1 Rhodopila sp.
GCATTGAGTCCATCGTTCCGGTGTAACAGTGCGGTGCTACAGTCGGAAGGGAAAAACCTGAGGACCTCTAAGGTTTTCAGCGTTATCAACGACATATCGTTGTGCTGGCGGAGAGGGAGGGATTCGAACCCTCGGTACCCGCGAGGGTACAACGGTTTTCGAGACCGCCCCGATCGACCGCTCCGGCACCTCTCCTGGGACACAAGCGCAAGCGCATTTCGCGTCCGACGCGTGACCTACCCGGGAACACCCTCCGGACGCAAGAGTCAGAAACACATGCCCGCGGCGTTTCTTTCGTTGGCGTCGCGGAGGGTGCGGGCGCGGGCGCCCTTGCCGAAGTCCGGAGGCGGTGAGTTAATGCCAGTGAAATCGACGCCTCGGAGGAAGCATGCTCAAATTCAATTGGGAACACATCCATCTGCGCTCACCGGATCCGGAGGCGACGGCCGCCTGGTACCACGACAAGCTCGGGGCGGAGGTGATCAGGTCCGCGCAGGCCGACGGATCGGTGCGGATCGACCTGAACCTCGCCGGACAGAAGATCTTCATCGCCAAGGCGGTGGCGGGGAAGGTGGCCGATGCCCCCAGTTCGCCGTATCTGGGGCTGGACCATTTCGGCCTGACGGTGCCCGACATCAAGGAAGCGGTGGCGGCGCTGAAGGCGAAGGGGGTGACGTTCACCATGGACGTGACCACCAATCGGCCAGGCGTGCAGATCGCCTTCCTGACGGCGCCGGAAAACGTCTCGATCGAGCTGATCCAGCGCGGATAGACGGTCCCTCAGACCGGCCTGGCTGGGCGGCACCCGCGCTCAGTCCGCCTTGATCAGCGTTCGTATCGCTTTCAGGTCGCGGACGAAGGCGTCGTATTCCCTGGCTTTCGCGGCTGCGTCGGGGATGCGGAGCAGGAAGGACGGGTGGGCCGTGACGAATACGGTTTGACCGTCGCCCATGCTGATCGGCTTGCCACGTTCACGGCTGATCGTAACCGCGCGGCCGAGTACGGCGCGGGCCGCGGAACCGCCCATCAGCACCAGCAGTTGGGGGCGGATCTGGGTGCGCTCGACATCCAACCAGAAACCACACGCCTGGATTTCGGGCACTTCCGGCGTCTGGTGAATGCGGCGTCGTCCGCGCTGAGTGAATTTGAAGTGCTTGACGGCGTTGGTGACGTAGACCGCGCGGCGGTCGATGCCGGCTTCCTCCATCGCGCGATCCATGATCTGGCCGGCGGGTCCTACGAAGGGGCGGCCGATCGTGTCCTCCTGGTCGCCGGGCTGCTCGCCGATGAACATCACCGGCGCGTCGGCGGGGCCTTCGCCGAAGACGGTCTGGGTGGCCGGTTCATACAGGGGGCAGCGATGGCAAGCGCCCGCTTCCCTGGCCGCGCGAACCATAGCAGGGTCCGGCGGGGTGTGCAGGACGACCGGACCCAGCGCGGGGCGGTCGGGCGGCCGAGGAGCCTCATCCACCGACTCCGCTTCGGGAACCGAGACGTCCGCCGTCGCGTGTTCCAGCAGCGGCGTGCGGTGGGTTTCCCACCAGGCCTGCAAGGCCTCGTCATCCGCCGCATGCCGCAGTCCGGAGCCGAACAGCAGCGACGACCCGTCCCAATGCGCGGCGCCGTCGGGCGTCACCATCGACAGGACCAGCTTCGGGTAACGCCGAGCGAACAGCTGGGCGTTGGCCGGCAGCACGAAATGTGCCGGTTCGAACCAGCCCAGGAAGCGGGTCGCGCCATCTTCCGGCACCGGCAGGAAGCGCATGTTGGTTCGCATGCGATGGGCGTCCGCGCGCACCGCCAGCGCCATCCGCCGAACCAGCGCCAGATCGGGGTCGGTGGCGTCCTCCAGCAGTTTTTCGCCGGCGTTGGTCCGCCAGACGAGAGTGTAGAGCAGGCCGAAGCGCTCTGGCTCGCGCGCCTGGATCGCGACCGAGGCGAGCGACACGAGGGCGCGGGGGACGTGGAAGGTGCCGGACGCCTCCGGCACGGGACTGGCTTCGGGACCGACCGTCCAGGTCAGCGTCTGCGGTTCGGCGTCGGCCTGGATCAGGGCGCGCGTTGCCAGGCGCCAGCCCTCCCAGTCCGTTTCGCTCGTCAGCACGATCCGTCGCATGGCTATCAGCAAACCCCATGACGGCCGGGTTTCCAAGTCCGTGGTTTCTTCTATGCTGGTCGGCCTATGTTTCGATCACTCTGGCAATCAGCCTGGCCGTTGCTGGCCGCGGCCAATCTGTTCTGGGCAGGCAACATCGTGCTGGGGCGCGGTCTTGCCGGTCATGTGCCACCGATCACGCTGGCCTATTGGCGGTGGACCGGGGCTTTTTTCGTTGCGATCGGCTTTGCGTGGCCTCGACTGAGGACCGACCTGCCGGCGATGCTGCGGCAATGGAAGCTGATGCTGGCGCTGTCGGCGACCGGCATCGCCTGCTACAACACGATGTCGTATATCGGTCTGACCAGCACCACCGCGCTGAACGTGCTGCTGCTGCAATCGGCCTACCCGCTGTTCATCATCATCTGGGCCTACGCGCTGTTTCGCGACAAGCCGACGTCGCGGCAGGCGCTGGGCGTGCTGGTCTCGCTGGTCGGGGTCGCCGCGATCGCCTCGCATGGCTCGTTGCAGATGCTGGCGCATCTGCGGCTGAACCACGGCGACCTGTGGGTGCTGGCGGCGCTGATGATCTCGGGCTTCTACTTCGTCATGCTGCGCCGGCGGCCGGTGGTGCACCCGTTGAGCTTCCTGGTCACCGCCATGGGGATCGGGTCCATCATGATGTTGCCGTTCATGTTGGGAGAGGTCGCATCCGGCGCGCGCATCACCGGCGGGCTGCCGTCCTATCTGGCGATCGCCTACACCGCGGTGTTGCCGTCATTCGTCGCCTACCTGTTTTTCAATCGCGGCGTGGACCTGATCGGCGCCGGCCCGGCGGGCCATTCGATGCACCTGATGCCGCTTTTCGGCAGTGTCCTGGCGGTATTGTTCCTGCACGAGACCTTTCAGATCTATCACGCCGTGGGCATCGCGCTGATCGGCGCGGGCATCCTGCTGGCTTCCTTGACGTCCGCCCGACGTCCGCAAGCGATGGTCAGACCCACCACAACGTGATCCCGCCGGTGCCGTCGTCCGCTTGATCGTATCGTCCGAGGAGCCGACCTCTGATCCCTGGTCTGGGGGCTCGGATGCAACGATCGGGTTTGGTTGCTGGCGTAGTGGCGGTTTTGTTGGCTGGTTCTGTTGCGCGAGCCGACGATGCGGCGCCTTCGACCGCTGCCCCCGCCGGGCCGCCAAGCGGCGTTTCGCCCACCCCGGGCGGTGTCCCGTCGTCCCCGGCCGGGCAAGACCAGACGTCGCCGTCGGCCGCGGCACAGGCGGTGCCTGCGGCGGGAGAGTCAGCTTCAGCGCCGTCCGCCGTGCACGCCGCTCCGCCGTCCCAGGGGGCGCCTTCGCCGCCGGGCGCGGTACAAGGGGCTCCGGCGGGCCAGTCCCCACCCCCGGTTGCGGCGCA
>DATARX010000264.1:0-10882 GCA_036263955.1 Rhodopila sp.
GGGATCGGCGGCCGACGGGCCACACGTGAACGGCCAGGTGGTCGCGGTGGAATACCAAGGCTCGATGGTCCGCGTCGCGGTGATGACCGAGGCCGGTGACGAAGTCTCCGCGCTCGTCCCCGACCAAACCTTCTACCGCAAGCCCGCCGAACCCGGCGACGCCGCCACGTTGGTCTGGTCCGAACAAGACACCCACGCCCTGATGGAAGCCTAAATTTGTGGGATCAAAGGGGCCGTCGGCCCCTCTGCGGGTCCAGGGCAGCGCCTTGGCCTTTTGTCGGCCAGACCAACAGGATTGCCCCGACCAGCGCACACAGGCCACCGACAAGAAAACTCCCCCGGTAGCCGCCCAGCGCCGTAACCGCGGCGCCAAACACCGGCGGCGCCACCATGCCGCCGGCAAAAAAGATCGCCGTTCCCAAACCGGTCGCCTCGGTCCGGCGCACCCCACCGAGCGCGGCATACTCGGCATATCCAACTCCAGTGTATCCGCCCGATGTGCAGCCGGCCAGCAAAGCGTTCGCCATGATCGCCCAGGTCGGCCAGCCAGGCCTGTAGAACCCGGTCAGCACTGAAGCAATCGCCATCCCCAGGCCAAGGGCCGCCAGCATCTGAGCCGGGGTGAGGAATCGATCGGCGATCCAGCCCCAGACCGGACGGCTCAGCGATCCCGCGATCTGATAGGCAGCAAGCATCTGCCCGGCCTGCACCAGGGACAGCCCAACCTCCGTCGTGAGTTGCACCGTCATGAACGCGACGAGGCAAAGCGCCAGGCCGGCGTAGATGAACCCCGCGACCGACAGGCGGCGAAATCGTTGTTCCCGCAACAGGGCGAACGGCTGCAGCAGCGTCCGGCCCAGTACACGCCGACCGGGCTCGCGGTCTTCGTCCCAGCGGCGCCGAGGGAATTCCATGGCCACGATCAGCAGCAGCACCGGCCCCAGTTCAGCCAGCAATGCGCCCCGCCACCCGATCGCCAGCGTAAGCGGCGGCAGGATCAGGGCGGCCAGAACGCCGCCCAAAGGCACGCCAATCTGGCGGAACGACATCACCAGATTGAAGACGGGCTGTGGCGTTTGCGGCACCAGCAGGTGCGCGCTGGCTGGCGCCGCGGCTCCATACCCTAGACCCAGCACCACAGCGGCCATCGCCAGTCCGACGACGCCGGAACCCAGCGCCGCCAATGCCAGCATGCCCGCGGCCGCCAGCAACACGACCTGCGTCGCTCGGACACCGCCGTAGCGCCGCACCATGCCCGGTGAGAGCAGCGCTGACAGGATGCCGACGCCATAGGCCATGGCGACGAAGCTCCCCACCAGGGTTCCGTTGACGTGCAGGTCACGCGCGACCTCGGGCGCGACAGCCGGTAGCGAATACAGCGCCATGGTCGCCAGCGTCTGCACGGCGAGGGTGGCGGCGAGCGGCCATATCGGCATCGACCGCAGCAACCGGATGGTCGAGGGGCTGCTCAAGGCAAAGTCTCGGACGGTATCATGAGGCTGAGTCTGGCATCCACGGGCCGCGACGTCGATGCTTCGCGGACGATGGCGGCTTTGCGGATTCGTTGCTATGCATGCAAAAAACCGGAGGATGCGAATAATGCGGCGCCGTGAATTGGGAATAGGTCTTTTGGCATTACCCGCGCTGGTCCGCGCCGCGCGGGCGGAGGCGTCCGGCGTTCGAATCGTCAAACAGTACGGCCTCCCGTACCTGCCTTTGATGGTGATGGAACACGAAAAGCTGGTGGAAAAGCACGCCGCGAAGATGGGCCTGCCCTCGGTGACGGTCGACTGGCCGACGCTCGGCGGTCCCGGTGCGATGATCGACGGCCTGTTGTCGGGGCAGATCGACTTCGGCGTCACTGGCGCGCCCGGACTGTTGACCTTGTGGGACAAGACCGTCGGCACCGCGCGAGAGGTGCGCGCGTTGAGCGCCGTGCAGTTGCAACCGTTCCTGTTAGTGACCAACAACCCGGCGGTGAAATCGATCGCTGACTTCACCGAACGAGATCGAATTGCAGTGCCGACAGCGAAAATTTCCGCACAGGCACTGTGCCTGGAGATGGCGGCGGCGCAGCTTTGGGGCGATGCGCAGTACGAAAAACTCGATCCGTTGACAGTCACGTTGCCGCATCCGGAGGCCGCGACCGGCGTGATGTCCGGCAAGTCGCCGGTGAACAGTCATTACTCCGTGTCGCCATTTTACTACTACGAACTGGCGACGCCTGGTGTGCACTCGGTGTTGAAATCGTCCGATACGCTGGGCGGCCCGCACGTGAACGGCGTGCTGGTGGCGTCGCCGGCCTTCGTCAAGGACAATCCGAAGATCACCGCGGCGGTGCTGGCCGCGCAGGAGGAGGCGAACGCGTTCATCGGCGCCCATCCGGCAGATGCGGCCGCGATCTACATCGCGCTGGCGAAAGATACGCACGGGACCGAGGCGATGACGAAGATGATCGTCGATCCGGACAATATCTGGACGACGGTGCCGCAGAAGGCGATGGCGTTCGCCGCGTTCATGCACAAGGTCGGACGCCTGAAACACATGCCGGCATCGTGGAAGGATGTGTTTCTGCCGAACGTGCAGGCCGGCCACGGCAGTTGAACCTCAGTTGAAGCTCATCCCACCCGACAGGGCGACGGTTTGCCCGGTCATGTATTCATTGCCGATCAGCATCATGACCACCCGCGCCACTTCCTCACTGGTCCCGAAACGACCCAATGGAATGCGGGCGGCCGAGGAGGCGAGGCCGGATTTGACCATGTCCGTTTCAATCAGCGAGGGTGCCACCGCATTGACCGTGATCCCCTCCTTGACCAGTCGCGCGGCGTAACCGCGCGTCAACCCTTCCATGCCGGCCTTGGAGGCGTTGTAGTGCGGGCCGACGCCTCCCGCGCCGCGCGCCGCGCCGGAAGAGATGTTGACGATGCGGCCCCAGCCCCGGGTGCGCATGTGGGGCAGAACCGCCTGGGTGCAGAGAAAGACGGACTTCAGGTTTGTCGACATCGTCTGGTCGAAGTCGGCTTCGGTAAGGTCGTCGATGCCTCGGATCAGGGCGATGCCGGCGTTGTTGATCAGGATGTCAACCGGGGCGAGCCTCGTGGCGATGGTGCCGACCATGTCAGTAACGGCGTCGCGGTTGGAAACGTCGGCGGCGATCGTCAACGCCTTGCGGCCGAGGGCCTGGACGCGCACGGCGACGGAAGCGGCTTCAGTCGCGCGTTCGCGATAATTGATAGCAACATCGGCCCCTGCTTCGGCGGCGGCGATGGCAATCGCGGCGCCGATGCCGCGGGAGGCACCGGTGATCAAGGCAGTGCGGCCGGTCAAGGGAAGCGCCATGGACACTGGTCCTTAAAATCGGGTCCAATCGATGCTGCGGGCGAAAACACTCACTTGGCAAGCGCCGCCCTTTATCACGCCAATCGGCCGCGCGGCCCATACGTCTTGAACCGCTCCTGCGCGTCCAGCATCTCCTGTGCCGTCAGCAGCCGAGGCGTTCCGGCCGACAACGCGAGCAAATACTGCCGACACAACGTTTCCAGCAGCACCGCCCGCGACAACGCCTGCTTTGCCGTCGCCGCGCAGACGATCATTCCGTGATTGGCCAACAGGCAGGCACTGCGGCCCCGTATCGCCTCGGCCGCCACATCCGCCAGGGCCTGTGTGCCGAACGTCGCGTATGGCGCACAGCGGACATCGGTGCCGCCAAACTGGACGACCATGTAATGAAACGCCGGCAGTCCCGACCCCAGACACGCCAGCGCGGTGCAGGCATCGGAATGGGTGTGCACGATGAAGCCCGCCTCAGAACATACGCGGTAAACCGCAGCGTGCATCGCCCATTCGCTGGACGGAGTCACCGCGTCCAGCGTCATCCCGTCCATCCCGACCAACGCCAGATCGCCTGCCGTCACGCCGTCCGGATCGCCGCCGGAGGGCGTAATGACCATCCCTTCCGGCGCACGCGCACTGACATTGCCGGAGCTACCGACAATCAGGCCGCGGGCGCCGGCTTCACGATACAGCCAGGCAACATCGTCTCGCATCAGATCAGGAACACGCCCTTGCCGTCCGACTGCTTGTCGAAAAGCTTGTACGCCTCGTCCGCCTGATCCAGCGTCCAGCGGTGGGTGAATAACTTGTCCACGTCTACCTTCCGCTCCACGCAGAAATCCGCGCACTCAGCTTGAATGATGTTGGAGAACGTCCAGGACGCCACCAACGTCAACTGCCGCCGCAGCAGATGCGGGCTGACGTCGATATGGACATCACCGCCCTCGCCGACGAAGCACATCGTGCCCCACACCTTGGTGCTGCGGATGGCATTCAACCGAGCCTCCGGGTTGGAGGAGGTATCCAAGGTCAGATCGGCGTATTTGCCGTGCGTAAGGTCCTTGATCGCGGCGACCGGGTCGTTCGAACCGGGATCGACCACCTCGTCCGCCCCGAATTCCTTGGCGCGCTGGAGGCGCTGTGGGCTGATATCCAGGGCGATCACGCGGGCGCCCATCGCCTTGGCGAACTGCGTGCCGGCCAGCCCAACCGGCCCCTGGCCGAAGATCGCGATGGTATCGCGGCCGGAGATATTCATCCGCCGCAGCGCGCCATAGGCAGTGCCGGAGCCGCAGGCGATCGCGGCACCGGCGGTGAACGTCAGTTCGTCGCGCAGCGGCACCAACGTATTGGCTGGAACCTTCAAATACTTGGCATGGCCGCCATGGGCATTGTTGCCGTAGACCTTAACCGGCACCTCCTGGCAAAGCTGCTGCCAGCCGGACTTGCAGTGGCCGCACTGGGTGCAGCCCTGATAGTGATGCACCATCACGCGCTCGCCGATCTTCGCCTCGCTCGGCAGTACCCCGGGGCCGATCGCGGCAACCACGCCGCACGGTTCGTGTCCGCCGATGGTCGGATTCGGGTTCGGCGGCAGGCCCGTCCCAGCTGCGGTCGGGACCTTCGGACGGCGATACTGGTGCAGATCGGACCCGCACATGCCGGAGGCCTTCATTTCGATGACCACCTCACCGGACCCAGGCGTCGGGTCAGGAAACGTCATCAGTTCCAGTCCACGCTCACCGGTAAATACGACGCCTTGCATAGTTTCCTCCGTCTTTCCGTGTTTTCGGCAGTCTAGCCCGATTTCAGCCGCGGGGAACCCGGGTTGGCCCCGGGGACTGTCTGTGGGCGCAAACCATGGCCGCGCAGGACGGTGATCGAGCGCAGCACGCGCCCATCCAGCCGCACGGAATCCGGCGGAAGAACGTCGACACTCTGGAACCAAGGCTGCGCCTCCTCCACCGCTCTCGGCACCGGATCAACCGACAGAAGCACGACATCGTCTCCGGCGTAATCACCCAGCGGAAAGGCGAAGCCGAACTGCCGCGAATCCGCGCTCAGGCAAAGCATTGTCACGTCGGGGCCGAGCGCCCGGCCGATCTTCCCGGCATCGCGCCAGTTGAGGGTGGCAGCGATTGTGCCCGGCGGCAGCAGGCCGCGGGCGCGCAGGTCATCGCGCAGGGAGTTCCAGTCCAGGCCTTCGGCGGTTGGGTCGGTGCGCATGACGGCGGACAGCGCGCCGCCCAGCCAGTCGAACTGGATCTGGCAGGCAATCACCGTCAGCGTCACTACAATCAGCCCCGCCGATCCGGCCAGTGTCCGTCGCACCCAGGCCTGATCGCTTCGGCGGGCGATGGTGTCACCCAGCAGCGGGAACAGCATCAGGTAGCCGGGCGCCGCCCAGTGATACAGAATCCGTTGGCTGGACCACGCCGAGATCACCGCAAACGCCACGATCGGGGGCGCGGCGAGCCAGGCAAGCAGCCGGTGAGACCACACCGCGACGCGTCGGAAGCTTTGAACCCATACGATCATCATCGGCACCCAGAGCCAGGGCAGCACGAACAGAGCCTCGCCGCCCACGGTCTGGAAAGGCATGAGTGGGCGGAACCGGAACCCCATCGCCCGATCACCCTGGAACGCGAACGAGGCCCAGCCATGCGTAGCATTCCAGATCAGCACCGGCGAAAAGACCAGCAACGCCAGGATGACCGCCAGGTACGGCTGTGGCCGGCGCAACCAGTGCCGATGGGTTGGGCTGGCCGCCAGATACAAAAAGGCCCCGCCCAGGGTCAGAACCGAGGAATATTTGGAAAACAGCGCCAGACCCGCACACACACCAGCCGCCGCCCACCATCCGGCGGCTCGGCGGCCGCCGGCGGGCAGGGCATATAGCAGGCAAAGCACGGCGCCGAGCAGAGCGGCGTCGAGCGGGCCGTCCGGCAGCACCCAGGTTGCGGTGGTGACACCGAAGACCGGCGAGAGATTGAGCGCGACCACCGCCCAGAACCCCGCCTGGCGGTTTGCCACCAGGCAGCCGATCCGCCAGACCAGATACTGGGACACCGCGAACAGCAGGATGAAGGGCAGGCGGACGGCAAGCGGCGCCTCGGTGCCCAGCAGATGGGCAGCGCCCCAGGAGAGCCACCAGCTTGCAGGCGGGTGGTCGAAATAGCCGAGGCTGAGCACACGGCCGGATGTCACCATATAACTTTCGTCGACGCCCAGCCCGGTGGTCGCGGCGAACGCCAGGCGGATCAGGGTGGTGACGGCGATAAGCCGGACGATCGGAGAAAACTTCATGGAGTGCGGCTGCTTCTGTTGCCTTCAGACCTTCCCGGCGGCGGAGGTGATCGACTGGATCGACGACGGGGACACGCCCTTATGTCCGCATTGCGGGATTGCCGCGGTATTGCCGGGGGTAACCGATCTGGTGGAACTGTTCCGTTTGCGTGAGCGTCGGTTCGGGCCTCATGCGCACGGACCGATGCCGGATGAAGACGGGTAGGGGGTGAAGTTCAGGCTGGCCTGGTTGGCAGCTCCGGATCATCGGTGGACTGGGCATCGAAGCGCACATGGCCGGGACGAGCCCGGCCATGGCGGTGCAGGTGAGGCTGGCTTGCCTAAGCGCCAGCGCTGCGGCTTGCAACAGGTTTAAGCGGCGACGACCCGCTGGGTCTGGATGCCCAGCACTTCGATGCCGAGGCGCATCACGTCGCCGACCTTCAGGAACACCGGTTCCGGCTTCACGCCGACACCGACGCCCGGCGGCGTACCGGTCGCGATCACATCGCCAGGGTGCAGGGTGATGAAGTGGCTGACATAGCTGACCAGCTTGACCACGCCGAAGATCATCGTCTGGGTGGACCCATCCTGGAAGCGCCGGCCGTTCACCTCGGTCCAAAGCGGCAGGTCCTGCGGGTCGCTGACCTCATCCTTGGTCACCATCCAGGGGCCGGTGGGGCCGAACGTCTCGCAGCCCTTGCCTTTGTCCCAGGTGCCGCCGCGTTCCATCTGGTATTCGCGCTCGCTCACATCGTTGCAGACGCAATAACCGGCGACATAGTCAATCGCCTCGTTTTCCGGGACGTAGCGGGCGGTCTTGCCGATCACCACGCCCAACTCGACCTCCCAATCAAGCTTCGTGGAGCCGCGCGGCAGCTTGACGTCGTCGTTCGGGCCGGTGAAGGCGCTGAGCGACTTCAGGAACACGATCGGCTCCTTGGGGATCGGGTTGCCGGTTTCCGCGGCGTGGTCGGCGTAGTTCAGGCCGATGCAGACGTAGTTCACCGGGCGGGCGATGCAGGCGCCGATCCGAGGATTCCCCTCGACCTTGGGCAGCTTCATCGGGTCGACGCCGGCGATCATCTGCAGCGACGCGTCGGACAGGGCGAACCCATCGATATCGCGGACCAGGCTGCTCAGGTCGCGGATGGACCCGTCATTGGCGAACAGGCCAGGCTTTTCGGCGCCCGCCGAACCGTAGCGTAGCAACTTCATAACGTTCTCCCCTATCTCAGACTAAAGCGTCAGGCCGCCATCTATAACGATGGCCTGGCCAGTAATGAACTGGGCATCGTCGCCGGACAGGTAGACCGCCAGCGCGGCGATTTCCTGCGGCGTGCCAAGCCGCCCCATCGGTTGACGAGCGACGAAAGCCGCCCTGGCGGCATCAATGGAGCCGGCGGCGGCGGCATTCGCGGCGATGCGTTCGTCCAGGCTGGGGGTTTCCACGGTGCCCGGGCAAAGGCAATTGCAGCGGATGCCTTTTGATACGTAGTCGGTGGCGACCGACCGCGTCATGCCGATCACGGCTGCCTTGGAGGCGCTGTAGATGAACCGGTTCGGCACACCTTTCAGGCTGGATGCGACCGAAGCCATATTAACAATGGAACCGCGGCCTTGCGCCAGCATCGCCGGCAGGAACGCCTGCATCGTGCGGAACATCGAGCGACAATTCAGATCGAAGGCGAACGACCAGTCGTCCTCGCTGGCCTCCGTCAGGGCGCCCTGGTGCACCACACCAGCGCAGTTGAACAGGATATCGACCGGCCCGGACTCTTGCGCGGCGGCGATGATCGCCGCGGCGTCCAGCACGTTCAGACCCATGGTGCGGACCTGGTCCGATGCGAGTCCTTGCAGCTTCGCTGTATTGACATCCGTAGCGATCACCCGCGCCCCGGCAGCCGCGAAGGCTTGGACGGTCGCGCGCCCGATCCCTTGGCCCGCCGCGGTCACAAAGGCTGTCTTACCGGTCAGTGATGGCATAAGGTGCCTCCTCTCGTTGCGCATGTTGGGCGCGACGGAGGTCGGTTTAGGCCATTTCGCGGCTGTGGTCACCCTGCTGCCGGGGGATTAATTTCGGTCGTGCCTGCCGCGTCGGTTACGCCTTTGCCAGGCCGCCTGACGGGCGCACGGCCATCAATCCTCCAGGGTGAAGCCGACCTTCATCGACACCTGGTAGTGGCGGACTTGGCCGTCCTGGATTTCGCCCCGCATCTGGATGACCTCAAACCAGCGGAGATTCCGCATTGTCTTGGCCGCACGTGCGATGGCGTTCTCGATCGCGTCGGCATGGCTGATTTCCGATGATCCCGCGAGTTCGATCACGCGGTATGTGTGGTCCGTCATGCTGGCGCTCTCCATCATTTGCCTGGGCACGTTTGCCTGGGCACGTTTGCCTGGGCACATTTGCCTGGGCGTTTGCCTCCACGGCTTTAACAAGCGAGGCGGACGACGGTGGCATCGGCAGCGGAATTTTGTTCGGCCTTCGCGCAAACTTGCCTCTTGGGGCCAGGCGCACTTCACTACGGTGATAAGAAAAACCCACGGGGAGGACATTCATGCTGGCTTGGTTCAAGGACCTGACGACGGTGGAGCGTCGCACCATGGTCGCGTGTTTCGGCGGATGGTCGCTCGATGCGCTGGACGTGCAAATCTTCAGTTTCGTGATCCCGTCGCTGCTGGCGGTCTGGGGAATCACGACGGCCGAGGCTGGGGTGCTGGCGACGGTCACTTTGGTGGTCTCGTCGTTTGGCGGCTGGATGGCGGGCGCCGCGTCGGATCGGTTCGGCCGGGTGCGGATTCTGCAGATAACCATTCTTTGGTACGCGTTCTTCACGTTCCTTTGCGGGTTCGCGCAGGACTTCAATCAGCTTTTCGTCCTCAAGGCATTGCAGGGATTGGGCTTCGGCGGCGAATGGGCTGCCGGCGCGGTGCTGATGGGGGAGGTTATCCGCGACAAGTACCGTGGCAGGGCGGTCGGTATCGTCCAGACGGGCTGGTCGGTCGGTTGGGGGACGGCGGCGCTTTTGTTCACGCTGCTTTCGGCGAACCTGCCCGAGACGCTGACCTGGCGGGTGATGTTCTGGATCGGGCTGGCGCCGGCGGCGCTGGTGTTCTGGATCCGCCGCTATGTCGATGAGCCGGCAATCCGGCCGCGCGCCGATGGGACGGCCGGCCTGATGCATCTGTTCTCCGCGCTGAAGCCGCCGTACCTGGCGACCACCTGGCGGGTCGCGATGATGGTGACCGGGGCGCAGGGCTCCAGCTATGCGATCACCACGTTCTTGCCGCTGTATCTGAAGACCGAGCGGCATCTGACCTCGGTGGGCACGGGAAGCTACTTGCTGGTGCTGATTTTGGGGGCATTCTTCGGCTTCCTGTCCGGAGCCTATCTCGCTGATGCGATTGGCCGCAAGGCGACGTTCCTGGTGTCGGCCATCGGGTCGGTGGTGCTCATGCTGGTGTATTTGTTCGCACCGCTCAGTAATAACCTGATCCTGCCGGTCGGATTCCTGCTAGGTTACATCAACCTGATGATGTTTTCCCCGATGGGGCCGTTCATGACGGAACTGTTTCCCTCCGCCGTGCGCGGTGTGGGACAGGGGTTTTGCTACAACGCAGGACGCGGCATCGGCGCGATATTTCCCGCCCTTGTCGGCATACTCGCCGCTCGGTTCGGATTGGCGGCGGCCATCGCCGTATTCAGCTTCTGCGGCCTGGCGTTGATGATCCTGGCGTTGCTGATGTTGCCGGAGACGAAGGGACGATCACTGGCCAGCCTGGAGCGGCAACCGGCGGAATAGGCTGCAACTCGCGCAAGCGTGCGGGATTGGGGGTGTCGTTGGGGAACCAGACTTCTTACCTATCGTTGTCCAATGCAGCCAATCAGAAGGAGCGAAGCCATGGCTTTTGCCAGTGACACGCGCGGAAAACTCGATGACGCGCAGGCACAGATCGTACGACTGCGGGAGCAGGTCGAGGCACTGATGAAGGATCGGGTCACGCCGGCCGTCGCGGACTACGCGGGGCGGGCGGAAAGCGCCTACCACACCGCGAGCGGCGCGGTGCGCGACCAGGCGCAGGCCGTGTCCGGGCGGGTCAAGGATCAGCCGCTGGTGGCGATCCTGATCGCCGCCGTCGTCGGGTGGATCCTCGGTCGCGTGATGCGTTGATCGATGCGCCCAGTTCGGCTTGCGCGGATCGCGGCGGAAGCCGAGGGCGTCCGGTTGCGTGGCATGATGACCCGGATCGTTACCCG
>DATARX010000324.1:0-5915 GCA_036263955.1 Rhodopila sp.
GGGCGGCCCTCGACCAGCCGGGTTCTATCGCTTAACCTTACGCCTGACCGACCCGGAAACAACGACCGGGGGGCGTAAAACGCGTTAAAAACGGGAGCGAAGATGTCAAGTCTCAGCTATGCCGCGCCCACTTCGGTGGACGATGCGGTTAAACTTCTTGCCGGTTCGTCCGGCCTGGTGAAGGTCCTTTCTGGTGGCACTGACCTGTTGGTGCAACTGCGGTCGGGGCGGCTGAAGCCCGACCTGATTGTCGATACCAAGAAGATTCCAGGCATTATTGGAATCCGCGAGGAAAACGGCGGCTTCGTCATTGGTGCGGCCACGCCGGGCGCCGTGGTGGAGGCACATGCCGGCCTGACCGCCGCATGGCCGGGCGTGGTGGAGGCGCTGGACCTGATCGGTTCGACGCAGGTGCAGGGCCGCTGCTCATTGGCGGGCAATTTGTGCAACGCATCCCCGGCCGCCGACAGCGTGCCGGCGCTGTACGCCGCCGCCGCGGTCGCGGTGGTGGTGGGCAGCAAAGGGCGCCGGGAAGTGCCGGTTGAGCAGATCCCGACCGCGCCGGGTCGCACGTCGCTGGCGAAGGACGAGTTCATCCTTGAATTCAAACTGCCGCCGCGTCCGGCGCGGTCCAGCGACGCGTATCTGCGGTTCATTCCACGTACGGAGATGGATATCGCTGTTGTCGGCTGCGGCATCAGCGTGACGCTGGATGGCAAGGGCGTCTGCACCGCGGCTCGGGTTTCTCTGGGCGCGGTGGCGCCGACGGTGATCCTGGTGCAGGCGGCGGCGGATGCGCTGATCGGCCACACGCTGGATGCCGATACGTTGGCGAAACTGGATGCCGCGGCGCAGGCGGCGGCGAAGCCGATCAGTGACAAGCGCGGCACCGTCGAATACCGCACCAAGATCGCGGGCGTGCTGGCCCGCCGCACCGCCGCGATCGCGTTCGATCGCGCGGCTGGCATCAAAACGAACGGAAAGGCGCACTAAGATGGCCAAGACCTACGTATCCGCCACGATCAATGGCGAGTCCTCGGAATTCCTGTGTGAAACCCAGCAAACCCTGCTGGATGTGCTGCGTGACGTGATCGGCCTGACCGGCAGCAAGGAAGGCTGCGCGTCGGGCGACTGTGGCGCCTGTTCGGTGATCATGGACGGCCGGTTGGTGTGTTCCTGCCTGGTGCTGGGCGTGGAAGCCGAGGGCGCAACGATCACCACGATCGAGGGCATCGCCAATGGCGAGAAACTGCACCCGGTGCAGCAGAAGTTCCTGGAGCATGCGGCGCTGCAATGCGGGTTTTGTACCCCCGGCCTGATCGTCGCCACCAAGGCGTTGCTGGACGAGAACCCGAACCCGACGGAAACCGAGGCGCGGTACTGGCTGGCGGGCAACCTGTGCCGCTGCACCGGCTATGACAAGGTCATTCGCGCCGTCATGGACGCCGCCGCCGAATTGCGCGGGGAGGCGGTGGGATGAACTATATCGATTCCAGCCTGAAAGTCGTCGGCACCCGCCCCGTCCGTCCGGATGGGGTGGATAAGGTGACCGGACGCGCGGTGTTCGCGGCGGATACACGGGCCGCCGGGATGCTGTGGGGCAAGGTTCTGCGGTCACCGCACGCGCATGCGCGTATTGTTTCGATTGATACGAGCAAGGCCAGGGCGCTGAAGGGCGTGTTCGCTGTTGTTACCGCGGCGGATTTCCCGGATATTCCCTCGGAGGAAGCGTTTGTCGGCGAGGGGCCGATGAATTTCCGTGATCTGGCACTGAACTGCATGGCGCGGACGAAAGTGCTGTACGAAGGCCATGCGTTGGCGGCCGTCGCGGCCTCAACCCAGGCGATCGCGGATGCGGCCTTGGCGCTGATCGATGTGACGTATGAGGTGTTGCCGCATGTGATCGACGTGGAAGCGGCGATGGCGCCGGACGCGCCGGTTCTGCACGACGACATGTTCACCACGGGGGTTGATCCGAAGCCGGCGAAACCATCCAATATCGCCAAGGTCGTTACCTTCAAGAAAGGCGATGCCGAGGCGGGGTTCAAGGACGCCGATGTGATCGTGGAGGGGCGCTATACCACGCAGCCGGTGCACCAGGCGTATATCGAGCCGCATGCCTGCCTGGCGAGTTGTTCGCCGGACGGCCAGGTGCAAATCCATAGTTCCAGCCAGGGCCATTTTATGGTCCGAGCGTATACGGCGAAGCTGCTGGGGCTGAATATGGCGAATATCCGGGTCAATCCCGCGGAAATCGGTGGCGGATTCGGTGGCAAGACGCTGGTGTACCTGGAGCCGGTGGCGGTGGCGCTGTCGAGGAAATGCGGCCGTTCGGTGAAGATGCAGATGACGCGGGAGGATGTGTTTCGCGCGTCTGGTCCGACCTCGGGGGCGACGGTCGAGGTGACGCTGGGGGCGAAGCGGGACGGGACGATCGTTGCCGCGAAGCAGGTGCTGAAGTACCAGGCGGGCGCGTTCGCCGGATCGCCGATCGGGCCGGGCTGCATGTGCGGGTTCGCGATGTATGACCTGCCGAACGTCGACGTGGTTGGCTACGACGTGGTCAGCAACCGGCCGAAGGTGGCGGCGTATCGGGCGCCGGGCGCGCCGATTACCTCGTTCGCGGTGGAAAGCGCGATGGATGAACTGGCGACCAAGCTGGGCATCGATGCGCTGACGTTGCGGGAGAAGAACGCGGCCAGGAACGGGACGAAGACGCATTACGGGCCGACGCACCAGAATATCGGCTTCACCGCCGTGCTGGACGCGGTGAAGGCGCATCCGCACTGGAAGGCGCCGCTGAAGCCAGGGCAGGGGCGCGGGCTGGCGACCGGGTTCTGGTTCAACATCGGCGGCGAGTCCACGGCGCAGGTGCATGTGAACGAGGACGGGTCGGTGACGGCGGCGACGGGCAGCCCGGATATCGGCGGGTCTCGGGCCTCGATCGGCATGATGGTGGCCGAGGTGCTGGGGGTTCCGCCGACCACGGTGCGGACGATCGTGGCGGATACGGCGTCGATCGGGTTCACCCATCTGACCGGCGGGTCGCGGGTGACGTTCGCCACCGGCATGGCCGCGACGCAGGCGGCCGAGAAGGTGGTTGAGGACCTGAAGAAGCGGGCGGCGCAGACCTGGGACATCCCGGTGGAGGCGGTGGAGTGGAAGGACGGCATGGCGTATCCGGCCGGCTCCAACGCCGGCGCGTTCGAGCCGTTGGACCTGGCGACGCTGGCGCTGAAGGCGGCGCGGACGGGCGGTCCGCTGGTCGCCGAGGTGTCGGTCAATGCGCAAGGGGCCGGGCCGGGCTTCGGGGCGCATATCTGCGACGTGTCGGTGGACGCGGAAACCGGCGCCGTCACGATCGAGCGCTACACGGCGATCCAGGACGTCGGCAAGGCGATCCATCCCAGCTACGTGGAGGGACAGATCCAGGGCGGCGCGGCGCAGGGCATCGGCTGGGCGTTGAACGAGGAGTATATCTACAACGCCAAGGGGCAGATGGAGAATGCCGGGTTCCTGGATTACCGGGTGCCGGTTGCCTCCGACGTGCCGATGATCGAGGCGGTGCTGGTGGAGGTGCCAAACCCGCGGCATCCGTTCGGGGCGCGTGGCGTGGGCGAGGTGCCGATCATTCCGCCGATGGCGGCGATCGCCAATGCGATCCGGGGTGCCACGGGTTTGCGGATGGTGGATCTGCCGATGTCGCCGCCCAAGGTGCGGGCGGCGTTCGACGCGGCGGGTTGATGCCGACGGTCGTGCTCGCGTCGGGATCCGCTGGCCAGCAGTTCACAGGTGGCCAGACGGAATTCGAGGTTGAGGCGACGAATTTCCGCCGACTGGTGCTGGAGTTGGAGCGGCGCTTTCCTGGCCTGGGGCGGCAGGTCGAGGAGAGCATGGCGATTGCCATCGACGGCGAGATTTTCCAGGACGCCTACGCGGCGGAACTGAAGCCTGACAGTGAGATTTATTTGATTCCGAGGATCGGGGGTGGGTGAGGCCGGGCGTCGATGTCGATGATACTTCGCTACGATCAGGCAGTAACGGTCTCGGTTGCGATGGCGTTCAAATTCCGTACTTGCATTCAACCGCCCGTGGCTCGTAAGGATTCGAAGATCCTCTGGTAGCAGGCCGTTCTGATAGGTGACTAAAGAAAACTTCTTGCCAATACTGGCTATATTGACGGGCGTGGCAATCACCAAAGCATTGTCTTGGGTGGGGCGGGAACCGGTGCGTCTGTCAGGAAGCATCGCACGAACTGGAAACAGCCGTTATTCGCACGTGCTTGGGTGTGTGTGTTCTTGAATGGCGCGCGTTTCATTGGTGATCTCGTGAAAGCCGAGCGTCAGGCGATGCCGCGATGGGCATATGCAAGTCCGGCTATGGAATCTCGGCTGTTCCGAATCCGACGTGAATTTGCCCTCCAGTTCCGAGCCAACTCTTAAGGAAAGCTTCAACCGTGGCAGCTCCTCCGGCCAATCTTCGGGCGACGTTCGAACTGTTCAAATTCTACCGGCCGGAAGTCGGTCTCGTTCAGCTTCTCACCGATGCGGGCGTCGCACGCCTGTCCCCGCGCCAGATCTATCACGCCGTTCACGACCGACCACCTGATTCGCTCCAGGTCGCCCTACCGCCACCGACGAATTATGATGCGGTTAATGTTTTTGTGGCGGCTCTGTCCAGCCTGGAGTTCCAGGAGAACTTCGCGGCGCGACTGTTGCAGGCATTCCCGAAAAAGCGCCGGCTGTTCTTCGTGCATATACCCAAGACTGCCGGGGTCGATCTGGCGAGGCATCTGATCTCTCGCTATCCGTCGATCAGCACCACGTTGCTCGATCGCACCTTGACGCCGACGTCGGAGCAGATTTTTTTGGCGATCAAACACATTGTCCTGGAATTGTTATGTTCAGACACGATCTTCATCTCCGGCCATACCACTCTCGGCGGTTATCAGGCCTGGGGGGGCAACGGTATTCGCTGTCAGGACCACGTGTTCACGGTTGTGCGTGAGCCCTTGGAGCAGATCGTGTCGCAGGTCAACTACACGCTGACCCGCATCTTCTCAGAGGAAATTCCAGCCCCAGCGGATACCGCCGGATGGCGGCGCGAATTCGCCGTGACAGAAATGTTGCCGCAGTTGTCCAGGGAGGATGTGGTGCAATTGGCGCGACGGATCCTTCGGCACCCAGGCGTTGTCGTGCCGAACGCCATCTGCACTTTCCTCGGCGGCTCGTATGAACGATCCATCGCGCAGACCGTCGCGCATGATCTTGAAGTGGTTGAGATGAAGCGTCTGGACGCGTGGGCCGAACAGACGTGGGACATTACCGAGAAAACCAAGCGGAATAGCTCAACCAAGTTTGTGTCGATGGAAGACTTTTCGTCGGATGACCAAGATTATGCCCATAGCATCGTGCAGGAGGACCTGCGCTACTACGACGGCGTGATGGCGGCTTACGAGCGCCATGGCGGCACTTCGGTGCGGGGAAGCCAACTCGTCCGATAGAGCATGGTCGCGCTGAGCGGAAGATGCACGGTGCGCCAATTATGCACTCAAACAACGAGCCGCGCGATTTCACCGCATTGCATGGTCAAGGCAAGATTGCCCGGGGCAGACTCAACCGGTGCAGTGACCGACGGCCGGCAGCGCCGGAACGGCGGGGCGACCAGACCGACCGTCCATGTGCAGCCTGACGATGGTGTCGAGATCGCCTGGCACGCTAGGAGCCTGTCCGAGAATTCGCTAGCCGACGCGGCGAAACTTCGATTCTATGCTGCCCATGAGCACGAGCTTTCGTTCGTGGGATGTAGACCAGAGCTGGCTTCTTCCGCGCTCCGTGCATGACTTTGTTGCTCCTGGTCACCTGGCGCATTTCGTGCGCGATACGGTGCGCGAGGGGCTGGATCTTTCTGCGATC
>DATARX010000325.1:0-24828 GCA_036263955.1 Rhodopila sp.
GGACGTGGAGGAGATCGTGGCGAAGATCGCCCGGATCCCACCCAAGTCGGTGTCCGCCGACGACAAGGAGACGCTGCGGAACCTGGAGCGTGACCTGAAGTCGATGGTGTTCGGGCAGGACAAGGCGATCGAGGCCCTTGGTGCCGCGATCAAGCTGGCTCGGGCGGGGCTGCGGGAGCCGGAGAAGCCGATCGGGAATTATCTGTTTTCCGGGCCAACCGGCGTCGGCAAGACCGAAGTCGCCCGGCAACTGGCGGCGACCATGGGGATCGAACTGATCCGGTTCGATATGTCCGAGTATATGGAGCGGCATTCGGTGTCGCGGCTGATCGGCGCGCCGCCGGGCTATGTCGGGTTCGACCAGGGCGGCATGCTGACCGACGCGATCGACCAGCATCCGCACGCCGTGCTGCTGCTGGATGAGATCGAGAAGGCGCATCCCGACCTGTTCAACATCCTGCTGCAGGTGATGGACCACGGGAAGCTGACCGACCACAACGGCAAGACGGTCGATTTCCGCAACATCATCCTGATCATGACCACCAACGCCGGTGCTTCGGATATGGCGAAGGAAGCCATCGGTTTCGGACGGGACGTGCGTCAGGGCGAGGACGACGACGCGATCAAGCGGCTGTTTACGCCGGAGTTCCGCAATCGGCTGGATGCGACGATCACCTTCGCCGGCCTGACGCCGGAGATCGTCGGACGGGTTGTGGAAAAATTCGTGATGCAGCTGGAAGCCCAGCTTGCGGATCGGAATGTCACGATCGAGCTGTCCTCGGCGGCCAAGGAGTGGCTGGCGGAACGCGGTTACGACCGGTTGTATGGCGCTCGCCCGCTCGGGCGGGTGATCCAGGAGCATATCAAGAAGCCGCTCGCCGAGGAATTGCTGTTCGGCAAGCTGGTAAAGGGCGGCGCCGTGAAGGTGACGCTGAAGGACAACAAGCTGGACTTCGAGATGACCGAGGCGGCTTTGCCGGCGCTGCCGAAGCCGGAAGGCGACGAGGACGGCGGTTCGGGGAAGGAAGAGGAAGTCGAGGTTTAGCCTCGGGGCATAACGTTACTGGATATGCGCCACCCGTCGTTCGATGGCGGGTGGCTTTTCTTTTTTTGACGTGGTTGCGGCGTGCGGGGACGGGGCTACCGCCTTTGATGTCGCCGCAACGTCGCGAAGCTGGCTACGCGGCCCGACCGCTCCGGATGTTTACCAGGGCAGTTCCTTGCCGGTGTAATCCATGAAACGATGCTGGTGAGCACCGCTCTGCTGTTCCAGCACGGTGACGATCCCGGCGGCGCTGTCCTCGACGGAAACCGGCGCGGAGGGGCCTGCCATATCGGTTCGCACCCAGCCGGGATGCACCGACACCATCGTCAGGTTCCGGCTGCGCATTTCGCTCCATAGGCCGCGGGTCAGGGAATTTAGCGCGGCCTTGCTGGCGCGGTACAGTTCGTGGCCGCCGGGGTTTTCGGCGACGCTGCCCATGACGGAGGAGGTGAACGCCACCACGCCGGATCCGGGCCGGAGGTTCGGGATCAGCGCGCGTGCGAGACGGACCGGGGCGATAGCGTTGGTGAACATCAGCGCGCCGATTTCGGCCGCTGTCGCGGCACTGGCGCTGCGGTGTTCGGGGCCGGCAACGCCGGCGTTGACCAGGACCGCGTCCAGCGGCTTGCCATCGAGCGTCGCGGCAAACCCGTCGACCGCGGCTGGGTCGTTCATGTCGAGTTGCGGGATCGACACGCGCCCGAGGTGTTCGGCGGCCAGTGCATGCAAGGCGGTTGCCCTCGCCGGGTCGCGGGCGGTTGCGATCACATCCCATCCGCGTGCCAGCAATGCCTTCGTCACGCCAAGTCCGATGCCGCGTGTGGCACCGACGACCAATGCCAGCCGATGGTCCGCCATGTCCTGTGCTCCTGATGACAATCGTCCGGGGCGGCCGATCGTGTGTCCGCAACAACGCATGCCAAACCATGGGCGCGTCAAGCCGGTTCGGCAGGGGGAATGCCGGGGCTGGCAATCCGCGGGGAAAAATCATTTGGCCCGGCGATGGCGGTTGTCATGCGGGTCGCCGCCACCAACGTGACCGAAGGGGCCATTCCCGAACGCCGGACACTGGCTGATGCCGGACACTGGCTGCAGGAGGGGCAGCCAGTGGCGAAGGTCGCGGCGATGCGCCCCTTTTTTGACGGGTCGGCCTGATCGGTGGCCGGTCCGGGCATAGACGGGACTAAACCGATCGATGGCTGAAAGGGACATGATCTTGGATTTGGAGCTTAACGGTAAACGCGCCTTGGTCAGCGGCAGCACCGCCGGCATCGGCCATGCGATCGCAGCCCGACTGGCGAGCGAGGGCGCTCGCGTTATCGTCAACGGGCGGTCACAGGTGTCGGTCGATGCGGTCGTGACGGCGATGCGCGCGGCAACGGGTGGCGATGTGGAGGGGTTCGCGGGGGATCTCAGCCTCGAGGCGGCCGCCGTGACGCTTGGCCAGCGTTATCCGGACGTCGAAATCCTGGTCAACAACCTCGGCATCTTCGAACCGAAGCCGTTCGAGGATATTCCCGACGCCGACTGGACACGGTTCTTCGAGGTGAACGTGCTGAGCGGGGTGCGCCTCGCGCGGCTGTTCCTGCCGGCGATGAAGCGGGCCAACTGGGGGCGGATCATTTTCATTTCCAGCGAGAGCGCGGTGCAGATCCCGGCGGAGATGATCCACTATGGGATGACCAAGACCGCGCAACTGGCCGTTTCGCGCGGATTGGCCGAAGCGGTGGCCGGGACCGGCATCACCGTCAACAGTGTTCTGCCGGGTCCGACGCGATCGCGCGGCGTCGGCGATTTCGTCGACCAGTTGGCGAAGGCCGGCGGCAAGTCGTTCGACGCATTCGAGCAGGAATTCTTCGAGAAGGTCCGGCCGACGTCGCTGATCAAACGATTCGCCACGCCCGAGGAGGTCGCTTCGCTGGTTGCCTACATTGCCAGCCCGCTTGCCTCGGCGACGACGGGGGCCGCCTTGCGGGTCGATGGTGGCGTCATCAAGAGCGCCTTTTAACGTCGCCCGAGCACGATGCGGCGGCTTTGAGGGACGCGCGGCCCGTGTGTTCGGCGGGCAGCAGTTCCTATGCGAATCGGTGTGCGTGCTGATTGCTTGGCGGTCTGCCCTACCAATCCAGTTCCGAAAGAGTCTAGTTTGACCGTCGAGCCCGTTGCGTGGAGAGACTGAGCGTGCCCTTTAATGGCGACTACGATGGCTCCATCGTCGCTATCCTGGAGCAATTGCGCCTGACTGCCGACCTGGAGGGACTGGCGGTGGTAGACCTGAGCGAGGATGCTGCCGCCGCCCCGATCGCCTATTGTCTGGGTGTCGCGGGTCCGGAGACCACCGCCTTTGGGCGGGTATTGTTGAGCCGGAACACCGGCGCGCCGTCCCACGCCGTCGCATCGGACAAGCGTCCGGTCCTGGCCTGCCCTTGGGTGTTGCCGCCGAACCGTTCGGGTGGGCTTCTGCTCTGGCGCGCCCCGCGGTCGCCGTCGTGGACCGACGCCGATCACGGTCTGGCCGCCTCGGTGGCAATGCTGCTGCACATCGCGATCGGCAGCGGCATGGGCCGGCCTGGCATGGACCGGCTGACCGGGCTGCCGAATCGCCGCTGGTTCCTGGACGAGGCGGATCGGCACATCGATCGGCTCGATCTGGATGGGACCGTCGGAACATTGATACTGATCGATATCGACGACCTGCGGGGCGTCAATCTGGTCTCCGGGCGGGAGCAGGGGGATCGCGTGCTGGTGCGTCTGGCCAGCCAGTTGCGTGGCATGGTTCGCCCCACCGACGTCGTTGCGCGCGTCGGCGCCGATGAGTTCGCGCTATGGCAGGACGGGATGGATCACCTGACCGCCGCCGAACGGGCTGAACTGCTGTGTTCCCGACACCTGTTCCAGGATTTGCCGCAGGGCGAGGGGGTCACGTTTTCCATCGGCATCGCCAGCCGGCGGCCGGGAAGTGCCGAGGATGTACGAACGCTGCTGCGCCGCGCCCATATGGCGGCCAGGGAGGTCAAATCCACCGGAGGCGGCGGCTGGCGGGTGTCCCACGCTGAACCATTGTCCCGGCGTTCCGACTCTTCGGCGTAAGAACCGGCGTATATCAGAAACGGCGCCATGAATAATCCGACAGACGGCACCGGATTTGCATTCGGTGCTTGCTCGTTACCTTAAGTCGGTTGACAATCCGTAGATGATGCCGGTTCAGGCCCCTGCTGAGCTTGACGCCGCTGCACAGTGCTCTGATGTGCGGCCGGATTCTGATATGCGGCCGGGTGCTGATGGGCGGGCGGATCAGTCACGCCGGGTTCTCGGCCCGGTGTTTGCCGCGTTGGACCTGGGAACCAACAATTGCCGGATGCTGGTTGGCACGCCCGTGGGTGACGGGTTTCGCGTGCTCGACAGTTTTTCGCGCATCGTCCGGTTGGGTGAGGGTCTGCACAGCACCGGCCTGCTCAACGAAGCGGCAATGGATCGCGCGATTTGTGCGCTGCAGACCTGCGCGACCCGGCTGACGCGCCGGCCGGTGCGTGGGGTTCGTGCCATCGCCACCGAAGCCTGTCGGCGGGCGAGTAACGGGTCGGCCTTCCTGTGGCGGGTGAAGCAGGAGACAGGGTTCGATTTCGGCATTATTTCGTCGCGCGAGGAAGCTGAACTGGCATTGGAGTCCTGCACGCCGCTGTTACCGTGCGACGGGCGGCGGGCGCTGCTGTTCGATATCGGCGGCGGCTCAACCGAACTGGCCTGGGTGCGGCTGGCCAACGGCAAGCCGGAGCTGATCGGTTACGATTCTCTTCCGGTGGGCGTCGTGACTTTGGCGGAGCGATGGGGCGATGCCGGCTTCACCCTTGAGGGGTTCGAGGCGATGGTGCGCGACGTGGTCGAACGATTGCTCTCGTTCGAGAAGGTGCACTGCATCGCGCGCGAGATCCGCGACGGCGGGGTACGTTTGCTGGGAACCAGCGGCACCGTCACCACGCTGGCCGGGGTCGCGCTGAACCTCGAGCGTTATCGCCGCATCGCGGTCGATGGGATCGAGCTTTGCCGCCAGGAGGCGGCCGATGCACTGTCCCACCTGCGGGCGCTTGGGCGGGACGGCCTGATGCAGCACCCGTGCGTCGGGCCCGAACGGGTGGAGTTCGTGCTGCCGGGTTGCGCGGTGTTCGCGGCGATCACCCGGGTTTGGCCGGCGCCGCATGTTATCGTCGCCGACCGCGGCTTGCGGGAAGGGGTGCTGCTGCGGCTGATGCGGGCCGACCGCCTGCGTCAGGGACGCCGGCGCGACGGCTGCCGCTGATGGCGAAATCTCCGGTTATGCCGCCCTCCCGGGGGCTGTCGGTCCATGTCAAGACGGCCAAGAGCCGCAGTCCGGCCTCGGCGCGCTGGCTCGCCCGGCAGTTGAACGATCCCTATGTCACCGCCGCAAGGCAACAGGGGTGGCGGTCACGGGCGGCGTTCAAGCTGCTGGAGCTGGATGACAAGTTCCATCTGATCCAGAAGGGGCTTCGGGTGGTGGACCTGGGCGCGGCGCCGGGCGGCTGGACGCAGGTGGCGGTGAAACGCGGGGCGGCGTCGGTGCTGGCGCTGGATCTGTTGCCGATCGATCCGATCCATGGCGCGGTGATCCTGCAAGGCGACTTCAACGATCCGGACATGCCGGCGCGGCTGACCGCCGAACTCGGCGGGGACGCGGATCTGGTGCTGTCGGACATGGCGCCGAACACGACGGGACATGCGTCGACCGATCACATAAGGATCGTGGCGCTGGCCGAGATGGCGCTGGATTTCGCGCTGCAGGTATTATCGCCGGGCGGCGCGTTCGTGGCGAAGGTGTTCCAGGGCGGATCGGAGAAGCAGATCCTGGACGTGCTGAAGCGGAATTTCGCCAATGTCCGCCATGCCAAGCCGCCGGCGAGCCGCAAGGAGTCGAGCGAGCTGTATGTCGTCGCGACCGGGTTTCGCGGGCGTTCGAACGAGGCGGTGTAACTCAGCCGCCGCTGATCGCGGTCATAATGAACACGTCGGTGCCGGGGGCGATCCGGGTCTCCAACGTCGCGCGTTCGCCGTCGACGAAGACGTTGATGTGGCGGCGAACGGCGGGCGTGGAATCGCACAGTCGGTCGCGCATGCCCGGCCAGCGCGCGTCCAGGGCGTCGAACACGTCGCGGACGCTGGCGGCGCGGACCGTGGTTTCCGGTTTGGCGTCGGGAAACAGCCGCAGCAGCGCCTTGGGCAGCGTGACGACCACTTGTTGCATCGCTGTCGGTCCTATGCGTCGACGACCAGCGTTTCGACCGACAGAATCGTCGGCAGATGCTGGGCGATGCCGCGCCAGGTCTCGCCTTCGTCGGCGCTGGCGTACAGCGTGCCGGAACTGGTGCCGGCATAGACGCCGGCGGGTTCCAGCCGGTCTGTCGCCATCGCCTGGCGCAGCACGCCGATGAACGCGTTTTCCTGCGGCAGGCCGGCGCGTTTCGCTTCCCACTCCCTGCCGCCGTCACGCGTGCGCCAGACCGCGGCCTTGCCGTCGGGGACGTAACGGCCGGCGATGTCGCCGTTCAGCGGCATGAGGAACAGGGTCGACGGGTCGCGCGGATGGGCGACGGCGGGGAAGCCGAAGCTGGACGGCAGGCCGGCCTCGATACTGTGCCAGTTCTTGCCGCCGTCGTCGCTGCGATACATGCCGCAGTGGTTCTGCTGGTAGAGCCGCTCCGGCTGGTTGGGGGCCATCACGACGCAATGCACGCACTGGCCGAATTCGGGATAGCGTTCGGCTTCCGGCAGGTAGTCGCAGCGTGTGCCGGTGTTCCGTGGCTCCCACGTTTTGCCGCCATCCTGCGTGTAGAACACGCCGACGGCGGATATGCCGATCCACATCCGGTCGGGGTCCTGTGGGTGGGGGATGATCGCGTGCAGGATCAGGCCGGCGCCGCCGGGTTGCCATTTCGGCCGGGTGGGATGGTCGCGCAGGCCGGCGACATGGGTCCAGGATTCACCGCCATCGTCGCTGCTGAACAGGCCGGCCGGCTGGACCCCGGCGTAGAGGCGGCCGTCCCGGGCGGCGAGGCTCCAGACCGATTTGATGGCGTCCTCGCCGCTGTCATAGGCGAGGCCGTTGCTGGAATGGGTCCAGGTGGCGCCGAGGTCGGTGGATTTCCACACGGCGGGGCCGAACCATTCGTTGCCGCCGCCGGCGTAGATGGTGCCGGTGGTGGGATCGGCGATGACGTGGTTCATCGGCCAGGTCTCGCAGAACGGGCCGCGGAGGGACCAGTCCTGCCGGGCGGCGTCGCTTTCCAGGATGAAGGCGCCTTTTTTGGTACCGAGCAGCGTGAGAACGCGTGTGGCCATGGTTTTTGTCCTCCCGCGGGGAAGTCTATGGACAGATAGGTTGATGTCAACCTAAAATCGGCCATGGCCCCGCTGGATGACCTGCCGTTTGCGACGACGTTGCTTGTGCGTGACAACTGCCTGTGCCTTCACGTGCAGCGGGCGGCGCGGGCGTTGGTTCGGCGGTTCGATGAGGCGCTGCGGCCGGTGGGGCTGACCAGCGGGCAGTTTTCGCTGCTGATGGCGTTGAACCGGCCGGAGCCGCCAGGGATCGGGCCGGTGGCGGCGCTGCTGGCGATGGATCGGACCACGCTGACGGCGAATTTGAAGCCGCTGGAACGGCTTGGGTTCGTGGTGGTGGGGACCGGGGATACGGACAAGCGGCGCCGGGTTTTGACGCTCACGGCGGCGGGGCGCGCGGCGTTGGTGGCAGCGATGCCGGTGTGGGAGCGGACGCATCGGGCGCTGGAGGCGTTGGTTTCGAACGCGGACCGGCTGCGGGGGGATCTGGCGGCGCTGTCGTGAATGTTTCAGTAAACGCCGGCTGTTGTGACGCCGGACCGCGCAGTGGCGGCCCGGCGGGTGGGGTTCAGCGGTGCGTGGTGGATTCGTTCGGAATACCGTCGATCGGGCATTCCTGGGTGCCGACGGTCGGGCGGGTCAGGGATTCCACCATCTCGCGCGTTGCCTCGGGGTCGGCGATCCACTTCGAGTAAAAGTCGTACGGGCAGGCCGCGACGCCCTTGTCGCCGTCGCCGGAGTTGATCGTTCCGGTGTAACCGCGATGCAGCAGCTTGAACAAATGGTTCTCCGACTGGCCGGTGCGACGGAAGTCGCGGATCAGCGAGGTGGACAGCGCCGCGTATTGCACGCCGTATTCTTCCTCGCCGCATTCCCCCAGCGTGCGGCCGTCGAAGCCGATGATCGCGGAATGGCCGAAATACGAATACACGCCATCGAAGCCGGTGGCGTTGGCCACGGCGACGTAGGTGTTGTTGGCGAAGGCCATCGCCTTGGACATCAGGATCTGCTGTTCCTTGGCCGGATACATGTAGCCCTGGCAACGCACGATCAGTTCCGCGCCGCGCATGGCGCAGTCACGCCAGATCTCGGGGTAGTTGCCGTCGTCACAAATGATCAGGCTGATCTTCAGGCCCTTCGGACCTTCCGACACGTAGGTGCAATTGCCGGGATACCAGCCCTCGATCGGCACCCACGGCATGATCTTGCGGTATTTCTGAACGATCTCGCCCTTGTCGTTCATCAGGATCAGGGTGTTGTACGGCGCCTTGTTCGGGTGTTCCTCATGCCGCTCGCCGGTCAGCGAGAACACGCCCCAGACTTTCGCCTTGCGGCAGGCTTCGGCGAAGATCTCGGTTTCCTCGCCGGGCGCGCTGGAGGCAGTGGCGTACATCTCGGCGCTGTCGTACATGATCCCGTGCGTCGAGTATTCCGGGAAAATAACCAAATCCATGCCGGGCAGGCCGGTCTTCATGCCGACCACCATGTCGGCGATTTTCCGCGCGTTCGCCAGCACTTCTTCGCGGGTGTGCAGGCGTGGCATCTTGTAGTTGACGACAGCAACGCCGACGGTGTCGTTGCTGCTGGAAATATCGCCGTGAATCATGATTGCATTCCTCTTGGTGTCTGTTGCCGAGGGGCCGTGTAGAGGGAATAGCGTCGGTTGTCAGTTAAACAACGCTAAGATCGAACGCGCAGGCCGGACCTTCCGGGGCGCCGCCTCACCGGCGCGTCAGTGACCGATCATCCAAGGCCGTTGCGTCGGAAAGCTTTTGGCGGTGACCGCTTCCGCGCTGAGCTTTTTGCGACCGCCGCCGGAACAGCAGCCACAGGACGCCGGGTGGCGTTTCCCGCGCTTCGGCGCGTGGGCGCTGCGTTCGTTCACGGCGCCCGCGTGACGGCGTCCGGAATCCAGCCCGGACATCGCCGGCGCGGTGAGCAGCGCGCGCGGCGCAGCCCCCCCGCACTGCTCGCACGGCTGCGGCTGCTCGAACTCCGCCATTGGCCGGATCGCGATGAAAGGACCGCAATCCGAACAAAGGTATTCGTAGACCGGCATCGCCGCCTCCCGTTACAGATCCGGTGCGAGCGGCATGTCGACACCGCCCTTGATGCCGCCGCTAGGTCCGTCCGCACCCGGATTGATGTCGAAGTCGAAGATCTCGGTGGGCAGCCAGAGCGTGGCGCAGGAGTTGGGGATGTCCACCACGCCGCTGATATGGCCCTGCACCGGTGCGGTGCCGAGGATGGAGTAAGCCTGTGCGCCGGTATAGCCGAACTTCTTCATGTATTCGATCGCGTTCAGGCACGCCTGGCGATAGGCGACGTTGACGTCGAGGTAGTGCTGCTCACCGGCTTCGTCGACCGAGATACCCTCGAAGATAAGATAGTCGCTGTAGGCGGGCTTGATCACGCTGGGCTTGAAGATCGGATTCTTGATGCCGTACTTCGCCATGCCGCCCTTGATCAGTTCCACTTTCAGGTGGATCCAGCCGGGCATTTCGATCGCGCCGCAGAACGTGATTTCGCCGTCGCCCTGGCTGAAGTGCAGGTCGCCCATCGAGAGGCCGGCGCCGGGCACATAAACCGGGAAGAACACGCGGGCGCCGCGCGACAGGTCCTTAATGTCGCAGTTGCCGCCATGTTCGCGAGGCGGAACGGTCCGCGCGCCGGTGGCGGCGGCGGCAGCCTTGGCGTCGCCTTTCAGGCGGCCCATGTGCGCGGTCGGCGCGAACGGGGCGTTGGCCAGCGGCGGCACGCGGCCGGGATTGGTCGCGATCAGCCCGGTTTCGCGACGGTTCCAGGTTTCCAGCAGCTTCGGATCCGGCAGGCAGCCGATCAGGCCCGGATGGATCATGCCGGCGAAGTTCACCCCCGGAACGTGGCGGGAACTGGTGAACATGCCTTTGAAGTCCCAGATCGACTTCTGTGCCTGGGGGAAATGATCGGTCAGGAAGCCGCCGCCGTTCTTCTTCGAGAAGAAGCCGTTGAAGCCCCAGGGGTTGTGCGGAAACGCACCGATGTCGAGGAAATCGACCACCAGCAGGTCGCCGGGTTCGGCGCCTTCGACGCCCACCGGGCCGCTGAGGAAGTGGACGATGCTGAGGTCGATGTCGCGTACGTCGGCGGCGGAGTCATCGTTCTTGATGAAGCCACCGGTCCAGTCATAGCACTCGATGATGAAATCCTGGCCCGGCTTGACCGTGGCGACCATCGGGATGTCCGGGTGCCAGCGGTTGTGCACCATGTCGTTTTCGTACGCGGATTTCGACAGGTCCACCTTGATCAGGGTATCCGTCATACTGTTCCCTTTTCTGTTGACGTTTGAGTTGTTTCAGACCGCCAAATAACGCGCGACTTTTTCCTGATCGAGGTCGGCGCGTGCATCCTCGTGCACGATGTTGCCGCCTTCAAGAACCAGGACCCGATCGGCGATATCGAGCGCGAAACTGAGCACCTGTTCCGAACACACGATGCTCAGTCCGCGTTCGTCACGGATGCGCTTCAACGTGCGCGCGAGTTCCAGGATGATCGACGGCTGGATGCCTTCGGTCGGTTCATCCAGCAGCAGCACCTTCGGGCCGGTC
The DNA here is from genome assembly GCA_036263955.1 of Rhodopila sp. GTDB lineage: Bacteria > Pseudomonadota > Alphaproteobacteria > Acetobacterales > Acetobacteraceae > Rhodopila. Next base: position 10,984 of record DATARX010000325.1, read on the forward strand.
GTCAACGCTCGGGCGATTGCCAGCATCTGCTGCTGACCGCCGGAGAGGTTGCCGCCGCGACGATCCCGCATTTCCTGCAGCACCGGAAACATCGTGTAGATATCGGGCGGAACGGCGGGCGTGTTGTGCACGAACAGGCCGGTTTCGATGTTTTCCCGGACCGTCATGTTGGAGAAGATCATGCGGCCCTGCGGCACGATGGCGATGCCCTTGGCCACGCGCCGGTGGCTTTTGAACTGCGTCACGTCGGCGCCGTTCAGCTGGATCTGTCCGGACTTCACTGGGACCATGCCGATCAGCGATTTCATCAGCGTCGACTTGCCCATGCCGTTGCGGCCGACGACGACCACGATCTCGGCCGGCGCAACGTTGAAGTTCAGCCCGTGCAACACCTCGCTCTGGCCGTAGCCGGCGTGCAGGTTGGTGACTTTCAGGATTGCATCAGTGGCCAAGATAGACCTCCACCACTTTCGGATCAGCCTTGACGTGGGCGATCGAACCTTCCGAGATTACCCGTCCTTGATGCAGTACCGTAACCTTGTGGGCGATGTCGCCGACGAAGTCCATATCGTGCTCGATGACCAAAACCGAGCGGTGCTGGATGACGCGGTGCAGGAGTTCGGCTGTTTTTTTGCGTTCACTGACGCTCATGCCGGCGACCGGTTCGTCCAGCATCATCAGGGCCGGGTCCTGGATCAGCAGCATGCCGATCTCCAGCCATTGCTTCTGTCCGTGGCTGAGATATTCGGCGAGATTATCGAGATGATCGGCCAGGAAGATGCTGTGCGCGATTTCTTCCACGCGGTCCCGCACTTCGGCGTCGCGACGAAAGCCCAAGGCGCCGAAGACGGAACGGCCGCGAGGGAAGGAGATTTCCAGGTTCTCGAAGACGGTGAGGTCTTCGTAGATCGACGGGGTCTGAAACTTTCGTCCCACGCCAGCACGAACGATCTCGTGCTCTTTCATGCGGGTCAGTTCCAGGCCCTTGAACTTGATTGATCCGCCGGTGGCTTTGGTGCGCCCGCAGATCAGATCCAGCACGGTGGTTTTGCCGGCGCCGTTCGGGCCGATGATGACGCGGATTTCGTTTTGATCCAGGTAGAAGGACAGGTCGTTGACCGCCTTGAAACCATCGAACGAGACGGTCAGGCCTTCGACGCCGAGCAGGAAGTTGCTATCCGGTGGCATGGGGCTCTCCTGCTATTCCGCGGCCGTTGCGGGCGTGGGTGCGCTTTGGACCGGGGGTGTGCGGCGGCGGCCGGCGGGCAGCACCCGATCGACCAGCGGATCGAGGTATTTGCGATAGATTCCGGCGAGACCATTAGGGAAAGCGACCACCACCAGGATGAACAGCGCCCCCATGGCGAACAGCCAGGCCTGCGGCAGCTCTTCGGAAAATGTGGTGCGGGCCCAGTTGATCACCAGCGCACCGTAGATTGCGCCCAGGATCGAGGTGCGGCCGCCGACGGCGCAGAAGATCACCATCTCGATCGACGGCACGATGCCGACAAAGGACGGCGACATGAAGCCGACCTGCAGCGTGAACATGGCGCCGCCGATCGCCGCCAGGCCGGCTGCGAAACAAAATACGAAGATCTTGAAGTTGGCGACGTCGTATCCCGAGAAGCGGACCCGGTCTTCCTTGTCGCGCATGGCGACCAGGATGCGGCCCAGCTTGCTGCGGCGGACGAACTGCGCCAGCAGGACACAGACGATCAGCAGGAAGGCGCTGACGAAGTAAAGCACGGTCTTGGCGTGGTCGGGGCGGATGTCCCAGCCGTGCAGGGTGCGCAGGTCGGTGATGCCGTTGACCCCGCCGGTGTAGCCCTGCTGACCGATGATCAGGATGGTCAGGATGGACGCCACCGCCTGGGTGATGATGGCGAAATAAGTGCCGCCCACGCGGCGCTTGAACATCGCGACACCGATCACCAGCGCCAGCAGCATCGGCACCAGCGGAACCGCAACGATGGTAAAGGCGAGGCTATGGAACGGTTCCCAGAACCACGGCAGGTGGGTCAGCTGGTTCCAGTCCATGAAGTCGGGGATGCCGGGCGTGGACTGGATCTTTGTCGCAGCCGGCGTCGATGCCTCCAATTTCAGGTACATCGCCATGCAGTAGCCGCCGAGGCCGAAGAAAATCCCCTGGCCCAGGCTGAGGATTCCGGCGTCGCCCCAGCACAGCACCAGGCCGAGGGCGACGAAGCCGTAGGTCAAGTATTTGCCGACCAGGTTGAGCCGGAACGGGTCCAGGCAGAGCGGCAAGACGACCAGCACGAGCAAGGCGAAGATCAGGATGCCGAACACATCCTTGCGGTTAAGGAATGTCATGTTCAGCGCCGTACCTTGAGGACGAACAGACCTTGCGGCCGCAGCATCAGGATGCCGACCACGGTCAGCAGCACCAGGACCTGGGCCATCGATCCGCTGAGAAAGAACTCCAAGGTGGAGCGGGCCTGGGAGATAGTGAAGGCCGACGCGATGGTTCCGAGCAGGCTTTGGGCGCCGCCGAACACCACCACCAGGAAGGTATCGACGATATAGAGTTGGCCGGCAGTGGGGCTGGTGGAACCGATCATGGTGAAGGCGCTGCCGGCGACCCCGGCGATGCCGCAGCCCAGCCCGAACGTGAAACGGTCAACCCGTTCCGTATCGATGCCGACGGCGCCGGCCATGGCGCGATTGGCCATCACCGCGCGCACCTGCTTGCCCCAGCCCATGCGATAGATCAGCAGATAGACGCCGACGGAGATCACCGCGGTCAGAGCCATGACGATCAGGCCGTTGATCGGGATCTGAATCGTATCGGTCAGGTTGGCGGCGCCCATCATCCAGTCGGGCTGGTTGACGCCGACTTCCCGCGCGCCGAACAGCGAGCGATAGACCTGTTGCAGAATCAAACTGAGACCCCAGGTCGCCAGCAAAGTGTCCAGCGGCCGTTTATACAAATGGCGGATAAGGACCCATTCAACCAGCATCCCTAGCGCGCCGGAGGCGCAAAATGCCAGGATGACAGCGACGAAGAAGTAGATGCCGAACAGCGACGGAAGATAGGTCGTGAACAGCTGCGACGTCATGTACGTTACGTAAGCGCCGAGGATCATGAACTCCCCGTGCGCCATGTTGATGACGCCCATCTGGCCGAAGATGATGGCCAGACCCAGCGCCATAAGAACGAAGACGGAAAACAGGCTCAGGCCGGCGAAGCCCTGCATGGCCATGATCGAGCCGAGATCGCCGAGCGAATACCCCATCAGCATGAACTGTTCTCCGTCATCGTGTCGGCCTTTACTGGTAGCCCTTGGGGAAGGGATTCGGCTCGATCAGGTCGGGGGTTTCATAAACCACGTCGAACTGGCCGTCGGTGCGGGCTCGGCCGACGCGGGTCCGGCTCCACAGATGGTGGTTTTGATGGATACGAACGTAGCCTTCGGGCGCGCCCTTGAACTCCACGCCGGGTGCGGCGGCGACGATCTTATCGACATCGAAGCTGCCGGCCTTTTCGGCTGACAGTTTCCAGAGGTTGGGGCCGAGATAGGCGGCCTGGGTGACGTCGCCGATGACGCTTTTTTCGCCCCACATCTTCTTGAAGGCGGCGACGAAGGCCTTGTTGTTGGGATTGTCGAGCGACTCGAAATACTTCATGCAGGCATACGCGCCGGCGATGTTTTCGCCGCCGATGCCCAGGATTTCGTCCTCGGTCACCGAGATGGTCAGCAGAGTCTGCTTGCTGAGATCGACGCCGGCCGCCTTGAGCTGCTTGTAAAAGGCGACGTTGGAGCCGCCGACGACGGATGCGAAGATCACATCGGGCTTGTACAGCTTGATCTTGTTGATGACCGAGTTGAACTGGGTGTCACCAAGCGGGAAGTAGTCTTCGCCGACGACTTTGCAGCCCTTCAAGTGCTGCTCGATATGCCGGCGGGCGATCTTGTTGGAGGTACGCGGCCAGATGTAGTCGGAACCGATCAGGTAGAAGGTCTTGGCCCCCTTGGTGCTGTTGACCCAGTTCAGGCCAGCGAGAATCTGCTGCGTGGCTTCCTGGCCGTCGTAGAAGACATTCTTCGACTCCTCCAGGCCCTCATAGAAGGTCGGATAGTACAGCAGGCCGTTGTATTGTTCGAACACCGGCAGGACGGCCTTGCGGGAGGCGGAGGTCCAGCAGCCGAACACGGCGGCACACTTGTTCTCGACCAGGAGTTTTTTCGCCTTTTCGGCGAATGTCGGCCAGTCGCTGGCACCGTCTTCCTGGATGATTTTGATCTGGCGGCCGAGCACGCCACCGGCGGCATTGATCTGCGCGATCGCCAGCTTTTCGGCTTCGACCGATCCGGTTTCGCTGATCGCCATGGTGCCGGTGATAGAATGCAGAATACCGACGGTGACGCTGTCGTCGGTGACGTTGAGGCCGGTGGTGTTGACCGCCGAGGTCGGCGGGGCCGCTGCGTAGCTGGGGCGGGGCAGCATGGAAGCGGCGGGCAACGCCACCATGCCCTGCAACAGGCGCCGGCGAACTGTCGAGACCGGCAATGCGTTATCTTCGTTGTCCGACATAAGACCCCCAATGGGAAGTGCGCGAGGGCTAATGGTCACCCGCCATGCTGCACTGCGCCAATACGTCAAATGACGTACGTGGCGGATCGACAAGGCGCTTGACCCGGAGGCACGCGGCGGGCCATCCTGGGCGATACGAAAGTCTAACCGAAATGGATCCGGCACAATATTCGGGCGGGACGGACTATACTTTCGTATGTATGGTTGTGATACGGTTCGGGCCCAAATGTGGTGACGGCCCAAATGTGGTGATAGGCGGCACTCCGACACCGGCTGGGCGCGTGGGAAAAGCACGATCGATGGCGATGCAGCAGCGGATCGTGCGGATCCGGCGCGAATACAACCAGTGGGTGGCTAACCAGACGCTGGAAGACTATGCGCTGCGCTTTACCGCCCGAAGCGCACGAAAGTGGTCTGCCGCCCGCGTCGCCAACACCGCCTTGGGTGGGATTTCATTCCTGGCGCTGGAGGCGATCGGCGCCACGGTTACGATGAATTATGGGTTCACCAACGCGATCGCCGCGATTCTGCTGGTTGGTGTGCTGATCTTCGCGACCGGCGTGCCGATCAGTTACTATGCCGCTCGGGACGGTGTGGACATCGATCTGCTGACGCGCGGCGCGGGATTCGGCTATATCGGATCCACCGTCACCTCGCTGATCTACGCATCGTTCACCTTCATCTTCTTTGCCATCGAGGCGGCGATCCTGGCGTCGATGCTTCGGGCGTGCCTGGGCATCCCGCCACCGGTCGGCTACATCATCTGCTCCGTGGCGGTCATCCCGCTGGTTACGCACGGCATTACTTTCATCAGCCGGGTGCAACTATGGTCGCAGCCGGTCTGGCTGCTGTTGCAACTGGTGCCGTTTATCATCGTCGGCGTGACGGTGCGGGATGCGTTCGCGCATTGGACGGGCTATGCAGGCGCGGCGCCGGGCGCGGATGGATCGTTCCAACTGTTGCTATTCGGTTCGGCGGCTTCCATGGTGTTTTCGCTGATCGCGCAGATCGGCGAGCAGGTGGACTACCTGCGCTTCCTGCCCTCGCCGGGACCTGGACAGAGCAAGGCCGGATGGTGGGCCGCGATGCTGGCGGGCGGTCCCGGGTGGATCGTGATCGGCACGCTGAAGCTGCTGGGCGGATCGTTCCTGGCCTCCATCGCGGTTGCCGGCGGGCTGGCGCCGGGCCTCGCGGCGCAACCCACGCTGATGTACCGGGCGGCGTTCGGATACGTCGTGCATTCGCCGGCGGCGGCCCTGGCACTGACCGGTTGTTTCGTACTCGTTTCGCAAACCAAAATCAACATTACCAACGCCTATGCCGGGTCAATCGCGTGGTCCAACTTCTTCTCGCGACTGACGCACAGCCATCCCGGGCGGGTGGTCTGGCTGATTTTCAACATCGCCATCGCGCTGCTGCTGATGGAACTGGGGATCTATCAGGCGATCGAGCACACGTTGGTGGTTTATTCGATTGTTGCCGCGGCCTGGGTTGGCGCGTTGGTGGCCGACCTTGTGGTCAACAAGCCGCTGGGCCTCAGTCCCGGCTACATCGAATTCAAGCGGGCGCATCTCTACGACCTCAATCCGGTGGGCATCGTGTCCATGGCTTTGGCGGTGGTGGTGGCGCTGGTGGCCTACGCGGGTGGCTTCGGTGTGCTGGCGCAGGCGCTGTCGCCGTTCCTGGCCTTCGCTTGCGGGTTCGCGACCGCGCCGCTGGTCGCCTGGGCAACCGGCGGACGCTACTACATCGCCCGCAAACCGCGGGCGCATTGGGGCAAACTTTCAGCCCTGCGCTGCGTTATCTGCGAAAACGATTTCGAACCGGACGATATGGCCTACTGCCCGGCCTATACCGGTGCGATTTGTTCATTGTGCTGTTCATTGGATGCTCGGTGTCATGACGGTTGTAAGAAGGCGGCAAGGCTGTGCGACCAGGTGTCGGCGCCCTTGAACGTGTTGGTATCGCCACCGCTGCGGCAGGCACTGACCGGTTCCCTGGCGCGATATTTCGGCACCTTGGCGCTTTTCATTACGGCTGCCGGCGGCATATTGCTGCTGATCCACGGCCAGACCGTCAGCGGCGGATCGGCCGAGCGGGCGGCGGTGGCGCGGGCGTTCTGGCATGCATTTTTTATTCTGATCCCGGTTTCCGGCGTGCTGGCATGGCTGCTGGTGTTGGCGCGGGATAGCCGTCGTGTGGCACAGGAGGAAACGCAGCGGCAAACGGCGTTGCTGATGGCGGAAATCAAGGCGCACCAGCGCACCGACCGGCAGTTGCAGAAAGCGAAGGAAGTCGCCGAAGCCGCCAACCTCGCCAAAAGCCGCTATGTCGTGGGCATCAGCCACGAACTCCGCAGTCCGCTGAACGCGATCCTGGGTTATGCGCAACTGCTGGAGCGCGATACCGCCATCAGCGCGCGGCGGCGGGATAATATCCGCATCATCCGGCGCAGCGGCGAACACCTTGCCGGGCTGATCGAAGGGTTGCTGGATATCTCAAAGATCGAGGCCGGCCGTATCGATATCTACCGCGATGAAGTCCGGCTTCCGGAATTTCTGCAGCAACTGGTGAATATGTTCCGGTTGCAGGCGGAAGCGAAAGGCATCGCTTTCAGTTTCGTCCGTTCCGACCGGCTGCCGGACGTGGTCTACACGGACGAGCGCCGGTTGCGGCAAATTCTGATCAATCTGCTGTCGAACGCCATCAAGTTCACCCATACCGGATCCGTGCAATTTCGGCTTCGCTTGCGCAGCGAAATCGCTGACTTCGAGATCACCGATACCGGCATCGGCATCAGCGAGACAGATCTGGATCGCATCTTCGAACCGTTCGAGCGGGTGGAAAACGGCCGCGCGCCGGTCACGCCCGGCATCGGCCTCGGGTTGACGATCACTCGACTGCTGACCCAGATCATGGGTGGCGAACTGACCGTCACCAGCCAGCCGAACCAAGGCAGTTGCTTCCGCGTGCGGCTGATGCTTTCCGAAGCAGTACAGTCGCTGAAACCCGCGCCGCTGGAAAGCCGGATCCTCGGGTATAAAGGCGAGCGGCTGACCGTACTGGTGGCCGATGACGATCCCGTCCATCGCGGCTTGCTGGAGGACCTGCTGTCGCCGCTGGGCTTCATCGTCTTCACGGCGGCGGATGGAGCGGAATGCCTGACACTTGCCGCACGGTGTCGGCCGGACCTGTTGCTGATGGACATTGCCATGCCGGGACCGAACGGGTGGGAGGTTGCCCGGCAGCTACGCGCGAGCGGTTTCGACCAACTGATAATCATTGTTATCTCGGCCAATGCCAACGCGCTGCACCAGCCGCTGCAACCGGAACGGCACCACAATGATATCCTGACCAAGCCGGTCAGCATTCCAGACTTGCTCAACAAGATCAGCTTTCTGCTGCAACTGGAGTGGTTGGTGCAGGGCGCCGAGCCACGCGCTGAACCGTCCGAGCGGATCGAAAACACACTCAATCGCGCGAAGACCCAGGAACTGCGCCAGCTTGGTTCCATCGGATACGTTCGTGGCATTCAGGCGAAACTGGATTCGCTGGAACAAGAGGCCCCGCAGGATGGGGCCTACATCGCCCGTCTGCGTCAACTCGTTTCAGATTTCCAGATCGACGCCTTCATGCAGGCGCTGGGACCGGACCTGGAACCGGAATTGGAATGATGCGGCCACGCGACATTGTTTTGCTGGTGGACGACAGCCCGGCCACGCTGGGTCTTTTGAACGAGGCCTTGGAACAGGCGGGCTACACCGTGCTTATTGCGCAATCCGGAACGACCGCGCTGACGCTGGTGGACAGGGTCACGCCGGACATCGTCCTGATGGACGCGCTGATGCCGGGTCTGGACGGCTTCGAAACCTGCCGTCGCATGAAACAAAATCCGATCCTGGCGCCGGTGCCGATCATTTTCATGACCGGGCTGACGGAAACCGAGCACGTGATCTGCGGGCTGGACGCGGGCGGCGTGGATTACGTTTCGAAACCGGTTGCGCCCGACGAAGTCGTCGCCCGGATCGGCGTGCACCTGTCGAATGCACGGTTGACGCGCAGCGCCCAGTTCGCCCTGGATGCGGCTGGGCGTTACCTGCTGGCTGCCGACCGGGAGGGACGCGTGCTGTGGGCCACGCCGCAAGCCACGCGCCTGATCGAACAGGCCGGCGGTGCTTCGGGCGTCATCCTGCCCTCGGCCGTCACGCAATGGCTGCGCGCCTGCGCCGACAGCCCGGCAACCGCCCGACAGGCCAGCCTGACGGCCGTGTTCCACGCTGAAGGACAGCACCGTCTGCACGTCAGCTATATCGGTCAGGTGGGTCCGGATGAGCAACTGCTGCGTCTCGTTGCGGAACAAAGCGGCAGTGATGAAATCCTGTTGCGGGAACGATTGGCGCTGACCTCGCGGGAAGCCGAGGTTCTTTTATGGCTCAGCCGGGGTAAGTCGAACCGGGATATCGCTGAAATCCTGGGCCTCAGTCCGCGCACCATCAATAAGCACCTGGAGCAGATGTTCGAGAAGCTTGGCGTCGAGAACAGGGCGTCCGCGACGGCTCTGGCAGTCCGGACCCTGCAATCCTGAATCGATGCCGGCCCGTTCAGGGGTTCTGTCACCATGTGCGACAATGCCGATCGTTTCGCCGTAACGAGCGAGTGTAAGGCGTCATCGACGGAGGGTGGCTGACCCCGCGGCCAGGCACGGCGCGGTCCGCCCAGATTCTTTCCCGGGCTGAACATCCCGGAGCAAATCGCCTCGTGCAGCTTCGTTGCGACCCATAACCACACCGAAGCGGGATCAAATGCTGAGGCCCAAATCCCGCGCTTCCTTTGATATTTGGCGCGCGGGCTTTCTCTGTGTGCGGGGTGCAGGAGTGCCTGTTTTCTACGCAGCCGATGCGTGTAAAGCCGCCAAGAGAACAGAAATCAACCAACATAGTAATGGACTGGTCATTTTCTTTGCCAACAAACGGTTCGCAAGGGTTGATTGGTCGTAACACACTCATACATACAATATGCACCACGTTCTTGTGGACGTGAGACGGCGAGCAAGGCTCTGACCACGCCTAAGGGTTTTTTTGATTGTGGGGGATCGTTCGGCGGTGTTGCCCCCACCGGCCGGCGGCCACTAATGCTGGAGAAATACTGGATGCAAAATGTTGGTCGCACGGGGCGCTGGTGCCTCGTCGGGGCGTTTGTAGCGGGAGGCTGGATTCTGAGTGCCGGGACGGGGCGAGCCCAGGAGGCAACGCAGGGCTGGCTGTTCAACCTGAGCGGCGCCGGGCAGCAGGTCGGACAGGCGCTGGCTGACAAGGGCATCTACCTCACCGGCGGTTTCCTGGGGCAATCGCTGAACGTGGTGTCGGGCGGGCGCCAGCAGGGCTCGTTCTACGACAGTTTCACGTCGGTCGGCGCGGATTTCGATATGAACAAGATCGCCGGCATCAACGGCGGGATTGTTCACCTGCTGGTCAGCGACCTGGCGGGACAGTCGTACGCCAACTACACGGGAAGCTACTTCGCCTACGCCGTCCCGTATGCCTACGGGGACGGGTTCCGTCTGAACGAGTTTTCCTATGAGCAGGAACTGTTCGACAATCGGGTTCGCATTCTCGCTGGCCGCATCAACCTGACGGGGGATTTCGACATCTCCCCAATACAGTGCCAGTTCATGACTACAATTTGCTCTAACCTGCCAGGATACGTATTCGACAAGTCAGCGGTGGGGTTCAACACGTCGTCCTGGGGCGCGACCATGACGCTGAAACCGTCGAAGCCGACCTATGTGAAGTTCGGTGTGTACGAAGACGAGCCCAGCGTCGCGCTGAGCAACCAGATGGGCTGGCCCGGCAAGGACTGGGACTTTCAGAGCGCGGCCGGTGCGACCATACCCGTTCAGATCGGCTACCATACCACGCCGCAAGACGATCCCTATCCACGCGCGTACGACATTGGCGGGTTCTATGATACCGCTACCTATGCCGACCCACTTCTCAACACCGCAGGTCAGGCGCGCGTGCTATCGGGCGGCTCGCCGCTGGAACACACCGGCCGGTCGGGCGTGTATCTGCAGGCGCAGCAGATGGTGTATAGACCGGACCCGAAGAGCGACCGCGGTCTGACGCTGTTCGGCGCGGCGAACTGGACGACGTCGGGCGAGACGGCCATCGCGAATGACGTGATGGTCGGTCTCTATGACAAGGGGCCGCTCGCCAGCCGCCCGAACGACTCCCTGGGTGTCGCGTTGACGTTCATCGCCTCAAACCATCGGGTGACACAGGATATCGACGACACCATCATTGCGCAGGGCGGAACGGGGCACGTCTCCAGCGAGGAAGCTGCATTGGAGGTGAACTATGGCATCGGGCTGGCGCCGGGGATCACCCTGATCCCGTTCATGCAATACGTATCGCATCCGGACCAGTACATCAATCCGACCCCGAGTGGCAATCTGAACTATTCCCTCACGGTGGGGGTTGGGCTGTCGATCGGCTTCAACCAGGCCCTGGGCTTGCCCCAGCTGACGAGGGGCGGTTACTAGGGACCCGGATTTCAATTTCGCCATAGTCGGGGCACCGAAGCTTCGAGGCCCTGGCTCTTTGTTTTCAGTGGCCTCCGACGGGATCGCGCTTGTCTTATGCGCGATACCGTCGCTCGGGCGTGGATTTCCCACGGTGCCGGGCGCCGCGTTGCTGGCAATCAGCGGGCCGGCATGCGTGATCAGGTGACCCGGTAGACCTGCCGGGCGCCGATATCCCGGTAGAGATCGACCCGAACGCCGTCCCAATGATAGTCCAGGTGGCGCCCCTGCGTCGGAAGCGAGACGCGATCTGGATAGAACAGTCCCGCGCACTCGCCGCCAGGCTGCCGGACACTCGGGAAGACGATGCCATCCGACCCGAGGGCGCGAAGCTCAAAACCGAGCGCCTGGCTGGCGGTGTAGTCGTGCGCGGCAAGGACGGGATCGGACCGGTCCAGGGTTCGGATGTCGTGCAGGCTGGCGTCTACGTCCAGCACGAGCTCGCGGAACTGGGACGTCCAACCAGGTGGCTGCGCTGTTGCGGCCATGAAACGGGCGTGGTGGTGCATGGTTTCGAACAAAGCGGTCTCGAACGTCTTGCCGACGTAAAGCACGCCGTATCTGCCATCACTGAATCGGCTCGGCCGGTCGGTGCTGATATGGGTGAACGGGGCCATCAAATAGGATGCGCCGGGTCCGGCAACCCGACGGCTGTGCGGAACCAGCGCGATATTGCCGATGGTTTCCATCAGCCGCGGATTCGTCTTCATCTCGGCGGCGATCAGCATCGACCAGTCCGCGGGGTCGGCGATGTCCTCGAACAGGTCGATCGGCGGAAACAGGCTGCGGATGATCCGCACCGCGCGCCGCCATAAAATTTTCGACCGCGGAACCTGCCTGGCGTCGGTCACCAGGTGCCGCGCTCCGCATCAAGGTAGCGTCGCACGCGCATCAGGTCGGTCAGTTCGCCACCGAGCATCACGGTCAGGGCGGAGCGGCCTTCGAAAGCCTGGTTGGGACGCCGCGGCCATTCATACGACCGTTCGGCGTCGCGGAAGATGAGACGAAGCGCCTTGTGAATGCCGATCAGATTGGACAGCCGAGCCTTCTGGTCGCGGCCGATGCGGCCGGTGACGCCGGACTTCCACCGCGCGAAGGTGCGTAGCGGCAAATCCAGCAGCACGGCGGCCTCGTTATCGGAGACTTTCCACAGCCTGAACAGGTTCAGGCAGGCCCGGAACATGGCCGCGGCTTCCGCGTCGGTGATCGGCGAAGCGAGAAAGTCCGGTGCGGTGGTCCCCACCGGGATAAGTTCTGGCATGGGCCTGACCCTGCAATATGGCCTTATATTGGCGAAATCCTGCCATATTGCAATGCCTGGTCGTTGTGACGCCTGCCGCGACGGCAGGCATCGATGTCACGCGCGGCCGTATCCGCCGCCGCCCGGCGTTTGGATGACGAAAACGTCGCCCGGTTTCAGCTCCGCCCGATCCGTCCCGGTCAGCACGTCGCGCGTGCCGTCGGTGCGCTCCACCCATTGCAGACCGGGTGCACCATCGGCGCCTCCATCCAGGCCGAACGGAGCGACGTTGCGGCGCGACGAAACGATGACCGCGGTCATCGGCTCCAGGAAGCGGATGCGGCGGATGCTGCCGTCGCCGCCGACCCATTTGCCGGCCCCGCCGGAGCCGTGGCGGATGCCGAAGAACTCCTGCCGGACGGGGTAGCGGAGTTCCAGGATTTCCGGATCGGTCATCCGGGTGTTGGTCATGTGGGTTTGGATCGCGGCGGTGCCGTTGAAGCCCGGGCCGGCGCCGGTGCCACCGCAGATCGTTTCGTAGTACTGGCGGGTGGCGTCGCCGAACAGGAAGTTGTTCATCGTGGCCTGGGAGCAGGCGATGACGCCCAGCGCCCCGAAGATCGCATTGCAGGTGGCCTGGGAGACTTCGGTGTTGCCGGCGACGACCGCGGCGCCGGGGTTGGGCGACAGGAACGTGCCGCGCGGAATGATCAGCGTCAGCGGCTTCATGCAGCCGTCGTTCAGCGGGATATCATCACCAACCAAACAACGGAACACATACAGCACCGCGGCTCGGGTTACCGCCGGCGGCGAGTTGAAGTTGCCGTCGGCCTGCGGGCCGGTGCCGGTGAAATCCACAACCGCGCTACGGGTTTTCTTGTCGACGCTGATCGAGACGCACAGGTCGCGGCCGTTGTCCATCTTGTAGTCGAAACGGCCGGAACCGATGCGATCGATGACGCGGCGAACCGATTCCTCGGCGTTGTCCATGACGTGGCGCATATACGCGCTGACCACCTGCCAGCCATATTGCGCGACCACCCGTTGCAGTTCCTGCACGCCTTTTTCGTTGGCGGCGACCTGCGCCTTGATGTCGGCGACGTTCACATCGGGGCTGCGAGCCGGGTATTTGGCGCCGGCGAGCAGCGCGCGGAACTCGGGTTCGCGGAAATGGCCGCCATCAACCAGCAGGAAGTCGTCGATGACGACGCCTTCTTCTTCCAGCGTGCGCGACATCGGCGGGGTGGAGCCGGGGGTGATGCCGCCGATGTCGGCGTGGTGGCCGCGGCTTCCGACGAAGAACAGGATGTCCTTGCCGGCGGCGTCAAATACCGGGGTGATGACGGTGATGTCGGGCAGGTGGGTGCCGCCGTTGAACGGGTTGTTCAGCGCGACGACGTCGCCGGGTTTCAGGGTGTTGCGCCGATGCTCCAGGACGGTGCGGACGCTTTCCCCCATCGCGCCGAGGTGG
>DATARX010000463.1:0-2383 GCA_036263955.1 Rhodopila sp.
CGCCAAGCTGCGCGAGGCGCTGAAAAAATCCGGCGAAATCCACTAACCGAAGGGGGCGCTGTGTCCTGCCCCAGACGTCCGCCGCATGATGCGGCGGACCTAGGGGATAAGCAGGCCCCCAAAACCAAAGAGCGAGGGTCCCGAATCGGAAGTTCGGGACCCTAGCCCCCTTCACCCTTCTTCCGCGCCTGCAACCGCGCCAGCGCTTCCCCCACCATCCGCGTCGGCTCCTCGGTCTGGTAGGCCCGCACCATGCAGCGGATACCGGCCGCGATCGCGTCATTGACCGGCATCGCCTCCCATTCCCGGATCAGTTCTTTCTGCAGCCGGATCGCCTTCGGCCCGGACTCCAGGATCGAATCCACCCATCGTCCCAGCGCCGCATCCAGCTCCGCCGCCGGCACGACCTTCTCCACCAGCCCCCACGCCAACGCCGTCTGCGCATCGACGGTGTCACCGGTATAAAGCAACAGCTTCGTCCGCCCCCAGCCGATCAACCCAGGCAACAACGCCGCCTCCACCACCGACGGCAGGCCGATCTTCACCTCCGGCATCCCGAACACCGCGTTGTCGCTGGCGATGTGCATGTCGCAGGCCGCCATCACCTCCAGCCCCGCCCCCAAACAGAACCCATTGACCCTGGCGATCACCGGCACCGGCAGATCGCGCAGTACCTTGCACATGCGATGGATCAACGTCAGGAAATCCCGCGCCGACGCCGGCGTAAGCGCCCCCAGCTCATGCAGGTTGGCGCCCCCCATGAACGCGCGCTCGCCCTCCCCGGTCACCACCAGCACCCGCAAATCCGGATCGTCCGCCAGTTCCGTCACCGCCGCGATGAATGCCGTGATCTGCGCCTGACCCAGGCAATTCAACCGCGCCGCATTGTCGATGGAAATCGTCGCGACAGCGCCGTCACGGTCCCGCCGGATGCGGATCGTCATATCAATCTCCTCCGTTCAGCCATCACCGAGAACCGCGATCATCCGCGTTCTTTCCGTCAGCGTTAAGGGTTTGGCAACTTTGTCATGTTTCCGTGCTCGCGTTTCGATGGGAAGCGTGCATGGAAGTGTCGGTTGGGATCAAGGTCGCCGCGCGCGGCCTCGACTGGGACGTCACCGAAGTCGAGTCCCTTGGTCCCCAGCAACGCGTCCGCCTCGCCTGCACCGGCGGCGACCTCGCCGGCCTTGAATGGGACATCCTGCATCCCGCCGAATCGCTGTCGATCCTGCGCACCGATCCCAGCCCCGACGAAGCCGCCCCACTCTCGGACTGGCGCCGCTACCACATCGCCCGCCTGCTGGAACAAATCCCCGGCGCCCCCGTCCCACCCGGCCGCGTTGCGATCGAGGCCTACCAGCGCGTGCCCCTCCTCCGCGCCCTCGACATGGTCCGCCCCAGACTGCTGCTGGCGGATGGCGTCGGCCTGGGCAAAACCATCCAGGCCGGCCTGATCGCCGCCGAACTCCTGATCCGCCGCCGCGCCCATCGCATCCTCATCGTCTGCCCACCCGGCCCGCTGCTCCGCCAATGGGAACAGGAGATGCGAATCCGCTTCGGCCTCCGCTTCACCCCCATCGCCGACACAACCACCCTTCGCGAAGCCAGGCGCGGCCTCGAAATCGGCAACAACCCGTTCGACGCCACCGCCCTGTGCCTCACCTCAATGGATTTCGCCAAACAGGACCGCGTGCTGGCGGAACTGGAACGCGTCGCCTGGGACCTCGTCATCATCGATGAGGCGCATCATTGCGTCGGCGAGGAAAACCAGCGCCGCCGCCTGGCCGAGGTACTCGCCACCAAGTCCGACGGCCTGCTCCTGCTGACCGCCACCCCGCACGACGGCCACGATCCGCATTTTGCGCAGCTGATGGCATTGCTGGACCCCAGCCTGCTGGACGCCGCCGGCCGCCTCGCCGGATCAGCCTATCGCCGCCATATCATCCGCCGGCTGAAATCCCACATCCGATCGCCGTCAGGGGCACCCCTGTTCCGCCAGCGTTCCGTCACCCCGGTGCGGGTGGACGTCACCGACGCAGTCCACGCCGCCGCCTTTCACAAGGCCCTATCCGCCTTCGTCGCCCCCAGGCTGCAACGATCGCGTGACCGGACCGGCCTGTCCGACGCACTCGCCTTCGTCAGCTTGCTGAAACGATCGATGTCCACCATCGCCGCCTGCCTGGCAACGCTGCACGTCGTGGAACAGCGTTACGGCACAGAACCATTAAAGGAAAGGCAGCGTGCCCTGCGCGCCTATCGTCGGCAGATCGCCCGCTTCGGCGTCCTCGGCACCGCCGACGAAGACGACATCGCCGAACTGGAAGCCGAGGAAATCGCCGCGGCCCTGTCCGGCGACGAAGCCGCAAACGCGTTGCAGGCACTG
>DATARX010000502.1:0-3963 GCA_036263955.1 Rhodopila sp.
GGTCGACGATGTGGCGCTCAATCGCATGACGGCGCGGGCGATGCTGGAACATGCCGGTCATGTCGTCGACGTCGCCGAGGACGGGCCCGCCGCGCTGGCGGCGATGGCGCGGGCGCCCCTTCCCGACATCATCCTGATGGACCAGTCGATGCCGGGCATGGATGGCTACATGGCGGCACGGCATATCCGATCCATGGCCGGACCGGCCGGGCGGCTGCCGATCCTGGCGGTCACCGCGAACGCCCTGCCCGAGGATATCGCCGCAAGCCTGGCCGCCGGCATGGACGGCCATGTCTCCAAGCCGATCGAATTGAAGGCCTTGCTGGCTGCCATCGCCGCGGTGTTGCACCGAACGAGATGACATTGCCTGCTGTCGGCTGACCCCCGCACTCTTGCGGGAAGCGCCAAACCGGTCGACGTTGTCTCCCAAACAGGGAGAAACGAAAAATGGAATTCGGCATGTTCCACGAATTTCAGCGCCGGCCGGGCCAAACCGAAGCCCAGGCTTTCACGGAATCCTTCGAGCAGGTGGACGAAGCCGAGGCCGCCGGCCTCGACGTCATGTGGCTCGCGGAACTACATACCGCGCCGGAACGCTCCGTGCTCGCCGCGCCGCTCAACATCGCCAGTGCCATTGCCGCCAGGACCAGGCGGATGAGGATCGGCATCGCCGTCCAGGTGCTGCCGCTATGCCACCCGCTGCGCATCGCCGAGGAAGCCACCACGGTCGATCACATCAGCCATGGGCGGCTGATTTTCGGTGTCGGGCGCAGCGGATTTCCCCGCACCTACCAGGCCTATGGCATTTCCTACGCCGAAAGCCGGGAACGTTTCGCCGAAGTGCTGGAAATCCTCAAGCGCGCCTGGACACAGGAAACCTTTTCATTCCACGGCCAGTTCTATCACTTCGATGACGTCTGCCTGGTTCCGAAACCGTATCAGGCGCCGTATCCGGAACTGCGGGTGGCCGTGAACAGCCCGGACACCTTCCAGCAGACCGGCGAGCAGGGCCTGCCGATCTTCGTCGCCACCCGGCTGGGCGACCTGGACGAACTGGTGCCGAACCTGCGTGTGTATCGCGAGGCCTGGGCCGCGGCCGGCCATCCGGGACAAGGCAAAGTCTATCTGCGCGTCCCGGTCTATATCGCCGACACCGAAAGACAGGCGCGTGAGGAGCCGCATGAAAGCATCATGTTCTTCTACAAATACCTCGGCGAACGGATCGAGGCGTCAGCGGTCCAGGAGGGCGCTCGGGCAATCGAAAACCGAGCGGAACGCGGGCAGCGGCTGCAAACCATCGATTATGAAGACGTGCTGAAAAGCAAGATCGTCGTCGGCACGCCGGCCATGGTGGCCGATCGGCTTGCCGGGCTGCGGGAAACCCTGGGCCTGTCCGGGATTCTGGCGGAAATGAACTGCGGCATGCGCATCCCACATGAACGTGTGGTAAAGTCCCTGCGACTACTGTGTTCCCAGGTCATGCCACAACTACGTGATTAACCCCGAATTCTTCCGCGATCCCATTCATGTCACTTCCGCTCCGCTTCGGACCCGTTACTATTCTTGCTCCACCGCCGCCATGACACGCCGGACCATGGCGGGAGACGCGAAGTCGGCTTCACGTCCGGGGAGCAAGCGCGCGATGCTATTACTGCCCTCTCGGCCGGACCAGGACATGCGTCCGCCGCGGCACTGGAAGACCGCCTCGGCGGCGGAGGCCGCGGGACTGATCCAGCCCGCGACCACGGTCGCCGTCGGCTGGCTGAGTGATGACCTGGCCGGCGCGATGGCGGAAGGCTTTTTCGCCCACGGCCGCCCGGACAACCTCACGATCGTGTACTCGTCCACCCATGGCGACGGGCGCAACCACGGCCTGAACCTACTGGCGCATGAGGGGCTGGTGCGGCGCGTGGTCGGTGGTCAGTGGCACCCCGTGCCGGCCCTGCAGGCACTGGCAAACGCCAATCGAATCGAGGCTTACAGCCTGCCCGCCGGCGTGATCAACCGGCTGTTCCGCGACGTCGCGGAGGGCCTGGCGGGCCATCTCAGCCGCAGCGGCCTGGGCACCTTCACCGACCCGCGCAACGGAGGCGGACGCCTGAACCACCGCACGCGAGAGCAACTGGTGCGCCTGGTTCACCCCGCCGGTGACGAAGCCCTGCTGTTCCGCGGCTTTCCGATCGATGCGGCGCTGATCGGCGTGGCGTTCATGGAAGGCACCGCGGCGATCGCGATGACCCGCGACTCGCTGGCGATCGCAAGGGCGGCGCGCACGTGCGGCGGACTCGTCATCGCCCAGGTGAACCGTATCGGCACGCTCAATAAGCTGCCCCCTGGACAGGTGGTTGTGCCGGACACGCTGGTCGACGTGCTGCTGGAAGCCGGCCCGCACGACCGGGCCTGGGAAACATTCGCGCCCACAATCGCCGTTGGGGGCGGTCCAGGTGGCCGTCCGGGGGGGCATCCAGGGGGCCGTCTAGGGCGACGCAGCCAGCGCCTGCTGACAAGCTGAGGTCGCGCGCGGTCATTCCTGTCGCACATCGCTTGCCGACAAACCTGCCCGGCCAGCGCGGAAACCGTTCTGCCACACCAGATCGTCACAATCGCCCCGTCGCCATTGCCCCATTTTCAGTTGATGGTTTCGGTCCGCTGGGATACTCGCGGATCGAATAAAGGCAACCATGGGCGCGTTATGATTCAGGTGCGAGTATGATTGGCCGGCGAGCCATCCTGGGCGCCGCGACCGCGATGGCGGTCCGGCCCGCCGCGGTGTCTGCCGCCGCCGCATTGCCCGTGCCGGCGGGCAACCAACTCGCCTTCCGGATGGTCCGTCACGGCAGCGATATCGGCCGGCACGTACTGACCTTCGAACAACAAGGCGACACGCTGACCGTTCGCATTGCGGTCGACGCCGTGGTGACGCTGCTTTCCGTCCCGATCGTGCGGTATAGCCATCACGCGGTGGAAGTCTGGAAAGCCGGGACGCTGAGCACCATTACAGGTGAAACCAACAGGAATGGCGAGCACGAGTGGATCAAGGCCAGCCGTAGCAGCGAAGGCCTGGTAGTCCTTGGCAGCCAGACCGATCGCTACGTTGCGCCGGAACCGGCGGGAGGCGCCAGCTATTGGAACCGGCGGCTGCTAGGCGGGCCGATGATCAGCCTGGAGGACGGCGTCCTGCTGCGCCCCAACGTCGTGCAGGAACCGGCGGAAAGCATCCCTCTCGCCTCCGGCGGCACGGTCCGCGCCGAACGCTATAAGCTAAGCGGATCCTTCAAGATCAACCTCTGGTACGACGAAACCAATACCTGGGCCAGCCTGGGCTTATCGGTCAAGGACGGATCCTACGTTCATTACGAACGTCTATGACGCTTGACGGGGTCCTGATCGCCCTGATCCTGCCGCTGTCGGTGACCGAGGGATCCGTCGTGACAATCGTTACCGGGTCCCTGTCCGCGCAGGGCTGTCTCGACTGGCAGTTGGCCCTCTTCTGCTGATCTGCGGCGACTGGATCGGCGATGCGCGTTTTTCCGGATCGGGCAAACCCGCGTCGCGCAGCCACCGTGATTTCTTCGGCGCGATTTCTGCGGCGCGATTTCTTCGGCGCGATTTCTTCGGCGCGGCATCGGCGTGCGCGGCACGATAAGTCCGGACCTGCAACGGCAGATGCCACCAGATTGCTGCTGATCGGAAAATAGACGCACAGCACCGACAGCCTGCTGCCGGCCAGCGCCGGCATGCCATGCGTGCCACTGCTGGGTTTCCTACTGGCGTTTCCTACTGGCCAATCGGCTCGCTACCCTACCCGGGAGCGCGGTCGTGCTGGGCGTCGGCGATTGAATGCGGTGAAATCGGTGAAATTCACCTTCCGCCGTTTCGTCCGGACCGCTACTGAAAGAAGGATTATTGCGGAACGGCCTGCGCTACGTGATGAATTTCAGCTGGGCAACGTTCAGGCGGAAA
>DATARX010000006.1:0-3903 GCA_036263955.1 Rhodopila sp.
CATGATCGCGGAAGGCGAAAATGTCAGGCTTCCATTCTAGGCAGCCTGAGGGTCCAGTCCCACGTTGCTTCAGCCGATCCCTCTGACCTGGTCGATTAAGACGAACAATGGCGCGAACCCCTAAAGAAAGAGTAAGCCGCATGTCTGAAGCCGCGAGCGCGGAACGAACGCAAGCGAAGACAGAGTCGGGTGGCCAACCGGCAAATCCTTCCCCTGAAGCGGCAAACCGGGTCGCGGAATTGCAGGTTTCGGCGCACCTGATGACACTGGAATCGGGCCTGTTCTGTGTTTTCCAGACCCAGGGCAGCGCGCCGCCCGATCCGGCCACCGGCCTGCCCGGCGTGCGTATCACGCCCGCCCCCGGCATCGCCGGGCGGCCGGAAGCAGTCAGTGTCAGCACGTTCCGCGAAGACGGCTGGTTGAACGGCACCGCCGCGCTGGTACGCGTCACCGACGGTTCCGCGCAGATCCTCGTAACGATCTACCAGAATAAAGGCATGGACGCCGCCCCGCGGCTACAGGTGCTTCGGCTCAGCGGCGACCCGGCCGCGCCGGAGGCACCGGCCGCCGCGGTCGCCACCGCGGCCAATCCGGCAGCTGCGCCAGCCGAACCGACCGCTAATCCGGAAGTCATGGCGCATGTCCAGCGGATGGGCGACGTCGGCTGCAACCTCGGCGATTGGCTCGGCCAAAAAGGCAGCCGCCAATGGGTCGAAGGCTTCGGCATGGCGCCGAATAACGGGATCGCGCTGGAGGACATCGAGTATCAGGCAGTGCTGGGGCGCAATTGGCTGTCGCCGTGGGTCGAGGGCGGCAAATTCTGTGGCAGCCGCGGCATGGCGCTCCCCCTTCTGGGTCTCAAGGTCCGCTTGAAAGGCACCGCCGCGGAAGCTTTCACGTGCAGCTATTCCGCGACCTTCGTCGATGGTTCCGCGGTCGGCCCGGTCAATGGCGGCGAAACCTGTGAGGCTGAAAGCCTGGCCGCGCTGGAAGCGTTTCAGATCGTTATCCAGACACGCGACGCCAGGACGGCAAGCAAACCGCCAGCCGGCAAGACATCGGCGGCCGCTTCGGCCGCAAAGACCGCGCCAGCCTTAAAGCCCGCCGCCAAAGCCACGAGAACACCAGCCGCGAAACCACTCGCCAAGACCGCGCCGAAGCCGCCAGCCAAACGGCGCGCGAAGTACTGATATGCCAACTCCTGGGTTCGCCACGGTCGTGGCGGGTCCGGGAGATTCGGCGGACCGCTGAAACAACGACTTGGATTTGCCTGTTCCCGGTTGGAAAATGCAGGGTAGGCGCGCCAGATCGCGGCCGAATGAATCCGCGAACGTACCGGTGACAGCGCGTTCCGGTTCGGGTAGCGTTCCGATCAGACGAAGGTACTAGCTTGAAGCTCCTATTCGTTCACCAGAACTTTCCCGCGCAGTTCCTGCACATCGTGCGACATCTCGTCGCGGCGAAACGACATGAAGTCGTGTTCATTAGCGAACCGAACCCCAACGAAATCCAGGGCGTCCGGAAGATCCCCTATATCCACCCCGCCCAGGACATCAAGGAAACCCACATCGCGGCGCGGGAACTGGACAACGGCGTCAGACGAGCCGAGGCGGTGTATCGCACGGCGTTCGGTCTGAAGCACCTCGGCTTCACGCCGGATATCATCATCGGCCATCAAGGCTGGGGCGAAATGCTCAACCTGCGCGACCTCTGGCCTGAAGTACCAATGCTGGGCTACATGGAATTCTACTATCAGCACGACAAGGCCGATGTCGGGTTCGATCCGGAATTCCCCGCTAACCCGCTGGATTTTCCCCGTATCCGGGCGAAGAATGCGATCAACCACATCGCCCTCAACCTGGGCGCCCAGGGACAGACCCCGACGCAGTGGCAGTTGTCGACTTATCCCGCCTGGGCACAGCCGAATATCGAGCTGATCTGGGAAGGCGTCGATCTGGAACTATGCAGTCCCGATCCGGCCGCAGCCAAAAAAACCCTCAAGATCGGCGATATGACGATCAAGCCGAACGACAAACTGGTCACCTATGTGTCGCGTGACCTGGAGCCGTATCGCGGCTTTCACGTCATGATGCGGGCGCTGCCCGATCTGATGCGAGCGCGCAAGGACCTCAAGGTGGTCATGATTGGCGGCGATGGCATCAGCTACGGGGCGGCGCCGCACCAGGGTGGCAATTGGCGAGAGGTGATGCTGGCCGAAGTCGGCAAGAACATCGACCCAAGCCGCGTGGTGTTTCCGGGCCGTGTCGCATACTCCACCTATCTGGCCGCGCTGCGGCGGTCCGACGCGCATGTCTACCTGACCTATCCGTTCGTCGCCTCCTGGTCGATGCGGGAGGCGATGGCGATCGGCTGCCCGGTGATCGGCAGCGACACCCAACCGGTACGCGAGTTCATCACCCATGGTGAAAACGGGCTTCTCGCCCCGTTCCTGCAACCGAAAACGCTGGCAGGCACCATCCTCGGCCTGTTGGACGACAAGGCGCTGACCCGCGCATTGCGAGCGAACGCCCGAGCCTATGCCGAACAGCGGCTGGCAATGGCGGACTACCTCGACCAATATTGCCGGGTGATCGCGCGCCTGGCGGGCGAAAATCCGGCTCCGACGCCGGATGCCGGCCCGCCCTCCGCCAGATCGCCCCTCGCCAGATCGCCCCTCGCCAGATCGCGGGCCCGAAAGCCGGTGCGCCGTTTGGCAACCGCGGACGCGTAACGGGGCAGACCCGCGTTGGCGCGATTGACAAATCGCCCACAGCCTCTTGCCCGATCCCGCTGCGTTGTGCCACCACCGGTCGACGACGCGTAGCGCGACCGAGAGGATCATCATGGCCGACAGTGCCCCGGCACAACTTCCCATTCAAGGCACCCTGATGCGTGGCAAGCGCGGTCTGGTCATGGGCGTTGCCAATGACCGTTCGCTGGCGTGGGGCATCGCCTCCGCCTGCGCCGCGCAAGGTGCCGAACTGGCATTCACCTTCCAGGGCGAGGCGCTGGAACGGCGCGTGCGCCCGCTGGCGGAACAGGTTGGCTCCGACCTCGTGTTTCCCTGTGATGTGGCCGACGAATCCAGCATCGACCAGGCGTTCGGGTCCCTCGCGCAGCGTTGGGATGGCCTGGATTTCCTGGTCCACGCCATCGGATTTGCCGACAAGCAGTATCTGCGCGGCCGCTACCTGGACACGCCGCGTGGCGCATTCCTGCAGGCGATGGATATCTCCTGCTATTCGTTCACCTCCGTTTGCCAGCGCGCGGTGCCGATGATGAAGCCGGGCGGCAGCCTGCTGACGCTCAGCTATCTCGGCGCCGAACGCTGGGTGCCGCATTACAACGTGATGGGCGTGGCGAAAGCGGCGCTGGAGGCATCCGTGCGCTACCTCGCCGCCGACCTGGGGTCCGCCGGCATTCGCTGCAACGCGATCAGCGCCGGGCCGATCAAGACCCTTGCCGCCTCCGGCATCGGTGATTTCCGCTATATCCTGCGGTGGAATCAGCTCAACTCCCCCATGCAGCGCAACGTGACGATCGAGGAGGTTGGTGGTGCCGGACTTTATTTGCTGTCCGACCTGTCCTCCGGCGTCACCGGGGAGGTGCATCACGTCGATTGCGGCTACCACACCGTCGGCATGAAACATCCGGACGCGCCGGACATCGCCGTCGCGGAAGGCTGACGAGGCGCCCCATGTCCCATAACAGTTTCGGCCATCTGTTCCGGGTCACCACATGGGGGGAAAGCCATGGCCCGGCGATCGGCGGCGTCGTCGACGGCTGCCCGCCGCTGTTGAAGCTGGCCGAATCCGACATCCAGCCTTGGCTGGACAAACGGCGGCCCGGTCAGTCGAAATTCACCACCCAGCGGCAGGAACCGGACGAAGTCCGCATCCTGTC
>DATARX010000029.1:0-15065 GCA_036263955.1 Rhodopila sp.
GCCGAATCGGGCCGCGGCCTTGCCGTATTTCCCGGTAACGGAAGTACACAGACCGTGACAATCGATAGACGACACTGTGTTGATAAGGCAACATAAATGGCATGCATCCTTAAATAAACAGGGGGAACTTGACCACTGTCCGCAGAACACGTTAATCGCTCTCGCGGACGGAACGGATTACCGTTGCGGCCTGTGCCAGCTTGCTCGCACATTGGATTGCACCCCATCCAGGGACGAATAGAAGATGAACATCAAGATCCTCGGCGCTTTGTCCGCCGTCGCCCTGCTGGCGGCGTGCTCCCATCCCGCGACCACCCCGCCCGCCACCGCCCCGCAGGCGCAGACGTCCGGCATCGTGCCGGGCAGCCAGGAAGACCTGGTGACCAATGTCGGCGACCGCGTGTTCTATGACTTCAACACCTCCGGTCTGCGCGATGACGCGAAGGCCACGCTGGACAAGCAGGCCGCCTGGCTTGCCAAGTACGGCAGCGTGAACGTGCAGATCGCCGGCAACTGCGATGAGCGCGGCACCGAAGAATACAACCTTGCGCTCGGCAACCGCCGCGCCAACGCCGCCGCCTCCTACCTGAAGGCCAAGGGCGTTGCCGCCGCGCGGATGACCACGATCAGCTACGGCAAGGATCGTCCGACGGCGCAGGGTTCCGACGAGCAGGCCTGGGCGCAGAACCGCAACGCGATCACGTCGGTTCGCTAACGGTTTAGCCCATCGGGCATTGGCGTGTTTGAGAGCGCGATCCGCGCCTGAGGTCAAACCGACCTCAGACGGTCGCGCTCCAGGCCCGACGGATCGAATGACCAGGGGATTGGCCGGCAGGCCTGGCGGGATCGTCCGCCGGGGCTGCCGGCCTTCCGCGTTATAGACGACGACCAGGCGCCGGCGCGGTGGCCGCCGCTTCCACCCGGCGTGTTGCAAGTGTTGCAAGATCAGGGTCGGCCTGCCAACAATTCGCAATGGCAGTTCTGGGTGAGAACTTACCACTAACGGCGATTCGGGGGCTGGCCGCGGTTTGGGTCACGGCCTTCCACACGCAGGCGCTGTGGTTCCCCGATTGTGCCCCGGGCGTGGCGTCGGCGCTGGCGGTGGGCTACGCGGCGGTCGATATCTTTTTCATCCTCAGTGGATTTATCCTTGCCGAGGTTTACGGCGCGCTGCGCCTTGAGCAGACTCCCCGGTTCTGGCTGCGTCGGATCTGCCGGGTTTACCCGCTCCATCTGGCGGTGATGGCTTCGCTGGCGTTGCTGGTCCTGTCCGCCGCGGCGCTGCATCGATCGGCGAACCCGCATGACTGGGTCAGCTTCGGCGTGGTCGCGCTGCTGCTGCAAGCTTTCATCCTCAATGACACGCCGTGGAATCCGCCGAGTTGGTCGGTCAGCGTGGAATTGCTTTGCTATGCGGTTTTTCCGCTGACCCTCGGGGTCCTGCGCCGCGCGCCGGGTCTGGTGCTGGTCTTTGTCGCGGGCGCGCTGGCGGTTGCGGAAGCCTGGGTTGTGCACCGGTTCGGCGCGGCCCCGGTCGGTGCCGGCGCGGTGCTGCGGGGCCTGATCGGGTTCCATTTCGGGATGGCCTTGCGTTTGCTACAGCCGCATCTGCCGCCGTGGGCCGCGTCCGGTGCCGCCGCGTCTGGTGCCGCGTTGGTCGGATTCGCGGGCATCGCGCTGGGCATCGGCGCGGCCAATCCGGTTTTGACGGTGCTGGCGGGCGCCGCCACGATCGCCGCCCTGGCGCCGGAGCGGGGTCTCGCGGCGCGCGCATTGTCCTGGGCGCCGGTGGTGTGGCTAGGGCGGGTCTCGTTCTCGATCTACATGCTGCATGCGGAGCTGCAGGTCGTGCTTGCCCGTGCGCTGTCGCATGTCCTGGATCGGTGGTCCCTGCTGGCGGTGTTCCTCGCCATCCTGCTCCCGCTCAGTGAGGTCACCTACCGGTTTATCGAGCAGCCGGGACGACGCCTGCCGGGTTTGCTGGCTACATGGATGGGGAGCGGGAAACGGGCGGTGCTGGTGGGGCGGCCGTAGCGAGGCGTGGCGGGTGGTGCGCTGCGTGGCCGGCCAGCAGATCACCGGCCCGCAGATCACCGGCCAGCAGATCACCCGCCAGCAGATCCCTGGCCCGCAGGTCACCCGCCAGCAGGTCACCGGCGCCGCTGCTCAACGCCGCGATGCGCCTCGCGGCGACCCTGCGCTCATCGGGCGACAGGTTCGGCAGGGTGGCGTTAACCTCCTCGGCAACCTCGGTCATCGCGGTGGCCCAGAGGATGCGCACGTCCTGGTCGGTGAGGCCGGCGGCGGGCGCCTGGACCGTGGCGGCGGGTGCGGGCGCGGATTGCGGTGGGTGGACCGGTTTGGCCGCCGGTTTGCGCAGATCGGCGTTGGCCTCGGCGGCGCGTTTGCTCATCCGGCGCATGTTCGCGGTGATTTCGGCGAGGTCGGGTAGCGGGCGTTCCTCGGACGACCAGGCTGATGCGGACGACGGGGCTGGTGCGGACGACCGGGCTGGTGCGGCCGGCCGGGCCTGGGTCCTGGCGCGGCGGGCATGTTCACCGGCGCGGCTGCAGGCCACGGCGTTGCCGCGCAGGCGCAGCGTCATCGACGGGGAAACGTGGTCGGCCATGGCGAGGCTGAGGGAACCGAGCGCGGCGAGGCCGAAGGCGAGGATGTGGGCGATGGAGAGCAGGTCTGTCTGGTTTTCCGCCTGGTACTGGTTGATCGCTTCGGTCGCGGCGGCGCGGGCGTAGGTGATGTCGCCGCCGGTGACGGCGAGGAACATCGGCGCCAGGAAGGCGACGACAAGGTTCATGAAGACGGTTGAAGGCGACTGGGGTTCGATTTCGGACATGGCGCGCTCTGGAGGGTCGCGGGGAATGTTATCTTAGGAATTGGAATTTGTCAAGGAATGTTTTCTTTTTCCGAAGCAAGTGATGGATGTGGAACGGCCGTTGACTGGTGAGGTCGGCGAAGTCGACGGCAACCAGCCGCCGTTCATCATCGAGAGTCCCGAGATTGGTGAGCAGGCGCGCGAAAAGCGGCGCACGGGACGAAAGCCCAAGAAGAACGCCGGATGGTGTCGATGAACCGGTTGCGATTGGGAGCACCTGGCAGCCGGCCGGGCCGTCGTCGGCCGGCCAGCGGCGATGTCTGCCAACAGGATCCGGGTGCCGGGGTCAATCGCGCGCCCTTCCCCATGCCGGCGCCGTGGCATAGGTAGGGCTTGATAACGAGGGACGCGTTGTATGAGCGAGACAGCTATTTGGACTGCCGATCCGTTGACCTGGGGGCACGGTCCGCGCACGTTGGACGTGTTTCTGGAGCCGACCTGCCCGTTCTCGGTCAAGGCCTTCGGCAAGCTGGACGAGACGCTGGCATTGGCTGGCGAAGACCGGATTACGATCAAGATCCGGCTGCAGTCGCAGCCATGGCACATGTATTCCGGCGTGATCGTGCGTTGCATTCTGGCGGCGTCCACGTTGCCGGGGGGCAAGACGGCGGCCAAGGCGGTCATGGCGGCGGTCGCGGCGCACCGCGAGGCGTTTGAGTTCACGCGCCATTGCAGCGGCCCGAACATGGACGTCACGCCCGGCGATATCATCGCGCGGATTGAAGCCTATAGCGGTTTGCAACTGGCCGCCGCGTTCGCCATTCCGGACCTGGACCGGGAAATCAAATGGCACTGCAAGTATGCGCGCCAGAACGGGATCCATGTATCGCCGACGTTCATGATCGATGGGCTGGTGCAACCCGCCATGAGCAGCGGTGAGGCGGTCTCCGACTGGGTTTCGCGGTTGCTGGCCCCGTAGCGACGACATCCGTTGTTTGCCAGCAACGTGGTGGCGGCCTGTTCGGGCGGTTGCCGGCGCGGTGCGACAGCCGCTTCCCTGCGGCCGTTCGCTTTGTTTGCGAGGGCGATTCACGTTTGAGGTGGTGCGACCTCACGCGGTCGCGCTCAGGTGAGGTTGGTGCGACCTCAAACGGTCGCGCTTAGGCCGCCGTGGTTGTCAAAGACTCTCCGGGATCCGGATACATCGTCGTCGCCGCCAGGGTCAGCACCAGTTCCGTTGCGCCCCTGAAGCGCGCGAACAGGGCTGCGGCCAGGGTCGCATCGCCATCGGTCCAGCGCAGGTCGCCCGATGCCTCGTACTCATGGAATCCGTCCGCGAGCCTGGCGTCGCTCGCCGGCAGCACGTCCAACCGGGTGCCTTGGCGCACTGTTATCCGCCGCAGCGCCACCCCCAGCGGCCGCGGGTCCCGGGCGATCCCCCATTCGGCCGGCACCACCTCGCGGGACACGAGGTGGATGCTCCGCGGCGCGCCTTGCAGGCGGAACACCATTACGCTTCCGTCGCCCGGAACCGCGTCGGTGGTTGCAACCGCATCGACCCGCTTGCCGTCGACGACCAGGTGCAGATCCGGATCGTCCGTCATCGGCGGCAGGTGGCGCGGGCCGGCGCGGTCCAGCAGCCGGCGCCACGCCGCGTCCACCACGGGGCCACCGGTCAGCACCGGGGCGTACGGCGCCTGCGGCGGTCGATCCCCCCCTGAACGCGCGTTGTGGAACAGCCAGCGATTGCCGTCATCGCGGAAACTTTCCGCCGGTGCGCCGTTGGCCAGCAGCACGTCGTGGCTGTCCAGTTCGACATGGTAGATCTCGACCTCCCGCGCCCGGTCGTCCCACAGGATGGTCTTGTGATTGACCAGGAACTCCACCGGGATCAGCACGCTGTCGATATAAAGCCCGTGCGCCT
This sequence comes from Rhodopila sp., assembly GCA_036263955.1. Taxonomy (GTDB): domain Bacteria; phylum Pseudomonadota; class Alphaproteobacteria; order Acetobacterales; family Acetobacteraceae; genus Rhodopila. Next base: position 4,758 of record DATARX010000029.1, read on the forward strand.
TGGTCACATGCAGGTCGCGGTTCGGCACGTTGTCGGCCAGGGCGCCGCGGCGCACGATCACCGGCGTCGCGGCGGTGCGCCGGCCCCGGGTGGCGAGCACCTTGCCGTGGCCGATCCACCTGACCGGGCGTGGGCCGTTGTGCGCGGTCATGACGATGTCGCCGACGTTCAGCCGCTCCACCGGGATTTCGCCCGACGGCGTTTCGATCAACGTGCCGATGCAGAAACAGACCACCGCGGTGCCGTTATAGGTGAGGCTGGCATCCTGCGGGATGAGGATGGTTTCAGTTGCGTCGAAGCTGCTGAGCGATTCGGTACCCGTCAGCGCCCAGTTCGCCCCGGCGTCGACGGCGATCGTCTGGAAATTCAGAAACGCCGTATCGAAGCCTGCGAGCGTGGCGTTGCCGGCCCCCAGTTCCAGCGTGTTGCTGGCGCTGGCATTGGCGTAGACGCCGCCGTTGAACAGCGCGCCCGGATCGACCACCAGCCGGTTTTCGCCAGGGCCTTTGAAGACAACAGCGGCGTATTTTGAGTCCGGTCCACCGGCGGCGCCGATGCTGGTGATCGTGCCCGCGTTGACCACGGTGCCTGTTACAGCCAGTTGGATACCCGCGCGGTAGCCCCCGATGCTTCCGGCGTTAGTGACCGAACCGGTGCTATCAACGTAGAGGCCGATTATTTCGCCGTAGATATCACCGGACGCCCAATTGGTGACCGTGGCGTCATAATGCGAGCGGACACCTTCGATCGAGCCTATAATGACGCCGGAATTGCTCAAATAGAGGTCACCCCAGTCCCAGATACCGTAATTGCCCTGGATCGTCCCTGCGTTGGTGATCGTGCCATCGCCGTCCACACCGACGCCGTAGTCGGAGCCGCCCTGAATCGTGCCGGCGTTGTTGACCGAGCCCCCCGAGGACAAGGTCACGCCGGGAGATAGTGTGCCGGCGCCGATAATGGTGGTTGTCACGGATGAATCCCCCAGGACCCGGATTTGTCGGGCGATGTGTTGCTGCATCGTACGCACGGCTGCCGGTCGATGCGAACGTTACGATAGGCGTCAACGCCCGTCATCGAGGCCAGGCCTGTGCGGGCAATTCTCCCGTTTACCCTGACGAACGTTACAAAACCGTTGCTCGTGGAAATTTTTAACAGCCTCTGGCCGCGACGATGCCGGCGTACGGACGCTGACGCGGCGCGCGCAAGTGCATGGGTTGTCCTGGCCGCCGGATGCGTCCAGTGATTGCGGTAAGGAACTGAGCTTGCTCCAAAGCCATGCGGTGAGCGGCCGGGACGTCGGGAGCGGCTGCTGGTTACCGCCCTTGCGCCGGATGCGGTGGCTGCGTAAGACGCGACCGTGCAATAATTGCTACAGACGTTCCGACACGGCGCGGGCCATTCCAGGCGATGACCACGCGGGGAGAAAATGGATGCAGCACCGCCGGCGTTGGATCGCCCTGTTTTTGTTTACGCTCGCAATGATCAACTACGTCGATCGCGGCGCGCTGTCGTTCGCGGCGGGCCCCATCGTGCATGAACTGGGCCTGTCGCCGGTCACGCTCGGCTATGTGTTTTCATCCTTTCTGTGGAGCTACGTGCTTCTGCTGCTGCCGGCGGGCATGCTGGTCGATCGATACGGCGCCAAGCGGGTGGTGGGTGGCGGCATCGGGCTGTGGTCGATCGCCACCGCGGCGACCGGGCTGATCGGGAGCATTCCGGCGCTGATCGGCACGCGGCTGGCGATGGGCGCGGGCGAGTCGACCACCATGCCGGCGGGCACCCGGGTCATCCGCGAATGGATTCCAGCCGGCGAGCGCGGCGTGCTGAATGCCATTTTCAGCGGCGGTTCCTATGCCGGGCCGGCGGTGTGCGCGCTGGTAGCCGGGCCGATCATCGCGACACTCGGCTGGCGCGCGCTGTTTTTCGTGACCGGTGGGGCCGGTATCGTCTGGCTGATCTGCTGGCAGGCCTGGTTCGCCAGGCCGGAGGACGCAAGGTGGCTGGGCGATGCGGAGCGGCAGAAGATCATTGCGGAGCGTGGCGCCCGCAAGGTGGATTTCGACAGTACGGGGGAGAAGCCGGGGCTGCTGAAACTACTTGGCAGCGGGCCGACGCTGTGGGGCGTGGCGCTGACCCAGGGGTGCAACGTTTATTCGCAGTATCTGTTCCTGACCTGGCTGCCGAGCTATCTGCAGACGTCCAGGCACCTGAATATCATTACGACCGGAATTTATGTTGCCGTCCCCTATGTCATCGCGGTCGGGCTGTGCCTTTTGACGGGTCGGGTCAGCGACTGGCTGCTGCGCGGCGAGGTCGGCGGCGGTCGGCGGCGGTATATGATCGCCTGCGGGTTGCTGCTCGCGGCGGTCATCATGGTGGCCCCGCTGGTGGGCAGCGCATGGCTGATCCTGGGGCTGATTACCGTGTCGCTGACGGGTCTTGCGTCCGCCTCCTCGTTGAACTTCGCGTTGCTGAACGATTTGCTGCCCAACCCGCGCGATGTGGGCGTGGCGACGGCGTTCATGGTGCTGGGCGGCAACAGCTTCGGGGTGATCGCGCCGATCGTTACGGGTTACGTGATCGCGATCACCGGCAGCTACAACATGGCGTTTGTGATCGCCGGCCTGCTGCTGGTCGTCGGCGCGGTGTCGACTTTGACGCTGACCCGGCGGCCGATCGGGGAACGTATCGTTTCCGCGGTGCTGCCGACGGTGTCGTTGACCGGGGTTTGAGTTCTGCCGCGCGCTGTGGCTCCTGTCGCGTTTACTGTCGGCCGAACGCCGCCGGTGGGCAGGCTGCGTGTCCCGGGACTCTGTGCTTCGCCGGTCGGTGCGCGGATGGCAGGGACGCCTGAAGCAGGCGCGCGGCCATGACGGAACCGCAAGCATTACGATCAACGGCCCCTGGTATCAGAAATTCTCCAGGGAGCCGGTCACGGCGGTGACGTATTGCTCGACCGAGGCGGCCATGACCTGCTTGGCGCGGGTTGGGATCACCCGTTCCCACCAGCCGCCATAGAGGGTCTCGTAGGGCCAGGGGGCCAGCGTGTCGGCGATGCGGCGCACCGTTCCGGCGTCCAGCGGGATCAGGTTCGGGTAGCTGTGCATGAAAGTGAGGCCCTTGTCGGGGCGCACCTGCAGGGTGTCGCCGGTCAGCAGCACGCCCTGCCCGTCCGCGCCTTGCGCCCAGTGCAACACGCTGCTGCCGGGGAAGTGGCCGCCGCAGCGGATCAGGGTCGCGCCGTCGGTCAGCTCGAGCTGGTCGCCTTCCCAGAAGGTGATCACCGGGTCGAGCCTGGTGACGAATTTGCGGTCCATGGCGTGCAGGTAGACAGGGACGCTGCCGAAGGCGTGGCTCCATTCCACCACCGAGGCGAGGAAGTGGGGATGGGAGCAGGCGATGCCGGCCAGGCCGCCGAGTGCCTTGATGATGGTGATGGTGGTGTCGTCGAGGAAGCTGATGCAGTCCCACAGGATGTTCCCGGCGGGGGAGCGCAGCATCAGCGCGCGCTGGCCGATGCCGAAGGACGGGAAGGTGCCGATGCCCATCAGGCCCTGTTCCAGCCGGCGGAAGGCGTTGAAATGGGTCTTGCGCATCGCCGGCAGGGTTGTCCAGGCCTGGCCGGCCGGATTGACGTATTGGCGGTCGTCCTGACAGATCAGGCAGAAGGCGGGCGGCGTGTCGGTGTTGGGATACTGGCAGCCGCAGGTCGTGCAGATAAACGCTGGCATTCAAGACCTCCTGAGGAACGGGCGGTTCGGTCCGCCACGCATGCGGCGGTTCAGCCGGCGAACACGGCGGCGATTCGGGCGGGGTCGACGTCCTCGATCCTGGCGGGCTGCCACTTGGGCTTGCGGTCCTTGTCGACCAGCATCGCGCGCACGCCCTCGGCGAAATCGGGCTGTGCCATGGTGCTGCGGGTCAATGCGAATTCGGCATCAAGGGCCTGCTTCAGGGTCAGGTCACGGCCGCGTCGCAGGGCGAGCAGGGTCCAGTGCAGCGCCGAGGGGGAGACGTGCCGCAGCGCCTTCAGGGTGGCGTCTGCCCAGGGCGTGGCCTCGGCTGCCAGGCGGGCGACGATGGCGGACACGGTTTCGGCGGCGAAGCAGCGGTCGATCGCCGAACGGTGTTCGGCCAGCGTGTCGGGCGGCAGGGGTTGGTTGAAGGCGGCGAGGGCGGCGACCCCGTCGGTTGCCAGCGCGGCGGACAGTGCCGGCAGGCGGTCGCGCGGGGTGAAATGGGTGGCCAGGCCGGCGTGGACCGCGTCGGCGCCGTTCACCCTTGCGCCGGTCAGGCCGAGATAGGTGCCAAGCGCGCCGGCGAGGCGCGGCAGCAGGAAGGTGGCGCCGATATCGGGGAAGAAGCCGATCGCGGTTTCCGGCATGGCGAAGCCGGCGTGTTCGGTGGCCACGCGATAGGGCGCGTGGACGGACAGGCCGATGCCGCCGCCCATGCAGATGCCGTCGACCAGGGCGATATACGGCTTGGGATAGGTGGCGATGGCCAGGTTCAGCGCGTATTCCTCGGCGAAGAATTCATCGACCGTTGCGAGGTCGCCGGCGATTTGCGCCTCGCGCAGCACGCGGATGTCGCCACCGGCACAGAAGGCGCGATCGCCGGCGCCCTCGATCACCACGGCGTCAACATGCGGGTCATCGCGCCAGGTTTGCAGGATCGCCGCGCAGGCGCGGATCATCGGCAGGTTCAGCGCATTCAGGGCGCGCGGGCGATTCAACAGGATGCGGCCCACGCGTCCGTCACGGGTGGTGACGACTGTAGCTTCAGATGTCATCGACAGGATCTCCTGGGCGGAGGATTGCCCAGGCTGCGGCTTTCGGCAATGCCGGGTGGGCGATTCAGGAGGGGCCGCTTGTGGGGGATGGATTGGGGGAATGGATTGGGGGGGTTGATTGGGGCGGGCCTCGACAGCGCGGCCGCCGGCGCCGCATGATGGACGCCAAGAAGCGGGAGGAGCCCCATGCGCGTCGCCATCATCGGTCAGCAGGATTTCGGCAAGGCAACGCTGGACGCGTTCATGGCGCGCGGCGACACGGTCGCGGCGGTGTTCTGCGCGCCGGAGAAGGGCCGTCCCGATCCGCTGCGCCTCGCCGGGGAAGCGGCGGGGATTCCGACGCACCAGTTTCCCAAGCTGACCGATCCGGAAGCGCAGGAGGCGTTGCGGGCGGCCAAGGCGGATGTCGGGGTGATGGCGTATGTTACCCAGTTCGTGCCGCAGGATTTCTGCAATATCCCCAAATTCGGCATGATCCAGTTCCATCCCAGCCTGTTGCCGCTGCATCGCGGGGCCTCGTCCATGAGTTGGTCGATTATCCTGGGCCGGTCGGAGACCGGGTTCAGCATTTTCCGGCCGAATGACGGGCTGGACGAAGGGCCGGTGATCCTGACCCGGGCGGTGCCGATCGAACCGGAGGACACGCTGGGTTCGCTGTATTTCGGCAAGGTGTTCCCGATGGGGGTCGCCGGGCTGATCGAGGTCGCGGACATGGTGGTGGCGGGGAAGGCGCCGGCGATCGCACAGTATGAGCCGGCGGCCGGGTATGAGGGCATCATCCGCGACGCCGAGTCGGAGATCCACTGGGCCAGCCATGTGGACCAGACCTTCAACCTGATCCGCGGCTGCAATCCGGCACCGGGGGCGTGGACGACGCAGGGCGGCAAGAAGCTGTTCCTGTTCGATTGCACGAAGCGTATCGCGCGCACATTCGGCGAGGTGAAGGGGAAGAAGATCGGGCAGATCGTGGCGGCGGCCGGGTCCAGCCTGGTGATCCATGGCCAGGGCGGCTTCATCGAGGCGCATCGCGTGCGCTGGGACGGCGGCAAGAAGATCCCCGCGGCGGAAGCGGGGCTGGAGGTCGGCGCGATCCTGGGTGGGCCGGTTTCGCCGTAGTTGGGGCCTCGCCGTCGTCCGGGTTTCGTCGTAGTTGGGGTTTCGTCGTAGTTAGGGCCTCGTCGTCGTCCGGGCCTCGTCGTCGTCCGGGCCTCGTCGTCGTCCGGGCCTCGTGGCGGTTCGCGGCCGACGGGACGATTTCCGCGCAATATTTGATCAAGATCAAACCACGGAAGGCGGAAAGGGTTCTGTTGCTTGCTGCCGCGCGCGGCATGTTTGGATGAGCGGTTGGGCCGGGAGTCGGTTTTTTCGCCGCCGACCGGTTTGGCACGGCAACGTTTTGTGGCACACATTTGTTTTCAGGGGGTCGTTGCCCAACAAGGCGGCGGCCTGTAGCGTCGAACCATCATCAGGAAGCCGGAAACCCGTCTGTTCATGCCCGTCCGTATGCTTCTGGCCGCCGTGGGGCTCCTCGCCGCCCCGGTGCTGGCCTTACAACCGGCTTTCGCCAGCCCCTCCGACCTTATGATCGTCACCCGGGACCCGTCGTTCCAGGCCGCGATGCAGTCGGCTTATGTGCAGCCGTTCACCGCCGTGACCGGTACCCCGGTGCAGCAGCAGGTGTGGGATGGCGGGATCGATGCGTTACGCGCCCAGGCCAAGGCGCCGGCCGATACGCGCTGGGACCTGGTGCTGGTGGATGCGGATGAGCTGTCCACCGGCTGCGCCGAGGGGCTGTTCGAGAAGCTGGACTGGTCGGCGATCGGCGGCAAGGACCACTATTTGCCGCAGACGGTCAGCGATTGCGGCTTGGGCGCGGTGACCTCGACGACGGTGCTGGCGTGGGACAAGGACAAGCTGCCGGTGGCGCCGTCCTGGTCGGATTTCTGGGACGTCGCGAAATATCCGGGCAAGCGCGGCCTGCGCAAAGGTGTGCGCGGCAACCTGGAATTCGCGTTGATGGCCGACGGCGTGGCGCCCGCGGAGGTGTACAAGACGCTGGCGACTCCGGAGGGGGTGGACCGGGCGTTTCGCAAGCTGGACCAGTTGAAGCCGTATATCGAATGGTGGTCCACGGATGCGGAGGCGGCGCATATCCTGGCCTCCGGCGACGTGCTGATGACCAGCGCACCGAGCGGCCAGATCGCCACCATGGCTGAGCATGAGCACAAGAATTTCGGTTTGCAGTTCACCGGCAGCCTGTCCGAACTGCAGAGCTGGGCGATCATGAAGGGCAGCCCGACGCTGCGGATGGCGCAGCAGTTCCTGTATTTCGCCGGGATGCCGGCGGTGGAGCTTCGGCTGTTGCAGCAGAGTGGCGATGCCGGGCCGGCGAAGGGGCTGAACGAGGGGCTCTCGCCGGAGCTGGCGGCGATCTCACCGGGCACACCGGCGAACCTGGCGGCGGGGCTGCGGATCGACACGGCGTTCTGGCACGAGAACCTGGCCAAGCTGCGGCAGCGGTTCGACGCCTGGCTGGGGCACCCGTAGGCTGGGGCACCTGTAGGCTGGGGACACCCGTAGGCTGGGGCTCCCGTAGGCTGGGGGCCCCCGGAAGGAAAACCAACAGCAATGACCGCGCCGCCGGTATCGCGTCATTGGTGTTCGCATCGAGTTCATTTTGCGTTTGCAGTGTATTCCGGCGCATGCGTACCGGTTGCGAGAAAGCAATGAAGCTGGCACGGACCCGTCAGCCGCCGCGACGGCCGTTATCATGGCAAACAGACAACGGGTCGGCGCACGAGCATGTGCGATCGTTGTCCGGGCCGGGATTGCCCTTTGCTCGCGTGCCCGCTCGGCCGGCGAGGACGAGTCGCGGATGCCGGCTGGTATGATGCTCCTCAATCCGGGTTAAGCGCATCGGTTTCCGCCGCGGTTGGGATGCTGCCCTGGCTGCCGGGACGGGTGCAGCACAGGGTGGCGGCACGGCTTGCCCGGTGCACGGCGGCGCGGAGGGATTCGCCGCGGTCCAGCCGGTACGCGAGGACGCCGACGAAGCAGTCTCCGGCGGCGGTGGTGTCCGCCACGGTGACCGGTGCGGCGGGTTGGTGCCAGGTAGCCTCGGGGCTGGCGATGTCGGCGCCGTCGGCGCCGCGGGTCACTATCACGGCGATGCCGCCGGGGCGGTCATGTAGACCGTCGCCGGGGCGGTCATGTAGACCGTCGCCCGGGCGGTCGCCGGGGCGGTCGCGCAGGTGGTCGCGCAGGTGGTCGCGCAGACTGGCGGCGGTGGGGCCGCAGGCCAGATGTCCGGCGAGCCATGCGCTCTCGGTCGCGTTGACCACCAGCACGTCCACGGCGCGCAGGATGGCTTCGGGCAGGGCCGCCGCCGGTGCCAGGTTCAGGATCACGCGGCCGCCGGCGGCGCGGACCCTTGTGATCGCTTCGGCGGTTGCCGCGGCCGGCACTTCCATCTGCGCGACCAGGGTGGTGGAGGGACCGAGCAGCGCGTCGTCCAACTGGGATGCGCGGGTGGCGAGGTTGGCGCCGGAGCCGACGGCGATGGCGTTCTCGCCGGCCGGGTTGACCGCGATGGCGGCGCAGCCGGTGCCGGCCGGCACGGCCTGGACTCGATCGAGGTTCACGTTGGCTGCGCGCAGCAGGGCAAGGGCGCCGTCGGCCAGGGCGTCGCGGCCGACGGAGCCGACCATGATGACGTCGGCGCCGTCGCGTGCCGCGGCCACGGCCTGGTTGGCGCCCTTGCCGCCGGGTTCGATGCGGGTCGATGGTCCCAGCACCGTCTCGCCGGGGCTGGGAATCCGGGGCAGGTTGAAAATCAAGTCCAGGTTGATGGACCCGAATACGACGACCATCCGTTGCCTCCCACCTCTAAGGTCAGTTGCCTCCCACGCGGGCGGCATCGCGCTGGACCAGGCGTTCGGCGGGCAGGATGACGGTGACGGTTGTCCCCTGCCCCTTGACGCTGGTCAGCTTCAGCCGGCCGCCATGCAGTTGCGTGAGCTTATACGCCAGCGGCAGTCCGAGTCCGGTGCCTTCGAATGAACGCGAAAGCGTGCTGTCCACCTGGCCGAAGGGTTCCATGGCGATTGCGATCTCCGCCTCGGTCATGCCGATCCCGTCGTCGGCGACCGAGAACATCGGTTCCCGATCGGGGGACTCGGCGGCGGTGACGACGATGCGTCCGTGCGCCTGGGTGAACTTCACCGCGTTCGACAGCAGGTTGATCAGGATTTGCAGCAGGCGGGTGCGGTCGGCGCGCACCCGCAGGGTGGTCTCCGGCAGGTTGAGCTCGACGGCGATGCCACGCGTCTCGGCCTGGGTACGGATGGAGACCAGGCTGCCGCGCACCAGTTCGGCGATCGGGAAGACGCTCTCGGTCAGGGTCGCGGTGCCGGATTCGACCTTGGAGATGTCCAGTATGGCATTGATCAGGTCCAGCAAATGCCGCCCCGAGTTCCAGATATCGGCGGCGTAGCCGGCGATCGGGGGGGCGCCGGGCTTCGCCGAGGCCTGATCCTGGATGAGTTCGGAGAAGCCGATGATGGCATGCAGCGGCGTGCGCAATTCGTGGCTCATATGCGCCAGAAACTGCGAGCGGGCGCGATTGGCGGCTTCGGCGCTTTCGTTGCTGGCCTGCAGTTCGCGATTGGTCTGTTCCAGTTGGGCGCGATCGGCGTCGATCCGCAGCCGCGCGGAGCGCAACTGGTCGCGATCATGGGCGAGTTCGATTTCCCGCCTGGTGCGGCGCCATACCTCCCGCGACAGCAGGGCGGTCAGCGCCCCCATCAGGCCGGTGGCGCAGAGGCCGACCAACGCGACCAGCCAGGCCTGGTAGCGCGCGATCGCCAACACATCGTCAAGGTTGAGGGCAGCGGCGACGCGCAACTGATACCGGTCCAACGCCCGGATCGCGACCAGGCGCTCGACCGGGACGATGCGACCCGCACGGGTATAGGACACGGTCTGACCGGGGGCGAGACGATCGGGGTAGGGTTCGCCGCGCAGGTCGGTTCCGATCCCGACCGCACCATCCGGATGAGCCCAGTCATAACCCGCGCGGGCGATGGCGTTGGTGTCGGAGATGACGATCATGCCGCGGTGCCCGAGGTCGAACCGGCGATTGAGCGTGAGCAGGTTGGCTGGTTTCAGCAGCAGCATCGCTTCCCCGGCGAACTGTCCATCGGTGGTTTCCAGGCGCTGACTGAGTTCGACAAATGATCCGGCCGGGTCCGTGGCATACGGGTCGATCATCGGGGCGGTGGACGGATCGTCGCGGTGGGCGATGAAGTGCGGTTGCTGGTGAACGTCGCCTGGTCCGGGATCGGCGTCGAGCGAGGAGAAGGTGCGCCGCCCGTGGGCGTCGGCGATGCGAACGAGCGTGCCGGGGCCGATCATCGTCCGCAGCCGCGCCTGGACGTCGCCGGCGGGTGCATCCGGCGGGATCGAGCGCATGCCGTCCCCGATCCGGCGAAGCTGCTGGGTGGCGGTATCGAGCGCCA
>DATARX010000059.1:0-7204 GCA_036263955.1 Rhodopila sp.
CGCCCTGGGGTTCGTTACTTGTCGCCGAATGACCGGGTAAGGCTTGGAATCGTTCACGCCAGTCCGTCAGGCGCACGGATCCAATGTCCGCAGCCAGTTCAGTAGCGGCCGCCATAGCGATGCTTCGGCGCGAGCGCCGGCAGCCATGCCGATGTGGCCGGCGGCGGGCCGATGCAGTACGGCGTTTGGGATGAGCTGGGCGAGGGGTTGGGCGGATTCGGGGGGGACGATGCGGTCCCGGCCGGGGATGGCGACGAAGGCTGGGGCGCCGATGGACGCCGGATCGACGGGCAGGCCAGCGATACGCCAGGTGCCTCGGGCGGGGGCGTTCTCGCCGTACCACTCGCCGAGGCAGGTGCGGGCAACGTCGGCGGCAAGGGGGACACCGTCGTTCAGCCAGTCCTCCAGGGCGACGAACAAGAGCGCGCGCTCGCTGTCCGGCGGAAGGCGGGCGAAGCCGCGGTATTTGTCGGCGACGCCCCAGGGGTCAAGCAGGGCGAACAGCGACTGCAGCAGGTCGACCGGCAGCGCGTGGCTGAACGCCAGGGCGGGCTCCAGCAGCGGCAGGGTTTCGGCGGCCTGAATGGCGCGTGTCGATTCGGGGGCGTGGAAGTCCCAGGGGGCGGCGAGCAGGACCAGGCCACTGATCAGGTCGGGGCGGCGCTGGGCAGCGGCCACGGCGAGGGTGCCGCCCATGCAGTAGCCGGCCAGGACCGGCGCCGACCCGGCAAGCCGGACGGCGGCCACCATCGCACGCTCCAGGCGGCCGGCGACGTAATCGGTCAGGCTGAAGCGGCGTTCGGTTTCCAGGGGCCAGCCCCAGTCCAGGAGGAGGGGGCGGACGCCCTGGGCGGCGAGCCAGCGTAGCATGGAATGGCCCTCGGCGAGATCGAGCACGTAGGCTCGGTTGATCAGGCTGGGGACAAACAGGACCGGTCTGCCTCGGGAAGGGCTGTCATCCACCAGGCCATAATCCAGCAGACGGGTGCTGCCCTCTGCCCAGATCGCCGGCGGGTCGATCAGGGTGCGGTGCGATGGGTGGCGGCGATAGGCGGCGATACCCTCGATCAGTGCGGCATCCTGGCGCAGGGTTTCCGCCACCACGGCGGCGGGAAAGTCATTTCCGTGGCGGCCGGACTGCACGGCGCTTTGGATGGACCGGAGGATCGCCGCCACGCTCGAGGTCTGCCAGTCGGCGTTCCAAAATGGCGACGTGGCGCGCGAGACGTTCGATCTCAGCATCGCGAGTGTCAGATGCAGCAGCAGCGGGCGCGGCCCGCGGCGCATCAGCGGTCCCGGTGTGTCGGCTCGGTTGCTCATGCCGCTCCGCTTGGGGGGCACGTGGCATGCCGCACAGCATGGCGGACATCGTGCCGGCCCATAAAGTCATGACGGTCTGCCAGGATTCGCGCATTTCCGGATCGGCGGCCATCGCGGTGAGCTCGCTTTGCCATAGGGTGATCCAGTCCTCGGCCAGCTTGCGGGGGTCGGGCAGATCCGGAGTGGCCCGCGGGCCGCCGCCGCCGGCGTTGTCCTGGCTGGTCGCATCCGATTCGCTTGAACTTTGTCCGGCATTGTTCAGACCGGCATTGTCCAGACCGGCATTGTCCAGACCGGCATTGTCCGGACCGGCATTGTCCAGACCGGCGTCCATCATCATGCGGCATTCATCCTCCTCGCGGGCCGGACCATAAGCGCGGCCGGGCGATGGCGAAACGCCAATCCGAAGCGCCGACGGGATCTGGGACGAATTCACCCTTTCGCAAGTGCGAAATACGCGATAGTAAGGATGGATAACCAAGAGGTATGCATGGTTGTGCCCGTCGAGACCCTGCCGGACGCAAGCACCGGCGAAAAACCTCCGGTCGTGGTCAAAAAATATGCCAACCGGCGGTTGTATAACACCGAAAGTTCCAGTTACATCACATTGGATAACCTTGCCGACATGGTGCGGCTGGGTCGTGATTTCGTCGTTTATGACGCCAAGAGCGGCGACGATATCACTCGTAGCGTGCTGACGCAGATCATCGTCGAGGAAGAGGGCAAGGGGCAGAACCTGCTGCCAACGAACTTCCTGCGGCAGTTGATCGGGCTGTACGGCGGGTCGATGCAGGGTTTGGTGCCGAAGTACCTCGAACATGCCATGACGTCGTTCGCGCAGCAGCAGGAGCAAATGCGGACGGCGATGCAAAAGACCATGGGCACGCTGTTTCCGTTCGGCAATATCGAGGAAGTGGGCCGGCAGAACATGGCTATGATGGAGCGTGCGTTCAGCATGTTCACGCCGTTCTATCGGGGTACTGAGTCCGGCGATCCGTCCGACGAACGTGGGGCGGAGATCGAGGCGTTGCGGGCTGAAGTCGAGCGGCTGCGGAAAGAGTTGGAGATCGCGAAGAAGAAGTAGGCGCGCACGGTCCGTCGAACTCGATCGGAGTATTGCGACACGTCGTATCACTGTGACAAAGAGTTAGAGGCGGGCGTGAAACGTTACAGGCTGTCGTGAGGAGTTAGAGGCGGACGCCCTTGGCGGCGGCGATGAAGGCGCGGATCAGCGCCGGATCCTTGACGCCTTTGGCTTTCTCCACGCCGGATGAGACATCGACCGCGGTTGCGCCGGTTTCCCGGGTCGCTTCGGCGACATTGGACGGGGTCAGGCCACCGGCCAGCATCCAGGGCGCCGGGGCGGACCATCCATGGAGAATCGACCAATCGAAGGTCGTGGCATTGCCGCCCGGCCGATCCGCGCCGGCGGGCGGTTTGGCTTCCAGCAGCAGGCGGTCGGCACCCAGCCGGGCGGTGGGCAGGTCGGCGGGGCTGCTGATGCCCGTGGCACGCCAGATCGGCAGGCCGAATCGGGCCCCGATCGCGTCCAGGCGGTCGAGCGCGCCGTAGATTTGCAGGATGTCGAGGTGCGCGCTGTCCAGGACCTGGGCGATCGTCGCCTCGGTGGGTTCCACGAACAGGCCGACCCGGGGGGGGGCGCCGGCGATCCGGCCGGACAGAGCGGCGGCGGCTTCAGGGGTAACGAAACGCGGGGAGGGGGGGAAGAAGACGAAGCCAACCCAGTCGGCGCCGGCCTCGACCGCCGTGTCAAAGGCGACCGGGTCGTTGATGCCGCAGATTTTGACCTGGATCTTCGTTCGGTTCGGGGTCATTGAATGCTGGCGGCGATTTCGGCGGCGGCCGCGGCGGGGTTGGCGGCGGCGGTGATCGGACGGCCGACGACGATCCAGTTGGCGCCGGCGGCAATCGCCTGCGGCGGCGTCATGGTGCGGGCCTGGTCGCCGGTCGCGGCGCCTTCGGGGCGGATGCCGGGAACCACGAGCGTGACCGCCGGGCCCAGCGCCTGGCGGAGCATGGCGACCTCCAACGGGCTGCACACCAGACCGTCCGCGCCGGATCCGATCGCGAGTCGGGCAAGGCGCAGCACCTGTTCGGCCGGGGTGGCCGTGAGCCCTGTCGCGGTCAGGTCGGACTGGTCGAGGCTGGTCAGAACGGTGACCGCCAGGATCATCGGCCGGTCCGGCCCGGCTCCGGTGGCGACCTGTTGCGCGGCCCGGACCATCGCCGCTCCGCCGGATGCGTGGATCGTCAGCATCTTCGGCCGCAGCGGCAGGACCGCCCGCACTGCGCCGGCGACCGTGTTCGGGATGTCGTGAAGTTTGAGGTCCAGGAAAATCGGCGCATCGGTAATGCTTCGGAGGCCATCCGCACCGTTCGCCAGGAAAAACTCCAGGCCCAGCTTAAGCAGACCGGCATGCGGCGCAACGGCGGCGGCCCAGGCCCGCGCGCGGTTTGCCTCAACCGTGTCCAGCGCGACGATCAGCCGTTGGCCGGTCGGCATCACGCCGCGGGGGGCAGCGACATGGGGGGGGCCGGGCGAGCCTGCAGCGCCTCGATCTGGGCTTCGAGCTGGCGCACCGCGCGTTCAGCGCGCCGGGCTCGGCGCCGTTGCGACAATTCGGACATCCAGACCACCACCGCGCCGAGCAGGAACGCGATCGCCATTGCGACGAGGATGGCGAGGGAGAGATGGACCTCCAGGCCGTAGTCGGTCGGCCAGAGTCCCAGACGAACGACCTCGGTGTTCGACAGCGCGAACAGCACCAGCGGCACGCACAGGACGAAGGTGACGATCAGGAACAGCATGGACGGCGAGACCTCCTCAAGCCGACTTACGCTCCCTGGCGCGCGGGATCTTGCCGGCGTTCACCCGCAGCCGCAGTTCCTTCCCCGCCTTGAAGAAGGGGACGGACTTTTCGTCCACCGAAACGGACGCCCCGGTCCTTGGGTTGCGTCCGGTGCGGGCGTCTCGGTGCTTGACGGTGAATGCACCGAAACCGCGCAGTTCTACCCGTTCGCCACGGGCCAAGGCGTAGGTAATTTCCTCGAAGATCGTGGCGACGATGGTTTCCACGTCCTGCCCACGTAAGTGCGGATTGGCGCTTGCCAACTCCGCGATCAATTCGGATTTTGTCAAAGCATCCCCCGGAATCAGCTACCGGAACGTTGCCAGACAGCCCAGGCCCCGTCAAGACTAAGGCTTTGTGAAATCAGCATTTTCCATACGTCCTGGAACATCATTCCAAGCTCGCCCGACAGAGCGTGGCTGGCAAGGCCCCCTTTTGACAGATCCTGAACCGGCAGGCCGGCCGGTAGGCCCTTGGCCGAGGTGAGCCAGGCCTTCGCTTCCCGTTCGCCGCCGATCGCATCGACCAGGCCGAGCGCCAGCGCCTGCCGGCCGGTATAGGCTCGGCCATCGGCCAGGGCGCGCACCTTGGCGACCTCCATATGGCGGCCGGAGGCGACCATGGTGACGAACTGGTCGTACATATCGTTGACCAGGCCTTGGAGGACCTCCTTGCCCTCCGGCGACAAGGGTCGCACGAGGCTGGGTTCATCCTTCAGCGGGCCGGAGCGGACCACTTCGGCGCCGATGCCGAGTTTGCCGAGGAGGCCGGAGAATTCGCCGGTCTCGAGGAGGACGCCGATCGATCCGGTGAGGGTGGATTCACGGGCGAAGATCCGGGTGGCGGGTACCGCGATCATGTAGCCCGCCGATGCGGCAAGGCCGCCCATGGTGACGACCACCGGCTTCTTCGCGGCGACCCGGGCGATCGCGTCATGCAGGGTTTCCCCACCGGAGACGCTGCCGCCGGGGCTGTCGATCGACAGGATGACTGCCTTGACCTGGTTGTTGTCGGCCAGTGCGTCGATCGCATCGCTGACCTTGCGATCCTCGGTGATCAGGCCGTCGACCGAGACCCGCGTGATATGGGCGCCGGTGGGCGTCAGCCCGGCACCACGCAATCCGGCGATGGCGGCGACGACAAGCGCGAGTACGGAAAACACGCGCCAAAAGACGAGGCGGCGCTTGAGGCGCCGCCTGTCCAGGAGCAGATCGGTCTCCAGCGACATGGTTCGATTTCCTTGCCGCTGGGGGCCTCTTGCGTTGTCTTAGCTGTCTTGGGCGATCTGGTTGCGGCGACGGATCGCGGCCCCCAGGATGTCGCCCAGCGACGCACCGGAGTCGGAAGACCCGAACTCGGCCATCGCCTGCTTCTCTTCCTCGACTTCCTTGCCCTTGATGGTCAGCGTCAGCTTGCGCGACTGACGATCGACCGCGGTGATCTTGGCATCGACCTTTTCGCCCACGGCGAAGCGGTCGGGGCGCTGATCCCCCTTGTCGCGGGCGAGTTCGGCACGGCGGATGAAGCCGGTCAGCACGTCGTTGACCTTGACCTCGATGCCGTTGGCCTGGACCGCGCTGACAACACAGGTCACGACGTCGCCCTTGTGGACGGTGTCGAGGATGGTCGCCGCCGGATCATCACGCAGTTGCTTGATGCCAAGGCTGATACGTTCTTTCTCCACATCGACGTCGAGCACCTTCGCCTTGACCACCTGGCCTTTTTCGTAGCCGGCCATCGCGGCTTCGCCGGCTTCGTCCCAGGACAGGTCCGACATGTGGATCATGCCGTCGATGTCCGCGGACAGACCGATGAACAGGCCGAACTCCGTGATGTTGCGGATTTCGCCCTCGACCTCGGTACCGATCGGATGCAGCTCCACGAACTCTTCCCACGGATTGCGCTGAACCTGCTTGAGGCCCAACGAAATGCGCCGCTTGGAGCTGTCCACGTCGAGCACCATGACGTCGACTTCCTGGCTGGTGGAGACGATCTTGCCAGGGTGGACGTTCTTTTTGGTCCACGACATCTCGGAAACGTGCACCAGGCCTTCAACACCGGGTTCCAGCTCCACAAAGGCGCCGTAGTCGGTGATGTTGGTGACGCGGCCGGAGTATTTCGCGCCGGGCGGGTACTTGGCGGCGACGCCTTCCCACGGATCGGCTTCCAGCTGCTTCATGCCCAGGCTGATGCGCTGGGTGTCGGAGTTGAAGCGGATCACCTGCACCTTGACCTGCTGGCCGATGGTCAGGGCCTCGGACGGGTGGTTGATGCGGCGCCAGGCGATATCGGTGACGTGCAGCAGGCCGTCGACGCCGCCGAGGTCCACGAAGGCGCCGTAGTCGGTGATGTTCTTCACCACGCCGTCCAGGATCATGCCTTCCTTCAGGCCCTGGATCAGTTCGCTGCGCTGTTCAGCCCTGGTCTCTTCCAGAACGGCGCGGCGCGACACCACGATGTTGCCGCGGGCGCGATCCATTTTCAGGATCTGGAAGGGTTGCGGGGTGCCCATCAGCGGGCCGACGTCGCGCACCGGGCGGATATCGACCTGGCTGCCGGGGAGGAACGCCACCGCGCCGCCGAGGTCGACAGTGAAGCCGCCCTTGACCCGGCCGTAGATCGTGCCGTCCACGCGCTTCTGCGCTTCGAAGGCTTTTTCCAGGTTGGTCCATGCCTCTTCGCGGCGGGCCTTCTCGCGCGACAGGATGATGGCGCCGTCGCGGTCTTCGTAACGCTCGACATACAGTTCGATCATGTCGCCGGGCTTGACGTCCGGCTTGGCACCGGGCGGGCCGAATTCCTTGAGGGCAACACGGCCCTCGGACTTCAGCCCGACATCGACGATGGCAAATTCGTCGGTCAGGCGGATGACCCGGCCGGTGACGACGGAGCCGTCAAAGCCAGTGTCTACGCCGAGTGTTTCGTCGAGAAGGGAGGCGAAATCCTCGCCCCGGAAATGGTCTTGCGCGGGCTCTTGGGCGCGCGCGTTGGCGGATGCTGCCATGAGGTCGGTT
>DATARX010000127.1:0-7589 GCA_036263955.1 Rhodopila sp.
CATGATCGAAAACGAGCGCTCCACGGCGATCAACCCGAACGAATCGATTGAGGAAAAAGTCTCCCTCTCCGACCGGTTCGGCCTGTGGCTCGGTTTCCACAACTGCGACCAGCCCACGTTCCTGGCGATGATCGATGGCTATGCGCAGGAGTTGGGGCTGCCGATCGGGCCGGACGAACTGCACGCCGAGGCGGTGGAGTGGTCGGTGACCCGCGGCGCTCGGTCTGGCCGGGTGGCGTGGCAGTTCATCCAGGAGATGGCCGGGCGGCTGGGCGTGGCGGCCAAGACCGTATAACTGCCTTATCCCGGCCGGCGCTCGCGCCGGCCGGGATAAGAGTCTCTTTTCGCGCGCCGCCGCCGGCCGGTATTATGTTGATCGTCCCCGTTCATACCATCCGCGTGAGCGGCGGACGATCTGGACGACGGAGAGCATGACCGGCACCTCAACCAGCACGCCGACCACGGTGGAGAGCGCGGCGCCGGATTGGAAGCCGAACAGGGCGATGGCGGTTGCGACGGCCAGTTCGAAGAAATTACTGGCTCCGATCAGCGCTGACGGGCCGGCCACGCACCATTCGACGCCCAGGCCACGGTTCACCAGGTAGGCGAGCCCGGCGTTGAAGTAGACCTGGATCAGGATCGGCGCGGCCAGCAGGGCAATGACCACCGGCTGGCGCATGATCTGTTCGCCCTGCAGGCCGAACAGCAGAACCAGGGTCAGCAGCAGCGCGGACAGGGACAGCGGTGCCAGTGTGCGCAGCGTCCGGCTCAGCGCCGGCTGTCCGCCCTGCCCCAACAGCACCCGGCGCCAAAGCTGCGCCACGATCACCGGCACGACGATGTAGAGCACGACCGAGAGGATCAACGTATCCCAGGGCACGGTGATCGAGGACAGGCCCAGCAGCAGCGCCACGAGCGGGGCGAAGGCGAACACCATGATCGTGTCGTTCAGCGCGACCTGGCTCAGGGTGAAGTGTGGTTCGCCGTCCACGAGGTTCGACCAGACGAACACCATGGCGGTGCAGGGCGCGGCCGCCAGCAGGATCAGCCCGGCGATGTAGCCGTCGATCTGGTCGGCGGGCAGGAAAGGCCGGAACAGGTGCGCGATGAAGATCCAGCCGAGCAGCGCCATCGAGAACGGCTTGACCAGCCAGTTGATGCCGACCGTGGCGGCGATGCCGCGCCAGTGGCTTTTGACCTCGCCGAGCGCGGCAAGATCGATTTTCAGGAGCATTGGAATGATCATCAGCCAGACCAGTACGGCGACCGGCAGGTTGACCTGGGCGATAGTTGCGGCGCCGATCACGTGAAACACGTTCGGCACGGCCTGTCCGAGTGCGATGCCGACGACGATACAGAGGGCAACCCACAAAGTGAGGTAGCGCTCGAACGTTCCCATGGATGGGGCTTTGACCGGCGCGACGGCGGTGGCTTCACTCATTGTCCAGACCCCGCGATCCGCTTGCCTTGTTGATCGATCACCGGATCGCCGTCTTCCTTGGAGGCGGGTCCACGTTGCGGTGACGTCAGGATGTCCAGCACCGCCTCGGACGGGCGGCAGAGCTTCACGCCCTTGTCGGTGACGACAATCGGACGGTTGATGAGGATCGGATGCGCCATCATGGCATCCAGAAGGTGCGCATCGGTCAGTTCGGGATTGTCCAGCCCCAACTCGAGGTAAGGTGTTCCCTTCTGGCGCAGCACGCCGCGCACCGGAATCCCCATCCGGTCAATAAGGCTGGTCAACTCGGCACGGCTTGGCGGGGTTTTCAGATATTCGATAACCACCGGGTCTTCGCCGCTGTTGTGAATCAGGCCAAGGACGTTGCGTGACGTGCCGCAAGCCGGGTTGTGATAGATCGTAACGGTCATGACACATGCTCCCCAGTTAGGCCAGAACGCTTCGGCGCCGCGTCATGGGGCCGCTCCTTGGCCACAGCAGCGCGCGTCGGTTTCCAGTTCCGGCTTTGGGGCGCAGCACGCGCCCTGCGGTGTTTCGGGCGTGCAGCCGGAAGCGGCCTTGGTGCGGATCGGACCGAGATCGACGCTGTCGCCATAGACCGTGCTTTCCCCTGATGTCAGGAAAGTTTCCCAGGACAATCCTTGCGGATCGGTGATCCAGGCCTTTTCCGACCGGGCGTAACAGCAGGTGGTTGCGCCTTCTTCCAGCACCGGGCGGTCGGCCTGTTGCAGCCGGTCGTAAACTTCCCGCAGTTCGTCCGGCGTCTCGACCTGGATGCCGAGGTGATCGAGACCGGTTTCCGCGCTGCGGCTGGAGATGGCGAAATTAACGCGGGGATCGTCCAGCATCCACTTCGCGTAGTCGGGCTTTGTCACGGTGGGTTCGGCCGCGAAGAGTGTACTGTAGAATTGCACCGACTGGGCGATGTCCTCGACCGCGACATGAACGTGCAGGCGCTTCATTGGACGGTTCCTTTCCTGGTGGTGACGAGGGTCGAGCCATCGCAGACGCCGACGCCGCAGGCTGATGTGTCGCCCTGGCAGCAGTTTTCCGTCAGATAGGCCAGCAGGCCGTTCATCGCGGCATATTCGGCGAGGTAGATCAGCGATCGCCCGTCCCGCCGAAAGGTGACGAGGCCCGCATGCTTGAGGTTGTTCAGATGAAACGACAGCGTCGCCGACGGCAGCCCAAGGCGTTCGCCGATCTGGCCGGCGGGCATCCCGTCGCTGCCGGCCTGGACCAGCAGGCGGAAGATGTCGAGCCGGGTTTCCTGGGCGAGGCCGACAAGGGCGGCGAGGGCGCCTGATTTCTCCATATCTCCATATTTATGGAAATATAGAGAATGTCAATGGTACGTTTGGGCCGCCGGACCGGAGATATGACTTTCCGCCAAAATTCGGCTTAAGCTGACGGGTCCTCACTGGCCAAGGTCAAACATGTCTCCTCCGGTCGATCCGGTTGCATCCGACCCTACCCTGCCCGATCGGACCGATGTGGTGATCATCGGCGGCGGCATCATCGGCGTCTGCACGGCTTTGTTTCTGGCGGAGAAGGGCATCGCCGTCGCGCTGTGCGAAAAAGGCCGCATCGGCGGGGAGCAATCGTCGCGCAACTGGGGCTGGTGCCGCACGATGGGCCGCGACGTCTCGGAAATTCCGCTGGCGTTGGAAAGCCTACGGCTATGGCGGGACATGAACCGGCGGCTCAATCGGGAGACCGGGTTTCGCCCGTCCGGCCTGATGTATCTGTGCCAGACCGAGACAGAAATCGCGGCGCAGGAAACCTGGCTGCGGCAGACCAGCCAGTACCAGGTCGACGCTCGACTGTTGCGGGGTTTCTCGCTGGAGGCCGCCATGCCGGGGGCGGGGGCCAGCTTCATCGCCGGCCTGCACACGCCATCCGACGGGAAGGCCGAACCCGCCCTCGCCGCCCCCGCGATTGCCGAGGCCGCGCGCGACCACCACGCGCAGATCTTTACCAATACCGCCGTTCGCGGGCTGGAGCGGACCGGCGGCCGGGTATCGGGCGTGGTGACCGAACGCGGTCGGATTGCCTGCCAGGCGGTGGTGCTGGCGGGCGGCGCATGGTCGCGTTTGTTCGCCGGCAATGCGGGGCTGGATCTGCCGCAACTGAAGGTGCTGGGTTCGGTGTTCCGCACCAGAAAGCTGAACGGTCCCGAGATCAGTGCCGCCGGATCCGTGTTCGCGTTCCGCAAGCGCCTGGACGGCGGCTATTCGATTGCCCGGCGCAACGCCAACACGGCGGAGATCACGCCCGACCATTTCCGGCTGCTGTCCGACTTCCTGCCGCGGCTGATCAACAACCGCCACGAGATCCGGCTGCGCGTCGGCCTGCGGTCGTGGGAGGAATTGCGGACGGCGCGAAGTTGGTCACTCGACCAGCCCACGCCGTTCGAGGTCGTTCGCGTCCTGGATCCCAAGCCCAAGGAGAGCATTCTGTCCGAAGCGCGCGCGGTACTGGCGAGAGCGTTTCCCACCTTCGCCGACATGCAGGTGGCGGAAAGCTGGGGTGGGCTGATGGACGTCACGCCGGACGCGGTGCCGGTGATCGACCAGGTTGGCCACATGCCGGGCTTTTTCGTCGCCACCGGGTTCTCCGGCCATGGGTTCGGGATTGGCCCGGGCGCGGGACGCTTGATGGCTGACCTCGTCGCCGGCGACCACCCGGTGGTCGATCCCAAACCTTTTCGGCTCGCCCGTTTCCCCCGAACGAAGACCACGGCGTGGCCGGGGCCACAATGATTGGCGCCCCGTAAGAACACTGAAAAGCAAGCACGACCGGATTACTGTAACGCATACGGGCCATGTTGCTTCGGCGCGGCAGGCACCCTGGCGGATGCGCTAGCGTTCCGAATCGGAACTAACACGTCCACGGGATCAATGAACAACAGCTCGACTACATCGCAGCGCGCGATGTTCGTCTTTATCTGCTTCGTCTGGGGTACGACCTGGCTGGCGATGAAAATCGGTATTGCAACCGTTTCGCCCGGCGTGTTCGCCGGGCTGCGCTGGAGTATCGCCGGTATCATCATCCTGGGATACCGCGCGTTTCGTGGCCAGCGCGTGATGCCGCCGCCGCGGTTGATTCCGCGTCTGGTGTTCGTTTCCGTGGTGCTGATCACGTTGAACCAGATCATCCAACTCTACGGGTTGAAGTATATCACGGCGGGACTGGCGGCGGTGATCAGTTCCGCACTGACGCCGATCGCCTTGCTGGTGTTCTCGGTCACCGCGGGTCAGGAGCGGTTCAGTTCGCGCCAGCTTGGCGCCATGGGCATCGGGGTCATCGGCGTGGTGCTGCTGTTCGGCCCGAGCGCGCTGGCCGGAACGCTGGACGTGTGGGAGATGATCGGCGCGGCGGGGGTCACGATCGGGGTGCTTTGCTACACCGCGGGCTCCGTCATGACGCGGCCGATCATGCGGACGCTGGAGCCGGTGCAGCTTGCGGGGCTGACCGACCTGATCGGCGGGCTGGTGCTGCTGGTTTCGGCGCTGGGGCTCGAGCCGGGGGCCTGGGAGTCGATGCGGCTGCATTGGGGATGGCCGGCGTTCCTGGCCTGGCTGTATTTGCTGGTGCCCGGCGCGCTGATGTCGACGACGATGTATTTCCTGCTGGTGCGCGACTGGGGCGCCAGCCGGCCGGGGACTTATGCCTTCATCTCACCGGTGATCGCGGTGGTGATCGGGTGCGGGTTCTTTGGCGAAAGGCTGGACTGGGGCGATGCGTCCGGCATGACGCTGATGCTGGGCGCGGCCGGGATGGCCTTGCGGCCGGGTCCGCGGGCGGGGCCGGCGTTGGTGGTTCGGTCTACGGCGAACTGATCGGGCGGGACATTCCGGCGCTCGACACCCATCGTCGCAGGCATGGAAAAGCATCCTCTCGGTCTTACCGTTCTGACGACGAGCCTGGCATTCGTACTGGTCCAGCTCGATGTCTCGATCATCAACGTCTCCCTCGCGACGATCGGCGCGCGACTGCACCTCGGCGTCCTGGGACTGCAATGGGTGGTGGACGCCTACACGCTGGGGTGCGCGTCGCTGTTGCTGTCGACCGGGGCGCTGGGCGATCGCATCGGGCATCGGTTGATGTTCATCCTGGGGTTGGTGCTGTTCACCGGCGCGTCGGCCGCATGCGGATTGGCGTGGCGGGCCGAGGCGCTGGTCGCCGCTCGGGTGGTGCAAGGCGTCGGGGCCGCTGCGTTGGTGCCGAGCAGCCTGGCGTTGCTCAATCGGGCGTGCGGGGACGATGGGCAGAGGCGGACGTGGGCGATCGGCTGGTGGACGGCGGCCGGCACCGTCGGCCTCGCCGCTGGACCGCTGCTGGGTGGGGTCATGGTCGATCTGCTGGGCTGGCGCAGCATTTTCCTGGTCAATCTGCCGATCGGGGTGTTCGGGGTCTGGCTGACCCGTCGCTTCGTGGCCGCCTCGGCCGGGATCGCGACGCGGTTCGACTGGGCCGGGCAGGCGCTGGCGATCGTCGCGTTGCTGTCGCTGACTGCTTCGGTGATCGAGGCCTCACGGTTCGGGTGGTCGTCGGTGCCCATTCGCTGCGGGCTGTTGATCGCGGCGCTGTTAGTGATGGCCGCCGGCGTTGCCGCCTGCCTGATCCGGCCCACGGATCCGCCAGTCCGGGATCAACAGGCCCCCAATCGCCAAGCCGGGGCAACAACCGGAGGGCGCCGCGGTGCGGGGATCGCCACTCTCCCAGTGAAACAACGGAGAGAGATCCATGCATCAGGTCACGCAACCGGCTATCCTGTATTTCGGCACGCCCGTGGTGCTGATCAGCACGGTCAATGAGGATGGGACGGCGAACCTGGCGCCGATGTCCTCGGCCTGGTGGCTGGGGCAGCGGTGTGTTCTGGGTCTGGCGGTGGTGTCGAAGACGACGCAGAACCTGCTGCGCACCGGCGAATGCGTGCTGAACCTGCCCTCCGACGCCATGGGCGCGCAGGTGGATCGCATCGCCCGCACCACCGGCAGCGATCCGGTGCCGGAGGGGAAAGCCCGTCGCGGCTACCGGTATGTCGGGGAAAAGTTCGCGACGGCCGGCCTGACGCCGGTTGGGTCGCTGACGGTGAACGCGCCGCGGGCGATGGAGTGCCCGGTGCAACTGGAAGCCACACTGGAAGACGTCCATCCGATCGCCGAACAGGATCCGGCCTGGCGTGGGCGCAGCCTGGCGCTGCATGTGGTGATCCGGAAGGTTCACGCGGACGCGGCGATCCTGGCGGATGGCGAGGCCGATCGGATCGACCCCGACAAGTGGCGCCCGCTGATCATGAGCTTCCAGCACTTCTACGGCCTGACGCCGGAAAAGGTGCACGGATCCGAACTTGCGAAAATCCCGGAGGCCGCCTATCGCGCCTGACGGAGCGAGAGGACGACCACATGATCCAGGTTCTGAAGCCAGGCGCAACCGAGGCCGAGAAGACCGAGGCGGACCGCAAGGTCCGCCAGACGGTCGAGGCCATTCTGGAGGATATCGCGGCGCGCGGCGATGCCGCGGTGCGCGAGCTGTCCGCGAAGTTCGACAAATGGGAGCCGGCGGCGTTCCGGCTGCGTCCGGATGAGATCCAGTCGCTGATGAACAGCCTGCCGGAGCAGGTGATCACCGACATCAAGTTCGCGCAGGCGCAGATCCGCCGCTTTGCCGAGGCGCAGAAGGACGCGCTGCGCGACATCGAGGTCGAGACGCTGCCGGGTGTCCGCCTGGGGCACAAGAACATCCCGGTCAACAGCGTCGGCTGCTACGTGCCGGGCGGGCGCTATCCGATGGTTGCCTCGGCGCATATGTCGGTGCTGACCGCGAAGGTGGCGGGGGTGAAACGGATCGCCGCCTGCACGCCGCCGCTGAACGGGGTTCCACCCGCTGCTACCGTGGCGGCGATGGCGCTGGGCGGGGCGGATGAGATCTACCTGCTGGGCGGCATCCAGGCGGTCGCGGCGATGGGCCTTGGCACCGAGACGATCGCGCCGGTGGACATGCTGGTCGGGCCCGGCAACGCGTTCGTGGCCGAAGCCAAGCGGCAATTGTTCGGCCGTGTCGGGATCGACCTGCTGGCAGGACCGACCGAGACGCTGATCATCGCCGACGACACCGCTGA
>DATARX010000130.1:0-4606 GCA_036263955.1 Rhodopila sp.
CATATCGTCAGCTCCACAGAGGATCGATGGCCGGCCGGCCGGCCAGCACGGCGGCAATGTTGTCCAACGCACGAAAACCCATGGCGTCGCGCGTTTCTTTCGATGCGCTGCCGACATGGGGCGACAGCACGACGTTGTTCAGTTCGGCAAATCGCATGTCGTAGTCGGGTTCTTCGCGGAACACGTCGAGGCCGGCGGCAAACAGTTTGCCGGAGGTCAGTGCGTCGTGCAGCGCGTCCTCATCGATCAGGGAACCGCGGGCGACGTTCACCAGCACCGCGCCGTCGGGCAGCAGGGACAGGGCCCTTGCGTCGATGACCTTGTTGGTCGCGGCGCCGCCGGGGGCGTGGATCGACAGGAAATCGCAATGCGGCAGCATGGCGTGCAGATCGGAGAAATATTCCGCCCCCTGCTCCAGCGCCGGGGAGAGGCGATTGCGGGCGTGGTACAGCACCTTCATGTCGAATCCGCGCGCCCGCTGGGCGAAGGCGCGGCCGATTCGGCCCATCCCGAGGATTCCGACCCGTTTGCCGGTGACGCGCACGCCCAGCAGGTCGCCCTGACCAATGCGGAAACGCCAACCCTGCCGCATGACGCGGTCATATTCCACCCCGCGCCGGGCCGCGGCGAGCAGCAGCATCATGGCGTGGTCGGCGGTGCATTCGTCCAGCACGCCAGGGGTGTTGGTAACCGTCAGGCCGCGGGCGCGCGCGGCGACCACATCGATATGGTCGTAGCCGACGCTGCAGGTGGCACCGACGCGGACGGTGGCGGCCAGCGCCTCGAGCATCGCGGCGTTCAGCGGCAACGT
Organism: Rhodopila sp.; assembly: GCA_036263955.1. Lineage (GTDB taxonomy): Bacteria > Pseudomonadota > Alphaproteobacteria > Acetobacterales > Acetobacteraceae > Rhodopila. Next base: position 812 of record DATARX010000130.1, read on the forward strand.
GTTGGTGAACAGGATCGCCTCGGCCTGGTGTTCGGCGGCGGCGCGTGTCACCTCCGCGACCGTCATGTCGGCGGGACCTTCGGCAACGATCGTATCGAAGTCGGCACGCGCCCGAGTCGCGACGGCGGGCGTCGTCAGGCAAGCCAGGATCAGGCGTGGCTTCATTGTCTGCTCTTCCTGTTATCGCTACCAACCATACAGGAGCGCTTATGGCCTGGACAACGCCGGTCAGTAAATCGTCGTGCGCAGCCGTTCCGGGTAATCGCGATCGTATTGTTCCCCGTTGATCAGGCCGGCGGTGACCTCGGCCAGGATGGTGCCGGTGCTGGGCAGATCCTTGCGGCTGATCTGCTTTTCGGGATTCCACAACTCCGACCGGACGATTGCCTTGGGGCACTGGAAGTAGACGCTTTCCGCCGTCACCACGATGACCGAACGCGGCAGCGTACCCCGGAACGGAAACCGCTCGATCAGTTCCGGCGCCACCGAAATCGCCGCTCGGCCGTTGACCCGCAGCGTCTCGCCGACACCGGGGATCAGGAACAGCAGCGCCACCCGATCGTCGCGAATGATATTGCGCAGACTGTCGACACGGTTGTTGCCACGCCTGTCTGGCACCAGCAGGGTCTTGTCGTCCAGCACATGAACAAAACCGGCCGGGTCGCCGCGGGGCGAGCAATCCAGACCTTCCGGCCCACTGGTGGCCAGCACCATGAACGGCGAGGCCTCGATCATCGCGCGGTAATGCGGGTGGATGTAATCGACCTCCTTGGCGAGGGCGCTGGCCGGGGATTCGCCGTACAGGGCGTCCAGACCCGCCTGATCCCGGATCAGGCTGTCACCGCTGATCGCATCCATTCGCCGTTCGCTCCTGTGATTATTCGTACGCCATACTCGCGCGAAACCGGGCGCGCCGACAAGGCATCGGGTCGCGGCGCTGAATCGGGGTGCCGAAGCGGGGCGCCGAAGCAACGCACGATCGCCGGACGCGGGGTTGTCGGCATTCGTGCGTCCGGCTTGTGGAAGTTGCCGTCCGTGCATAGCGTGGCCGTGCCGGGCGAACGAACCCGGACGCACAGGTGGAGGGAGCCCAATGGAAGGAATAGTGTCCGACAAGGACGAAATCCGCGAATTGCTCGCCCGGTATTGCTTCGCGCTTGATGAAGCGCGTTTCGAGGATATGGCGGCGCTGTTCACGCCCGATGGGATCTGGGAGACGGCATTCGGCAGCGGAATGGGGCGGCCCGGGATCGTTGCGCAGGCGCGTAGCATCGCCACGGGTGAACGGCCGCGGCGGGTGCATCTGACGACGAACATCGTGATCGATCTGGACGGCGATCGCGCGACCGCGCGGTCGAATTGGGTGTTGTTCCAGAATTCGCCGGAAGGGCCGGTGATCGGATCCGGTGGCGGCTATAACGACAAGCTGGTGAAGGTCGACGGGCAGTGGTTCTTCCAGTACCGGACGATCGACCGGTTCATCGCCGAGGGGAAATAAAAATGGCAAAGCAAAACAAGGTGGCCATCGTCACCGGGGCGGCGAGCGGCATGGGACGTACGATGGCGCTGGGCCTGTCCGAAGCCGGCTACGACGTGGTCGCGGTCGATCGCAACGCCACCGCGCTAGGCACCCTGCCCGCCCCGATCCGACCGGTTGCCGCCGATCTCGCCCGAGCCGATTCGTTCGATACGATTGTTTCCGAAACGTTGCAGATGTTTGGAAATATTGATGTCCTGATCAATAACGCCGGGATTGGTCAGGCATCGATCAGGGCGCATCAACGGGCGGAACCGATCCGGTTCTGGGAGGTGACGCCCGAGCAATGGAGCCAGTTCCTGACAGTGAATGCGACAGCCCCGATCATGATGTCGAGGGCGGTCCTGCCGCATATGCTGAAGGCGAACAGCGGCCGGATCGTTACAGTAACAACAAGCCTCGGCACGATGGTGCGAGAGGGGCACCTGCTGTACGGATCGAGCAAGGCGGCGGCGGAATCCGCGATGGCGGTGCTGGCGGCGGACCTGGCTGGCACCGCCGTCACCGCGAATGTGCTGGTGCCTGGCGGCGTGACCGACACGCCGCTGGTGGGTGATATGGGGGACCGGTCGAAGATGTTGCGTCCGGAGATCATGTTGCCGCCGCTGCTGTGGCTGCTGTCGGACGAGGCGGCGAGCGTCAACGGACGCCGGTTTATCGCGGCGGACTGGGATACGCGACTGGCGCCGGCGCAGGCGGCGGAGGCAGCGGGGGCACCGGTGGCGTGGCTGAGTATCGCCAGGATGCCGATCGAACCGGGATAGCGGACGCGCGGGCCGTTCGTCGCCGTGGGGTGGCCCGGGTGCTGGGCCGGGCTGGCTGGCACGACCGATCAGTCTGATACACGGCGGTCCTGATCGATGGTCGAGCGGCGTGCTATGCCAGCGCGGCGTCGGCTTGGGCCGGAACGATCGGCTGGTGTTCCAGGCGGGTTTCCGCCTGCTGGGCGAACCGCCGCATCGTCTCGGCGGTTTGGGCATCGGCCGGAAGAAACGCTTCGATCGCCAGTTCGGACAGGGTGATGTCCACCGGCGCGCCGAACACGGTGGTCGTGCTGAAAAACGACAGCACGCCCGCGACCGAGGCCAGCCGGAACGGTATCGCCATATGATCGCTTTCCTCCCGGTCAGCGGGTCCGTTGCCGCGAGGGGAAGGATAGTCGCGAATTTCCTCCAGCAGATCGACCAGCGCCGCGTCGCCGTTGAGATCGATCTGCCGGCGTAACCGTGCGATCATGTGGGCGCGCCATTGGGTCAGGTTGACGATGCGCGGCGCCACACCGGCCGGGTGCAGCAACAGCCGCAGTACGTTGACCGGCGGACGCAGCAGCATCGGTTCGGCGTCCGCCACCAGACAGGTCACGGCGCGGTTGGCGGCCTGCATGGTCCAGTGCCGGTCAACCGCCAGCGCCGGATAGGGACCGTGCGCGGCCAGGATCAGTTCTACGTTGCACCGGATGATATCCAGTGCCGGCGCGGTGAACGCACGTTCCTCGAACATCGAGGTAAAGCCGGCGGCGTTCAGCAGGGTGTTTCGTTCTCGTAGTGGAATATCCAGGCACGCGGCCAGATGGAGCAGCATTGCCCGGCTCGGTCGTGACCGGCCGGTTTCCAGGAAACTAAGATGCTTGGTAGAAATTTCGGCATCGCTGGCCAGATCGAGCTGGCTCATGCGCCGCATCCGCCGCCATTCGCGCAGGTGAACGCCCAGGGCCTGAACCGCCGTCTCTGTTGGCAACCGCCGTTTATCCTTTCCTGGAAAGGCTCGCCGAGGACGTATCACGTGCCGGAAGCAACAACGTTCAGGCCTGGGTACGACATCGCCGTGCGCGGATTGTCACAAAATCGTGAATGTGGCGTTTCACCGCGTGAATTCGCTCGATTTTTTTTGCGCATGGCCATTGGGTTGATTGGGGATTATCGTCGGATCCCATGCCTGCCGCCCCAACGCTCACCGTTTATACAGACTATAAAAGTCCATACGCTTTCCTGGCAAAGGACCGGATTTACGCAGTGGCGCGCGAGACCGGGGCTGCGATCGACTGGCGCCCTTACGTCGTGAACGTGCCGCTGTATCTGGGGAGCGCCGAAGTCGGCGCCGATGGCACCGTGCTGACAGCGAACCGCAACGCGCATCAATGGCGGCGCATCCGCTATATGTTCATGGATTGCCGGCGGCTGGCCACGAAGCAGGGACTGACCCTCCGCGGCACGCGAAAGATATGGGATTCCGCGCCCGCCGCCGCGGGTATGCTGTTC
>DATARX010000138.1:0-2284 GCA_036263955.1 Rhodopila sp.
TCGCCCGGCGTCGTTCCTGCCGGAGAACAGCATGGTCTTCCTCCCCGCATCGGTGATGCCGATTCGCTTCTGTCAGCCGGAGATAATGCATGGCGTTGGTTTGATCTGGATCAAGCCTGGGCTGGACCCGACGACCGCCAGCCGGGATCATGACCGCGTGACCGCGTGGCCCCGGCGCCTCGACTCCGCAATGCGGTCAAACCGGCCTACGCTGTCAGCGCGCGGGCGTGCCAGCGCAGATGATCCTCCACGAAGCTGGCGATGAAGAAATAGGAGTGATCATATCCCGCCTGCCGGCGCAGCGTCAGGGGAATGCCCGCCTTCGCGCAGGCGGCTTCGAGCAATTGCGGCTTCAACTGGCTCTCCAGGAAGCCGTCCGCCGTCCCCTGGTCGACCAAGAGTGCCGGCAGGCGCGCCCCGTCCTCGATCAGCGCACAACTGTCATGGCCGCGCCAGGTGGCCCGGTCCGGCCCCAGGTAGCCGCCGAGTGCCTTTTCACCCCATGGGCAGTTCATCGGCGAAGCGATCGGCGCGAAGGCGGAGACCGACGCGAAACGGCCTGGATGGCGCAGCGCCAGGGTCAGCGCCCCATGCCCGCCCATCGAGTGTCCCATGATGCCCTGCCGCGCCCTGTCGGCCGGTAGCGTGGCGGCAACGATCTCCGGCAGTTCGCGGATGATGTAGCTCTCCATCCGGTAGTTCCGCGCCCACGGTTGCTGTGTGGCGTCGAGGTAGAAACCCGCGCCCAGGCCGAAATCGTAGGCCTTGTCGGGATCGTCGGGCACACCCTCACCGCGCGGGGAGGTATCGGGGGCGATCAGGATCAGCCCCAGTTCGGCCGCGACCCGCTGGGCGCCAGCCTTGACCGTGAAGTTTTCCTCGGTGCAGGTCAGCCCGGCCAGGAACCATAGCACCGGCCGCTTCCCCGCCTCGGCTTGCGGCGGGACGAAAGCGGCGAAGCGCATGTCCGTGCCTGTCATCGCCGAACGGTGGCGGAAGACGTGTTGCGTGCCGCCGAAGCAGCGTGCGGCCGAGACAGCCTCCGGCATCGGCGGTTTCGCCATTGCGTTCACCATCGGTGCATCACCTTCGAACAGATCGACTCGTCTTATTGGATCTTCAGCAAGGCTGGCTTATCGCGATCAGCGCGCGGGCCATCGTCCGGCAAACGAGGAGAGATCCACACGCGCGATATGGTGCTGCTGGAGGGGATTGAACTCTCGACCTCTCCCTTACCAAGGGAGTGCTCTACCACTGAGCTACAGCAGCGCCCGGAGTGACCAAGCGGCGCCTTCCTAGCTTCCGGACGCGTTGGGTGCAACCCTGAAATCGGATCGGCCGGTTGGTCGCGTTTGCCAGGTGGCCGGGCGGTCAGGTGTGTGAGGGAAGCTGGGCGTGTGAGGGAAGCTGGGCGTGTGAGGGAAGCTGGGCGGGCTGGGCCGGCAAGGCCATGTCAGCCTGCGCGATCGAAGCCGAGGCGGCGCGGCGCTGCTGTTCGGCTACGTTGCGGCGCAGATTTTCGGCGATCTGCTCGGCCGCGCGGCGCTGCTGCCGGTTCCAGCCCTTAAGGCCGCCGGGCGTGGTGCGGCCCTCCAGCGCATCCCTGGCGAATTCGATCAGGCCCACGGCTTTCTCATCGCGGGCCTTTTCAGTGGCGGCTTTAGTCTCGGGCGATGCGGCCGGGGATTGCGCGGTTTCGGCGGGTTGTTGCGGCAGGGCCTGGCTGGCCTGGCGGGCGCGCTTGAGCTGGTCCAGCTTGCGGCGGGCTTTGTGGCCTTCGCGGCTGAGGCTGACGGCGCTGCCACGCAGCCGGAGTTTCTGGTTCAGCGACAGGTCGGGGGCGGCGGCGGCACTGAGGGCTTCCAGCGCGTGAAAGCCAAAACCGACAATGTCGGTCGCGAGATGGAGTTCTTCCTCGGTCCGCGGGTCGTAGGACTCGAGCAGGCTGCGGGCGGCGTCGCGCGCGGATTGGATGTCGCCGTTGGTCGCGGTGAGAAAATGTGGGGCGAGGTGCAAGAGGACCGTGTCGAGGATCGGGGGCGTGATCGAGGATGACAGTGACATGGCGGCCTCGGCTGGAGGGTTCGTTGTCTGGTTGTTGGAACATTAGGGGAACATTTTGCGAGTTGCAAGAACTTTTTCCCAAAACTTTTCCCGGGACTTTTGCCGCGATTAGGCCAAGCGCCGTTGAGGCCGACTCCAGGAGGCTTTCCGCGCACCGACCGATGAAGCGCGAAGGGCCGGGTCGCCAGGAGCAGGCGCCCGGCCATTGACGGACAAAGCG
>DATARX010000140.1:0-10963 GCA_036263955.1 Rhodopila sp.
CGGCAGAATATCGTCCTTCGTCTCCCGCCCATACACCATCGCTACAATCGACAGCACCGCGAAGCAGGTGATCACCGCCGTCGCGTGGGCGAAATTCCCACCGAACGGTACCACCAGCAGCCCCGCCACCAGCGGTCCGAATGCGGTGATCACTCGTCCGGACCCGCTACAGAACGAAACCGCCGTGGCCCGCACATGGGTCGGGAACAATTCGGGTAGATACACCGCCAACCCCGAGAATATCCCGAACACGGAGGCCCCGAAAAACGGCAGCACGAATGGATAGTAGGTATAGTCCTGCAAGATCACATAGAGCGTCATCCCAAACACGATCGTGCCCGTGCTGTACAGCATGTTTGCGCCGCGGCGGCCGATCGCGTCGGCAATGAACCCGTACGCCGCCTGGCCCAGCATCCCGCCGATGCCGAACAACGTCATGCCGAAGCCGATAAACGGCACCGCGGCGGCGCCGGAAATCCCGCTCCGCGCCAGCATCTGTCCCTGAATGGTGGGCAGCCACACGTTGCTCGGCCAAATCCCCAGCAAGGCCCCCAGGCAGAACAACACGCCGATCATGGTACTGTAACGGTTTGCCTGACTGAACAACTGCTTCGGCGCGAACCCCAGGAACAACCGGTCCGCCTCGCTGACCACCCGCGCCGCCTTCAGCGCCTGCCGCCGGGCATGAACCGCCTGGAAGCGTTCCGGCTCCTCCATGCCGCGGCGCAGGATCAGCAGGATTACCGCCGGAATAGCGCCGGCAAACAGCGGGTAACGCCAGCCGTAGGGGCCGACCAGGGCGAGCAATTGTCCGCCCAGAATACTGCCGAACGAGGCGCCCGTCATCATGAACCCAAGCATCCTTGCGCGCGGCAGGTCGGCAAACGCCTCCGCCACCAGCGGGATGCCAACAACGAACTCCGCCCCCGTGCCGACGCCGGCAAAGAAACGGCAGACCCCGAACGCGAAGACGTTCGGCGACAGGCCTTGCAGCGCGGTGAAGATCGCCACCATGACGACGCTCAAGGTCAGCGTGCGGATGCGGCCGATATAGTCTCCAATCACGCCGAAACACATGCCACCAAGCGCCCATCCCAGCAGCCCGGCCATGCTCAGCAGCCCGCCGACGCGGCCGATCTCGCCGACTGTGGGATTGCCGCCCAGCAATTCGGTCAGCGCCGGACGCAACACCAACGCGAACAGGTTGAAGTCGGTGTTGTCCAACGCCCAGCCGAACCAGGCGAGCAGCAGCACGCGCCACTGGTAGCCGGTGATATCCCAAAGCCAGCTACGCCTCGACGCTGTCCGGTCGCTCGGCATTTATTTCCCCCTGTAGGCTTTTTCTTTGCGCCCAGGCTTGCCCGCGGACCGCGGTCTGTCAATCTGCCGGGCGACAGAACGGGGGGAGAAACCACCATGGCGGATGAAACCACGCAGGTGCTGGCAGCCTACGCCGCATCGCTCGATGTCGATGCGCTCCCGGATTCGGTGCGGGCGCAGTGCAAGAACCTGTTTCTGGATGCGCTCGCCTGTGCCGTCGCCGGCCATGCCGGCGAGGAAACATCCCAGATCGCCGGCTTCGCCTCTACTTTGGCGCCCGGCGCGGATACCAGCATCATCGGCAGCGCTCGCGGCTCCCTGACCGGCGCAACACTGCTGAACGCATTCCTGATCACCGCCGTAACGATGTGCGATGCCCATCGGGCCACGTTGACCCACGTGACGCCAGAGGTCGTGCCGCCGGCGCTGGCGATCGCCGAACGTGACAACCTGTCCGGGCGCGATCTTCTCGCGGCCCTGGCCGCGGGATTCGAGGTCACCACCCGCGTCGGCATCGGCCTGGACTTCCCTACGTTTCGGGCACGCGGATTTCATGGTCCCGGGATCATCGGTCCGTTCGGCGCGGCCGCCGCGGTGGGCCGGCTGCTGCGGTTCGATGCGGCGACGATGGCGCGCGCGTTCGGCCTCGCCGGTAGCCAGGCGGCGGGAACCTTCGCGGCGTGGGGTACGCCCACCGTCAAGTTCCATCAATGCCGCGGCGCGCTGTCCGGGTTGATGGCGGCGCTGCTGGCGCAGCAGGGTTTCGTCGCGAACCCCGATTTCCTGACCTGCCACGACGGTGGACTGTTCAGCGCGTATTCCGGCAGCGGCCACCCGGACCGGGTCACCGCCGGCCTTGGCAAAAGCTGGGAACTGCGGGAGATCGCGTTACGCCCCTGGCCGGCCGCAGCGGCGATCCAAGGGATGATCTCGGCGCTGTTCGATCTGCTCGAGCAACATGATCTTCGAGACGCCGTCGCCGTGCGCGTCGCGTTGGGTCAGCGGGCGTTCGAGATGCACGGCGGTTACGCGACCTATTCGGGCAAATTCCAGGCGATGCTCTCGGCCCACTATGCCGCGGCGGCGGTGCTGCACGACCGCGACCTGTCGCTGCTGCAGTTCGAACCCGAACGCTACGAGGCACCTGATCTGGTCCGGTTCGCGGCGGACCTGGTGACGGTCGTGCTCGATCCCGCCCTGTCCGGGCCGGAGGCGACCGTGGCGGTGACCCTTGGCGACGGGACGGTCCGGTCGGCACGGTGCCGCCATACCAGAGGCTCCCCGGAGAATCCGCTGACCACCGCGCAGGTAGAGGCAAAGTTCCGCCGCTATGCCGCCCCCCGGTTGACCGCGGCACAGACGGATTCGGTCATTCAGGCGGTCGCGCGGCTGGAGGATATGGAATCGGTCCGCGATCTCACGGCGATGCTGCGGGCGCAGTAACAGCGCCATCCGCTATGCCCAGAAGTGCGGTTCGGCTTGGAATTCCTTCCATTGCCGTTCGAGATCGTGCAGCGCCTGCTCCCGCCGGCGGCCGAGTTGCTCCGCCAGGGCGCCGGCGGCCGGGGCCAGGTCTGGGCGTGCTTTTACCACGAGGCTGTCGGCCAACGCGGTGGCGGTCACCGCGTCGTTCATATCGCCCAGGCTCTGCTGCAAATCCTTGCAGTCGTGCAGGTATGACTCGACGGCCTTCGACGGGAACACCGACTGCAGGTAGTCGATTCCGTACCGTAGCTTCTTCAATGATTTGCGTAGGGCATGGCGTTCCGTGTCGGATCGGCGGCCGATGCGGCGGCCGCGACGTTCGACTTTGCGGGAGAGGCGATCGAGCAGCCGTGGACATAGATCCTGTATCGGTCGATCGAGTTCGGCATCGCCCAGCAGGTTTCGCTGTTCCGCCCAGGCTGCCAGGCCAAGCACCAGGGCGGTGAAGGGCGGTGCTTCGAGTGCTTGCATGAAGCAACGGTGCGCGATTTCACGGGCTTCTGTCGCCGGTTCCAGCAGCAGATCGCGCCAGCCGGCGGCGTGGGCGGCGTCAAGCGCCGCGGGCAGGGTTTGCAGGCAGAAGACGTCCCAGTCCCGCGCCTCCCCGAACACCCGACCGAGGCGCCGGAGGTCATCCTGGAATAACGCGGCCGCGTGCGGTTCGAGGTGCGGCTGGAACAACGTCAGCGCGGCCCGTACCCGGCGAATCGCGACACGCATCTGATGCACGCCCTCGGCATCGCCGGCACGGGCCGCGGGCTGGTTGGCCAGCAGATGGCCGAGTTCAGCGCCAAGAATTTGCCGGAATGCCTCGGCCGCGCTGGCGGTTTGCTGGAGTTCGATATCCTCGGCCTTATGGGCGACAGGCTTGGCGCCACTTTGCAAGCGGTAGCCACGCGCCGCCTTGCTGTCGCTTTCGACCGCCAGCGGGACATCATTGTGCAGTTGCAAGGCGAGACGATAGAGCGCAGCCGGATCGCCCGCCTGCAGTTCCAGTTCCAGTTCGCGGACGGGTTGGCGCGCGTCGCCGGCGGTGATGATACCTTCGTCGAACGCCGCCTCGATGACCGTGCCGTCTTGCAGCTTCAGGAGACGGACCGTTCTGTCGATCTCGCTCTTCACCACCGGCTTGAGGTCGGACCGGCGCGGCAACTTTCCCGCCGCCGGCGTCCGCCGCAGCAGATGCAGATCGGGCTCATCGTGATCGACGGGCCACTCCCATTCGCCCCGATCGGCGGCGACGCCGGCTTTGCGATCAAGCTTCAGGGTCTGAATGCGTCGATCGTTCTTGTGCCGGATGCGCAGGCTCATGCCGCGTTGCGCGAGCGCCTGGTCCGCCGTGTCGAAATAGACCGTGACCTCGTGCCGTCTGTCAGGCTGATCCGTGGCTTGCAGGCTTGGGTGAGCCAGAAGGGCATCCACCGACCCGGCCGGCACCATCAGCTTGAGTTCGATTTCCCGCGGTTGCCCAGTCGAGCCGTGATCGGACTGTCTGGCGTGAGGGTGGGTCATTTCATCAGAATCCGGAAAACGGCGGATGGGCGCACCGCCCGGCGTTCAAAATCGGCTGGGCGTCGGACCGAGGGCGCATCGGTGGGACGATTGCCCCACCGATCGCGTGCCGGCGCTCACGCGAGGCGAACGCCCCCTCATCCGAACACCTGCTTGACCACATCCCGCGCGGCCCGGACCACGGCGTCCGTGGTAATGTCGAATTTCTTGTAGACGTCGCCGATTTTCCCGGAGGCGCCGAAGCCGTGCATGCCAATGAAGCGGCCTTCGAAGCCAAGATAGCGGTCCCAGGAGATTTCGACACCGGCTTCGACGGCGACGCGGGCGGCAGTTTCGCCAAGGACGGCGCGACGATAGGCGGCGTCCTGCTGTTCGAACAGCAGGCGGCAGGGCATGGAGACGACCGCGGTGGGGACGCCCTCGCGTTGCATCGCCTCGCGAGCCTCAACGGCGAGGTGGAGTTCGGATCCGGTGGCCATAATGGTGAGTTTGCGCGGGCCGCCTTCGGCTTCGAGCAGCACGTAGCCGCCCTTGGCACAGCGATTCCCGGTGCCGGGATCACGGCGCAACAGCGGCATCGGCTGACGGGACAGCGCGATCAGGGCCGCTCGGCGTGGGGCGTCGAGGATGGATTCCCAGCATTCCGCGGTCTCGACGGGGTCGCCCGGGCGGTAGACCGCGAGGTGGGGAATGGCCCGCAATGCGGCGAGGTGCTCGATCGGCTGGTGGGTTGGGCCGTCCTCACCCAGGCCAATGGAATCATGGGTCATGACAAAGATGGTGCGGATTTCCATGATCGCGGCCAGGCGGATCGATGGGCGGCAGTAGTCGGAGAACGTCAGGAAGGTGCCACCGTACGGGACCAATCCGCCGTGCAGCGCGATGCCGTTCATCGCGGCCGCCATGCCGTGCTCCCGCACCCCGTAATGGACGTAGGAGCCCTTGTATTCGCCGGGTCGGATTTCGACCTGGTTTTTGGCCTTGGTGTTGTTCGATGGCGTCAGGTCGGCGGAACCGCCGAGGAGTTCGGGGATGGCGTCGAACAGGTGGTTCAGGACGGCGCCGCTGGCCTGGCGGGTGGCCATGTCCTTGCCGGAGTCCAGAAATTCCTTCTTTGCCGCGGCAATAGCGCCGCGCCAGCCTTCCGGCAGTTCCCCACGGGTCCGACGCTCGAAATCCTGCCGCAGACCGGAGGGCGCCGCTTTGACACGGTCGGCCCAGGCTTCGCGGTTCTTGCGGCCGCGGGCGCCGATTGCGCGCCAGGAATCCAGCAGGGGTTGCGGGATGACGAACGGGGGTGCGGTCCAGCCCAGGAGCTTGCGGGCGCCGGCGATTTCTTCCTCGCCCGGTGCGTCGCTGTGGGCTTTTTGGGTGCCGGCCCTGGTGGGAAGGCCAAAGCCGATCACCGTGCGGCAGGAGATCATCGACGGTTTGTCCGTCACCGCCTGAGCCGCTTTGATCGCGTCCCGGATAGCGTCGGTGTCGTGGCCATCGATCTCCTGGACGTGCCAGTGGGAGGCACGGAAGCGCGCGGACTGGTCATCGGACACGGACAGGCTGGTGGACCCGTCGATGGAGATCGCGTTGTTGTCGAAGAAGGCGATCAGTTTGCCGAGCTTCAGGTGGCCGGCGAGGGAGATGGCCTCGTGGCTGATGCCTTCCATCAGGCAGCCGTCACCCATGAAGACGTAGGTGTGGTGGTCCACCAGCGAGTCGCCGAAGGTGGCGTTCATGATCCGCTCTGCCAGCGCCATCCCGACCGAATTGGCCAGGCCTTGCCCGAGCGGGCCGGTGGTGGTCTCGATGCCATCGGCGTGGTGGTATTCGGGATGGCCGGCGGTCTTGCTATCGATCTGGCGGAAGCGCTGGATCTGCTCGATCGGCATGTCCTTGTAGCCGGTGAGGTAGAGCAACGCGTAGAGCAGCATCGAACCGTGGCCGTTCGAGATCAGGAAGCGGTCACGATCGAGCCAGTGCGGGTCCTGTGCGTCGAAACGCAGGAATTCGGAGAACAGGACGGTGGCGATGTCGGCCATGCCCATCGGCATGCCGGGGTGGCCGCTTTTGGCCTGCTGCACCGCGTCCATCGCGAGGGCGCGAATGCAATCGGCGAGGTCACGCAAGTGTGGATCGCGTGGCGCCGGAAGAGGCTTGGGCGTCGACGTTGTCGTGCTGTCCGGCATGATGATGAGTCCCCCCTGCAAAAAGCGCGTAACGCCGTGCCCTGGCGTTTGGACACTGGCAACGGGGCAAACATCGCACGGATGGGCGTGGGCGGAAGTCACTTCACCGGTAAGTGAGCGTTGGCGGGCGGCTTAGGCCGTCTGAAGTGGTTGTCAGCGTGGCGGGATCTGGCCCGCACGTGGGTTCTTCATTTCCGCCAATGCCGCTGTGATGGATGCTGTAATTTGCGCGCCAGGGTCTGGATGAAGATGCGCCGCCGTCATGCCGTTGCCCGGCGCGCAGGCGGCACCGGCCTTGGCGAGGCCGGCCAGCATGATGCGCGCTTCGGCTTTGGCTTTCTCGATGCTGGCCGGGGACATCGGGGGCAACGCTGCCTTCGGCATGGCGGGCTGGGCGTTGGGTTGGGCGTTGGGTTGGGGGGCGGAGATCCGGAGCGCGGCGGTTTGCTTCTCGGGCTGACGCGCGTGTTGCGTTTCCGCCTGCTCGGTTTGCATTTTCTGCAGGGTGGCGCGGCACTGTTCGGCTGACCGGCTAAGGCTGACCGCGGTGGAGCGGTAGCGAAGGATCTTGCTGTCGGACAGGGTAGGACCGCCCATGGACAGACGAAGATTGTCCAGGGCGGCGGTGCTGAAACCGATAATCCGGGCGACGAGGTCGAGTTCCTGGATGGTGCTGGGGTTATAGGCGCGGATCATGGCGGCGACGGCGTTGCGTGCCTTTTCGGGATCGTCCCCGGCGCCGAGCAAAAAGAACGGCATCAGCAGCATGCTGATGGCTTCGAGGGCTTGGTCCATGAGGTCGGACTGCGGGGCCGGTGCTGTCATGGTTTGCTCGCCTGGGTTGCATTGTCGTTCGGTCTATGTTCTTGGTATTTCTACTACTAGTTGTATGTTGAGTCAACCAAAAGATTTCGGCGCGTGCGTCACCTCAACGGCGATCGCCGCGTGGGTTTGGTGACAGGGCGGCAGCATCGCCCACGCCCTGGGACAGATCCCGAGCGCCCACGCTCCGGGTGCGGTTCGCGGTTGCGTTCAGCTATGCCGGCGTCGTCGTAGCCGGACCGTTACGATGCGCGAGATTACTGTACTCCAAAATTTTAGAAGGCGGTGGCAATTAAATAACCCTCTCCCTGCCAGACTCCGTGAATAATCGGTCATCAAAAAAGTATTGCTTGGGGGGCGGAATGAATACCGAACGGTCAAGATGAGCGTTTCCGACGTTGTCTCATCGATCTTGCGCTCGTCCGCGCCCACTTTGCTGACGGCTATTGCCTTACCGCCGCCGTTTAATCTCATCGCGAGCGGCGTGGTCAGCACGGTGCTCAGCAAATTCCTGCCCCCAAACGAGGCTCCGGCGCAGACCCAGCCGGGAGGCGCCACGGCGATGTCGCCGGATCAGGTCACCAGCGTGATCGAGGCGAACGCAGGCAATCCGGCCTTTTTGGCGCAGTTGCGCGAAGCGGAACAGAAGCTGAGGGAATATGAAGCGGCGAACGATCTGAAATTTGCCGAACTCGCCGTCAAGGACAAGACCCGTGCAGGAGATTTCCAGATCGCGACAGGGTCGGCTCCGGTTTTGATCACGGCGGGCATGGTTATCGTTGGCGTGTCCATCGTAGCCATGTTGGGCATTGTGGTCGGCAGCATCATGCTGATCAGTGGAAATATCGCGATCCCGCAGGAGAAAGCGCAGCTCGCGGTTGGCGTATTTGGTCTTATTGGCGCTGTGGTTGGCTATATCTCGGGCTATGCCAGCCAGATCATCGGCTTTTATTATGGATCAAGCCAGAGTTCAAAAGACAAAACCGATGCATTGGCCTCGGTGCTACAGCAGCAGGGCCAGCAGATCGGGCAAGCCGCCGCGGTCGCGTCGACAACGGCCAATATCGCCGCCGCCCATAGTGAGCGAGTGATCGAAAAGGTCGCCACGGTGATGGCGGACAGGACCACCGCCCCAGCCGCCGACAGCCTTCCCGCCCAGGCCGCCACATCGAGCGGGTTGCGTCAGGGACCATTCGGCGGCGTTCGGTGGCGCCTCACCTCGGACGGAATTATCATGGAGAATGAAACCAATGCGGAACGGACAGTCGGGGAACCGGTGACCGTCCGGCGGATTTGGCACGATTTCGGTCCGATTATCAAAGCTGCCTGCGCAACACACGGGGTGCCGGCGGAGATGGTGGTCACCACGATCGCGGTTGAATCACGGGGGATCGTCAAGGCATCACTCATGGAGCCCGATGGCCGGACATCCATCGGCCTGATGCAGACGCTGACCGGAACCGCCTCCGAAGTCATGGGGCGGCCGGTAACGGGGCGGGAACTGGAAACGCCGGAGATCTCGATCGAGGCGGGAACCCGGTATATTGCCAAGAATCGGGAGGTGACAAATTTCGATCCGATCCTGGTGGCGGCTGCCTACAATGCCGGAAGCCTGCAACCGCCGCGCCCGGAGGACACCAATCCTTTCCGTTTGCGCTCCACCGGGGATCATCTGATACGCACGAAACTGTTTTATAACGACACCGTCGCGACCGCCAAAGCGGAAGGCTGGTTTGCCTGACGATGAACGCTACGCGCCGCCAAACCGGGGCAAATGGGCCGCAAGTTCGGCGTAAGCCTCATCATCCGTGCGGTCGTAGCGCAACGGGGTCACAACGATCTTGCCGGCGCGCATGGCGCTGTAGTCGCTTTCCGGGCCTTGCTGGATGTCGCCGCGCTGGAAGTTGAGCCAGTGGTATTGCATGCCGCGGGGGTCGATGCGGGTTTCCACGTGCATGCCGGCGACCGCGCCCTCGCCTTGGCGAGCCAGGGTCACCGGGCCGGCCTCGGCCGCCGGGATCGGCGGGAAGTTGATGTTGAGGACGGCGCTTTTGCCCCAGCCAATCGCCCATAGCCGGCGGATCGTTTCGGCACCCAGGCCGCGGGCGGTGTCCCACGGCACCGCGTCGCGCCTGGTGAAGGCCTGGCTTAGGGCCAACGCGGGGACACCCAGCATCATCGCGGTCATGGCGCCGCCGACGGTGCCGGAGAACACCGTTTCCATGCCCAGGTTCAGGCCCCGGTTCACGCCGGACAGAACCAATTGCGGTGGCGTATCCTTCAACAGGTGGCACAGGCCGATCGCGGCGCAGTCACCCGGCGTGCCGGTGACGCCGAAGCGACGCGGACCGCGCTGACTGATGCGCAGTGCGTGATGCAGGCTGATGGCGTGGGACTGGCCGCTTTGGTCGTGTTCGGGGGCGACGACCCAGACCTCCCGCGCGACCTGGGCGGCGATTTCCTCCAGCACCTGCATGCCGGGGGCGTCGATTCCGTCGTCATTCGTCAGCAGGACCCGATCCAGCACCGTGCGCACTCCTTGTTCCCTGGCCTCTGTTTGGCCCGGTTGCATCCCGGGCGGCAAGAGGCCAGGATTCCGGGAGCAAAGGAGGAACGGCCATGTTGATCATCGACGCACAGGTTCACATCTGGGGCAGCGGCAAACCCAGTGAGCAGCATCGTCAGACATCGGTCTATACGGCGCAGGAGTTGCTGCTGGAAATGGGCCAGGCCGGCGTGGACGGCGCGGTACTGCATCCGCCGAGCTGGGACGCGAAATCCAATGACCTGGCGATCGAGGCGGTGCGGCAATATCCTGGTAAGTTCTGCACGTTGGGATGGTTTCCGCTGGACGATCCGTCGCAACGGAAACGCATCGAGACCTGGAAGCAGCAACCCGGCATGCTGGGTCTGCGCTGGTCGCTGACCCGGCCCGGCCAGGAGACATGGCACGAAAACGGAACGATGGACTGGCTGTGGCCGGCGGCGGAGAAAGCCGGGACGCCGGTCGCCACCATGGCGTGGCGATTCCTGCCGTTGTTCAGGCGGATTGCCGAACGGCACCCGCATTTGAAGCTGATCGTGGATCACCTGGGGTTGGTGCGGTTCGCCAAAGGTCAGGCGGCGTTCGCGACGCTGGACGATCTGTTGCCGCTGGCGAGGTTGCCGAACGTCGCGATCAAGGCGACGGGCGCGCCGGGTTATTCCAACGATGCCTATCCGTTCCGGGATATCCAGGATGGGCTGCAGCGGATCTTCGACGCGTTCGGGCCTGATCGTTTCTTCTGGGGGACGGATATCACACGGATGCCGTGCAGCTACCGACAATGCGTCACGCACTTCACCGAGGAACTGCCGTGGCTGAAGGGGGCCGATCTGGAAAAGGTGATGGGGCTAGGCGTAATGAACTGGCTCGGGTGGCAGCGCGTCAGCGGCCCGTAAAGACGGGTTTGCGCTTTTCCCTGAACGCCTGGACGGCTTCGCGGTGGTCCTCCATCTGCGAGCAGCGGGCCTGGTTGAAGGCTTCCATCTCCATCGAGGCGGCGAAGTCGCCGGTTTCCGCGGCTGCCAGGTTCTTCTTGGTGTAGCCCAGCGCCACGCGCGGCATCGATGCGATCCGGCGGGCCAGCGTGATGGTGGTT
>DATARX010000163.1:0-2978 GCA_036263955.1 Rhodopila sp.
GGCACCATGTTTGACGCCGCCCGGCCGCACGTATAACGAGCCAGTCGAGGGGAAAAGGGAAACGTCCATGGACCTGAATTTCACGCCCGAGGAAGTCGCCTTCCGCGATGAGGCGCGCGATTTCTTCCGCACCGCCGTCCCGGCCACGATCCGCGCCAAGGTCGCGGAAGGCGAGTGCCTGACCCGCGACGACCTGATCACCTCCCAGCGCATCCTGAATGCCCGCGGCTGGGCCACGGTGAACTGGCCGATGGAATGGGGCGGCCAGGACTGGACGCCGATCCAGGTCTATCTTTACCAGGACGAAATGCAGCAGGCGCACGTTCCCGCGCCGATCGCCTTCAACGTGTCCATGGTCGGGCCGGTAATCGCCCAGTTCGGCAGCCAGGAAATGAAACAGCGCTTCCTGCCGGCCACCGCCAACGCCGACATCTTCTGGTGTCAGGGATTCTCCGAACCCGGCTCCGGCTCCGATCTCGCCTCCCTGCGCACCAAGGCCGAGAAGAACGGCGACAAATACATCGTCAACGGCCAGAAGATATGGACCACCCTGGCGCAATACGCCGACTGGATCTTTTGTCTCGTCCGCACCGACCCCGCCGCGAAGCAGCAGGAGGGCATTTCCTTCCTGCTGATCGACATGAAAACCCCCGGCGTGACCGTCCGTCCGATCGTCACCATCGACGGCGGCCGCGAAGTAAATGAGGTGTTCTTCGACAACGTCGAAGTCCCCGCGGAAAACCTCGTCGGCCAGGAAAACAAAGGCTGGGACTACGCCAAATTCCTGCTCGGTAACGAACGCACCGGCATCGCCCGCGTCGGCATGTCGAAAGCCCGGATCGCCCGCATCAAGGAACTCGCCGCGCTGGAATTCGCCGGCGAACGTCCCTTGATCGAAACCCCCCGCTTCCAGGAAAAGCTCGCCGCCATCGAAGTCGAACTGAAAGCCCTCGAAATGACCCAGCTTCGGGTGGTTTCAGATGAGCGCAAACTGGCCAAGGGACGGCAGAACCCAGCCTCCTCCATCCTGAAGCTGAAAGGATCGGTGATCCAGCAGCAACTTACGGAACTGCTGATGGAAGTCGTCGGCCCCTACGTCATGCCCTACCAGCGCGACTTCGACGGCAACAACGAACCCGCCGTCGGCCCCGACTATGCCTCCGAAGCCGCACCGCTGTATTTCAATTACCGAAAAGTATCGATCTACGGCGGGTCGAACGAGATCCAACGCAATATCATCGCCAAAGCGATACTGGGGCTCTGACCATGGATTTCGATCTCTCCGAAGACCAGCGCCTGCTGAAAGACAGCGTCGATCGCCTGGTCGCCGACCAGTATCAGTTCGCGCAACGCACGAAATACGCCAGCGAACCCGCCGGCTACAGCACCGCGATGTGGGACCAGATCACCGAACTGGGCCTGCTGGGCCTGCCGTTCGAGGAAACCCTGGGCGGCTTCGGCGGCGGCGCGGTGGAAACCGCCATCGTCATGGAGGCATTCGGCCGCGGCCTCGTGTTGGAACCATACTTCGCCACCGTCATCCTCGGCGGCGGCCTCCTCCGCCGCACCGCATCCTCCTCGGTGCTCGGCGCGCTCGCCCCCAAGGTCGCCGCCGGCAAACTGAAGCTCGCCTTCGCCCATGTCGAACGTCACACCCGTTACGACCTGGCCGACGTCAGCACCACCGCGCGTAAAGACGGCAGTGGCTACATCCTGGACGGCGCGAAAAGCGTCGTGATCCACGGCGACTCGGCTGACCGCATCTTCCTCACCGCCCGCCTGGCGGGTGACCGGCGCGATCGCGGCGGCATCGGCCTGTTCCTGCTCGACCCCGCCACGCCAGGCGTCGCCCGCCGCGGCTACCCGACCCAGGACGGACTGCGCGCCGCCGAACTGACCCTGGCCAACGCGCGGGTCGGCGCCGACGACCTGATCAGCGACGACGCCCTGCCGCCGATCGAGCACGTCATCGACGAAGCCATCGCCGCGCTCTGCGCCGAAGCGGTCGGCGCCATGCAGTCGATGCAGGACCTGACGCTGGACTACCTGAAGACCCGCAAGCAGTTCGGACGCCCGATCGGATCGTTCCAGGTGTTGCAGCATCGCGCCGTGGACATGCTGGTCGCGGTTGAACAGGCCCGCAGCATGGCCATGTTCGCCGCTGTGATGGCCGCTGAACAAAACCCGATCGAACGCCGCAAGGCGATCTCCGCCGCCAAGGTGCAGATCGGCCGATCCGCGCGCCATGTCGGGCAGGAAGCGATCCAGCTTCATGGCGGCATCGGCATGACCAACGAATACGCCGTGGGTCACTACTTCAAACGCGTGACGATGATCGACCAGCTTTACGGCGACGCCGACACGCATCTGTCTTACCTGGCCGCGCATGGCGGCCTGTTCGGGAAAACTGCTTGACCCACTCTGTTTTGCTTGACCTGGACGGGACGCTCGCCGACTCGCGCCCAGGGATTGAGGCTTGCTTCCGCCACATGCTCACCGAACTTGGCCACGACGCGACGGTGGTCGGCGACGTGACCTGGGCGGTCGGCCCGCCGATCGGACAATCCGTCGCCACCCTCCTGGGGAAATTCGGCGACGACCGGGTCGATCTCGGGCTGGCCGCCTACCGCGCGCGCTACACCACGGTCGGTATCTACGAGTGTAAGGCGTTCCCTGGCGTGCCGCAGATGCTGGCGGCCCTGGCCGCGGCCGGGCGGACGCTGTGCCTCGCCACCTCCAAGCGCCGGGATTTCGCGCAACGCGTCATCGACTACCTGGGGTTCCAACAATACATTCCGCGCGTCTATGGCGCGCTGCCCGGCGGCGGCCTGGACGACAAGAAGGACCTCCTGGCAGAGATCCTGCGCGTCGAAGGCTATGACGCCGAGGACACCACCATGGTCGGCGATCGGCTTCACGACATCCACGCGGCGCAGGCAAACGGGCTCCGCTCGATCGGCGTGCTGTGGGGTTACGGC
>DATARX010000170.1:0-7883 GCA_036263955.1 Rhodopila sp.
GGGATAATCGGCCACATCTTGTTCAGGTCCGGCCCGATCAGGTCGGATTCCATCGACCGGCGGCGGGCATACATCCAATTGACGTTGCCGCGGACGGTGTTGATCTCGCCGTTATGGGCGAGGAAGCGGTATGGGTGCGCCAGCTTCCAGGACGGGAAGGTGTTGGTGGAAAAGCGCTGGTGCACCAGCGCGAGCGCCGAGGTGGTCAGCGGATTGCGCAAGTCCTCGTAGAAGCTGCCGACCTGGGTCGCGAGCAGCAGTCCCTTGTACACGACCGTCCTGGTGGAGAAGGACGGCATGTAGAGTTCCGTCACACCCGGGATGTTCTTTTTCTCCGCAAGGCTACGGAGGTTGTTCAGGATCTGCTTGCGGATTGCCAGGATCTTGCGCTCGAACGCATTCTGGTCGCGGATCGACATGTTGGAGCCGACGACCGCCATGCGGATCACCGGCATGGTCTCGATGACAGTCTTGCCAAGGCCTGTCAGGTCGGTCGGCACGTCGCGCCAGCCGACCATGGTCTGGCCTTCCTTGGCCACGACCTGTTCGAAATGCTGGATCACGTGGGTCCGCGCCGTCTCCTCGCGCGGCAGGAAGCACATGGCGACGGCGTAGCGGCCGGCCGCGGGCAGGGATTTGCCGTGCACGCGCGCCCAGTCGTTCAGCAGCGCATCGGGCATCTGGATCAGGCAACCGGCACCGTCGCCGACCAGCGGATCGGCCCCGACCGCGCCGCGGTGATCCAGATTCTCCAGGATTTTCAGGCCCTGGGCGATAATGTCATGAGATTTTCGGCCTTTGATATTCACCACAAAGCCGACGCCGCACGCATCGTGCTCGTTTTGGGGATCGTACAGACCTTGTCTCATAACCTCTTGCATAGCCACAACTTTCCTTGGCCTCACATATCTGCCGTCAGGGGGGCGCGATTTACGCGCAAGAGACCCTTTTGCCCGTTGGTTGGACAAATGGCAATGATCCTGCCGCACCGCAGCGTAAGCGAAAACGCAGGCGCCGGGCAAGCAGGACCGAATGGGTGTTTCCGTCGCGGACGCACCGTGCGACTATCAAGATCTGCATGATCCGAACGGGAGGAGCAAGCGATGATTACGCTGTACGGGATGGGCAGTCCCAACGTGGTAAAGGTGTTTATCGCACTGGAGGAACTGGCGCTGCCCTACACGGTGCAGCCGGTGGACGTGTTCACCGGCAAGCAGTTCGACGACGCCTTTCTGAAACTGAACCCGAACGCCAAGGTGCCGGTCATCGTCGATCCGGAGGGGCCGAACGGCAAGCCGTACACCTGCTTCGAATCCGGCGCGATCCTTCTGTACCTGGCGGAGAAGACCGGCAAGCTGCTGCCCAAGGACACCGCCGCGCGATTCGACGTGATCCAGTGGCTGATGACGCAGATGTCCACGGTGGGACCGATGTTCGGCCAGTTTGTGCACTTCATGCGGTTCGCGCCCGCCGGCAACGACTATTCCAAGAGCCGTTATCTCACCCAGGCGACGCGCGTCACCGAGGTGATCGATCAGCGGTTGGCATCGGCGCCCTATCTCGGCGGCGCCGAATACTCGATCGCCGATGTGGCCACCTTCCCATGGATGCGGAACATCCCGATGTTCCTGGGGGCGGACGCGATGGCGAAACTGCCGAATGTCGCGCGCTGGGTGAAGGCGATCGATGAGCGGCCGGCGGTCAAGAAGGCCATCGCCGCGGCGGACGAGATTCGTGGCCGGACCACACCGTTCGACAAGGCGGAAGCGGTCACGCTGGACAAGATGTTCGGCCGCGGCCAGTTCGCCGCCGCCTGACGCTTCGACCGTCTGGCCTCCCTCGCGCGGTTATGCCGCGAGGGGGGCAGACGGACCGATCGTGGCCGCAGGGCGCGGGTTAGTAGTGGTAAGACCCGCCGTGGCCGCCAAACAGCAGAAACAGCACGACGATCACGATGAGCAGGGTCAGCCCGCCACCATAATGCGCGCCGCCGTAGTAGCCGGAGCGGTAGCCATAATAGCCGCCACCGCCAAATAACAGGAACAGGATCACGATCAGCAGTATCAGGCCCATGGTGTTTGCCTTTCTTCGCTTGACCCATGGGACGTTGGGAGCCAGCGCGGTCGTCGGGTGTCGGTTTTGTGGCAAACTGGCGGCGAGGCCGTCCAAACGGTAAACATCCCGGCATGGCCCTTCCTGTCTGGCATCCCGAAAGCCTTGCCGCCCGCTTGCCGTTCCTCCAGCGCCGAACGGCGTTGATCCGCGCGGCGCGGGGATTTTTTGACGCGCGCGGATATCTGGAGGTCGAGACGCCGTACGCCGTTTCGGCACC
Organism: Rhodopila sp.; assembly: GCA_036263955.1. Lineage (GTDB taxonomy): Bacteria > Pseudomonadota > Alphaproteobacteria > Acetobacterales > Acetobacteraceae > Rhodopila. The sequence continues at coordinate 2,333 of DATARX010000170.1, forward strand.
CGGGGAGGAGGTCCACCTGCGGGCGTTCGCCACGCGGCGGGAATATCCCGACGGCGCCAATGAAAAGCTGTGGCTGCACACCAGCCCGGAATTCGCCATGAAGCGGCTGCTGGTCGCCGGGGCCGGGCCAATTTTCCAGTTTGCCCGCGTCTGGCGCAACGGCGAGGGCAGCTCGCTGCACGCCGCCGAGTTCACCATGCTGGAATGGTACCGGCCCGGTGCCGGCATGGATGCGCTGATCGAGGAGACGGTGGCGCTGCTCCGATCGGTGCTGCCCGCGGTGGTGCGCTGCCGCGGCATCACCACCGATCTGTCGCGGTTCGAGCGCCTGACCGTGGCCGAGGCGTTTTCCCGCTACGTCGGGGTCGACCTGCTGGCAATCGGCGAGGACGCCCACGGCCTGGCGGCGGCGGCCGGCGTAAGGCTACGGGCGGCCGAAACCTGGGAGGACCTGTTCTTTCGCCTGCTATTGGACCGGATCGAACCGCGGCTCGGGCGCCAGCATCCGACCTTCCTGACCCACTGGCCGGTCGCGCAGGCGGCACTGGCCCGCCCGGATCCGGCCGATCCGCGGGTGGCGGAGCGGTTCGAGCTGTTCGTGTGCGGGATCGAACTCGCCAACGCCTTCGTTGAGCTGACCGATCCGGTGGAGCAGCGCGCTCGGTTCGTGGCCGAACGGGCCCGCCGGCATGCGGCATCCGGTGCGGACTGGGCGATGGATGAGGATTTCCTCGCCGCGCTGGCGTTCGGGATGCCGGCCAGCGCCGGGATCGCCCTGGGGTTCGACCGGCTGGCGATGATCGCCGGCGGCGCCGACCGGATCGGCCAGGTGTTGTGGCTGCCGCCGGCCGATCTCATATGAGCGGGGCATGATCTAAGGAGCGCATCGTGCGCTTTGTCCGGCTGGTCCTCGCGACATGTCTGTTGGCTGGGTGCGCTGGTGGGCTGGCGCAGCGCCAGGCCGAACTGGCGCATTGGGTCGGTCAGCCGGAAGCACAACTGATCGGCGCCATGGGCGCACCGCATCGGGTGTTCGAAAGCGGCGGAACGAAGTTCCTCACCTATGAGGAGATACACGTCCAGCGGCAGCCGAACGGGCCGTACTATTTTGGGCCGGGGCCGGCTGCTCCGTCCGGATTCTGGGGCGAGACGACCAGGCAGGTCTGCGACACCACCTTCGCCGTGGCCGGCGGGGTGGTGAAAAGCGCCAGCCTGCGCGGGAATGGCTGCGGATAGGGTCGCTGCGCGTGCCCGAACGCCAAAGTGCGAACGCCAGAGTGCGAACGCCAGTGTAAACGCCAGAGTGAGATAGCATCGGGTTGAAGCGATCACACGCTGGTTCGCTTTGTTGGACAGGGCGATTCACGTCCGAGGTCGGTGCAACCTCGGACGATCGCGCTCTCAGCGACCCTTGCCGCTACGGGTTCCCGACTACTTCACCGTCGCCACCCGCAACGCGTTCGTCGTGCCGGAATGACCGAACGGCACGCCGGCGGTGACGACGATTTCGTCGCCATGTTCGGCGAAACCCTCGGTCAGGGCCACGCGCCCGGCGCGGCTGACCGCCTCGGTCATCGAATGAACGTCCGGGGTGACAGCGGCATGGACACCCCAGACCACGGCCATCAGCTGCGCGGTCTTGGCGTTGGGCGTCAGGCCGATCACCGGCGCCGCGGGACGTTCGCGCGCCACGCGCAGGGCGGTGCTGCCCGATGCGGTAAACGCGACGATCGCCTTCGCCCCGATCGTGTGGCTCACCTGGGCAGAGGCGGAAGCGATCGCGTCGGCGGCGTTCTTCTCCGGCGGCACGCGGGAGGCGTCGATCATCGCGCGCCAGCCGGCGTCCTGCTCCACGCGCGCGACGATGCGATCCATCATGTTGACCGCTTCATAAGGATATTGCCCGGCCGCCGTTTCGCCGGACAGCATCACGCAATCCGCGCCGTCGAACACCGCGGTGGCCACGTCCGACGCCTCCGCCCGGGTCGGGGCAGGGGCGTTGATCATGCTTTCCAGCATCTGGGTCGCCACCACCACCGGCTTGCCCAGGGCGCGGGACAGCCGGACGATGCGCTTCTGCGCCAGCGGCACTTCCTCGGGCGGCAATTCGACGCCGAGGTCGCCGCGCGCGACCATCACCGCGTCGGTCAGCGCCAGGATTTCCTCGAGGTTGTCCAGCGCCTGGGGTTTTTCCAGCTTCACCATCACCCAGGCGCGGCCGCCGATCAGGCGCTTGGCCTCGATCACGTCCTCGGCGCGCTGCACGAAGGACAGGCCGATATAGTTGGCGCCGTGGCTGACGGCGAATTCCAGGTCCACCCGGTCTTTCGCGGTCAGCGCCGGGATCGGCAACACCACGTCGGGGACATTGACGCCCTTGTGGTCGGACAACGGGCCGCCGACCACGCACTCGGTTTCCAGCGCGTCGGCGCGCTTGTGCATCACCCGCAGCCGCAGCTTGCCGTCATCCAGCAGGAGCGAGGAACCGATCGAGGCGGCCTCGATGATCTCCGGATGCGGCAGGTTGACCCGCTGGGCGCTTCCCGGCGTCGCGTTGAGATCCAGGCGGAAGGTCTGGCCGGTCTGCAGGTGAACGCGTCCGCCGCCGAACCGGCCGACCCGCAGCTTCGGTCCTTGCACGTCGGCCAGGATGCCGATCGGACGTTCGAATTTTTCCTCCAGCTCGCGGATCATCGCGAAGCGGGCGGCATGGTCCTCGTGCGTGCCATGGGAAAAATTCAGCCGGAACACGTCGGCACCGGCCTGGAACAGCCGGCTCAACATCTCAGGCGAGGAACTCGCCGGACCGAGGGTGGCGATGATCTTGGTGCGGCGGCGGCGGCGCAGCTTGGGGCGAAGGGCCATTGACCGTTCCTTTGCGTTTCGACTGGGAGGATGGGTTCGCGCGTCGACGGCTCCGCCGGGCGCAGGATGTTCCGGAGGGCGTTTCCTAAGCGATCAGGATTGTCCTGATATCGTTAACATTCGTGAGCGTGGGCCCGGTGATGATCAAGTCCCCGAGCGCTCCAAAGAAGCCATGGCTGTCATGGGCGGCCAGCATGGCGCGCGCATCGATCCCCTTGGCTTTCGCTCGCGACAGCGTGTCGGGGGTCAGCAGGGCGCCGGCTATTTCGTCCATGCCGTCGACGCCGTCGGTGTCGCCGGCGACGGCCCAGACACCTTGCATCCCGCCCAGCGCAATGGCGAGGCCCAGCAGGAAGGTGGTGTTGCGGCCACCCTTGCCCGTGGGGTTACCGGACATCGTCACGGTCGTTTCCCCGCCGGACAGCAGCACGGCCGGCGCGCGTAGCGGTTGGCCATGGGCGCGCACGGAGCGGGCGATGCCGGCCATCACGATGCCCACCTGAGTCGCCTCGCCTTCCAGGGCGTCGCCGAGGATCAGCGGGTTCAGACCGAGGCCCCGGGCCTTGGTCGCCATGGCGTCCAGTGCCATCGACGGGGTCGCGATCATTCGGAACGCCTCGTTCGGCAGGCTGCCGGGTTTTGGCGTCTCGTCGTCATCCTGCGCCAGCCGGGCGGCCACGGCCGGCGGCGGCGTGATGCCATAGCGGGCAATCAGCGCGCGGGCGTCCGCGAACGTCGTGGCGTCGGGGACGGTGGGGCCGGAACCGATCACCGCCGGATCGTCGCCGGGGACGTCGCTGATCGCCAAGGTAACCACCCTGGCGGGAGACGCTGCGGCGGCAAGGCGCCCACCCTTGATCGCCGATAGATGTTTGCGGACCGCGTTCATCTCCGTGATGTTCGCCCCGCACGCCAGCAGCGCCCGATTGATGTCCTGTTTGTCCGCCAGTGTGAGGCCGGCGACAGGGGCGGCGAGCAGGGAGGAGGCGCCGCCCGACATCAGCGCGATCACCAGGTCGTCCTTGGTCAGGCCTCTGACGCGCTCCAGCAGGCGAAGCGCGCCGCGTTCGCTGTTGTGGTCCGGGACGGGGTGACTGGCTTCGATGACTTCGATCGCGCGGGTCGGAACCGCGTGGCCGTAACGGGTGACGACAGTGCCCTCCAACGCGACATCGGGCCAGGCGTCTTCCAGCGCCGCGGCCATGACGGCGGCGGATTTGCCGCCGCCCACCACGATACAGCGGCCACCGGTCGGTTTCGGCGGCAGGTGACGGGCCAGCACGGTGCGCGGGTTGGCCGCGGCAATGGCGGCGTCGAACAGGGTGCGGAGGGCGAAGCGGGCAGACGTGTCGTTCCAGGGCGAGTCCTGGGGCATCGACGGTTTCCTCTCTTTTCCAGCGTGCGCAGTATGGCGAAGCCGGGCGTGGCGCGCCATCTTAGGTGGCAATGGCGAAGGAGACACCAATGCCCGCACCGGAATTCGATACCGCGACCCGCACCGAACTGGAAGCCGCCGCGTTCCGCCGGCTGGTCCAGCATCTGCGCGAGCGCACCGACGTGCAGAACATCGATATGATGAACCTGGCCGGATTCTGCCGAAACTGCCTGAGCCGGTGGTACCGCGAGGAAGCCGCCACCAAGGGCATCACCATCGCCGACCCGGATGCTCGGGAGATCGTCTACGGGATGCCGTATAAAGAGTGGCAGGCGAAATATCAGGCCGAGGCTTCGGCCGACCAGAAGGCCGCGTTCGCGAAAGCGAATCCGGGGCACTGACGGGGCGGGCGGGCGCGGCTGCCTGCGGACGATCGTCGCTTGTCATTCGTCATGGCAAACCCGATGGGGCGCCCGTCGGCGTGCGGTGGACGTTTGGCCCATCGCGCGGCGCCCCTGAGCTGCCCGATCGTTTTCCGTTGACCGCGCGACCCCCCGAAGCTATCCCCGCGCGCTCTTGTTCGAGTGGAGATGTGACGGTGTGACCGCAGCGGTGCGCCATGGAGGCATCACCTGCGGCGCGGTTACATTCTGTGCCGAATCAACGATTTAAGATGGGTATGCGATCGTGACCGGCACGATGGTCGGCGAGCGCCTGAGTGGGAGACCAGATATGAGCGACGTGATTGAAAAGGCAGCCGCGAGCCGCGCCCGGCAGGCCAAAGCCGAAGAGGCGGAGACCGGCGGGATCGCCGCCGATCGCTTGCGCAGCCTGATCGAGCGCATCGAGCGTCTCGAGGAGGAGCGCAAGGCCCTGGGGAGCGACATCAAGGACATCTACGCCGAAGCCAAGAGCGCGGGCTTCGACGTCAAGGTCCTGCGTCAGCTGATCAGTATCCGCCGCAAGGAACCCGCCGAGGTCGAGGAGCAGGAATCGCTGCTGGACATCTATCGGCGCGCGCTGGGGATGTAGTATCCGATCGCAGCGAAGCGCGAGTCGCACCGCGACCACGATTCGCGACGTGAATCGGATACTTCAGGCACAACACAAGTCGATCGAGGCGGTGGATCCGTGCCTCGAAGACGGCTTCCATGCGTTCGAGGCCGATGACGGCATCCGTTGGACCGATGGTGATGCGGTCGTGCCGGGGCCGCTTCTGGCTGGGTTCGAAGGGCCGTTTGAGATGGTGGTCTGCCTCGGCGGCAGCACGTTTTACCCGGCCGGTGCGGCGCCGCGCCGCGCCGCCTGATC
>DATARX010000179.1:0-4642 GCA_036263955.1 Rhodopila sp.
CAGAGTTTCGGCAAGTTCGCCGGCGATCTGCTCGTCGGCAATTTCGGGGACGGCACGATCAACGCGTTCAATCTGAAGAACGATCACTTCATGGGCCAGCTTGCCGGCACCGACGGAAACCCCATCGCCATCGGCGATCTATGGGCCCTCACCCCGGGCAACGGCGCCAATGGCGGCGATCCCAACACGATCTACTTCACCGCCGGCGTCAAGGATGAGGCACAGGGTCTGTTCGGCAGCCTGACACCGGATCCGACAGGCGCTCATTCCATGTCCGGATAACCGGCGACCACGACGCGGCCGAGCGGCGAGAGCGCGAATCGTCTGAGGTTGACACAACCTCCGACGTGAATCGCCCTCGTAAACGACGGGAACCTGATAGCGCCAGCCTGGAGCTATCAGGTTCTAAATCGCGCCCTCCGCCCGCAGCGCCGCCACCGCCTGGGCATTCAGGCCCAGCCACTCGCCCAGCACCGTCTCCGTGTGTTCCCCCAGCACCGGAGAGGGCGCCAGCGCAGGCGGCCGTCCATCCACCCGCACCGGCCAGCCCGGCATCTTGAAATCCCGATGCGCCGGATGCCGCATCACCTGCATGATGCCACGATCCTCGAAGCTCCGGTCGTTCTGCAACTCCATCGTATCCAGCACCGCGCCGGCCGGGATCCCGGCTTCCCCAACCGCGCGCATCGCATCATGTTTGGTCCGCGTCCGGGTCCATGCGGCAATGATCGCATCCACCTCCGGCTCACGCTCCAGCCTGTCCATTGGCGTTAAGTAACGGACGTCGCCGATCAGGTCCTCCCGCCCCACCACCTTCAACAACCGATCCCAGTGCTCCGGATTTGCTCGGCTCGTCATGATATAGACGTAGTCGTTCGGGCCGCCCGCCGCGCACGGATACAATCCCATCGGGGCATTGCTGATGCCAACCACCTTGCTGCCGCCGCGCACGGCCGGCTTGCCCGTCAACCCCTGGGTCGCGAAGTTGATACGCATGTAGTGCATGATCGCATCCTGCATCGCCACCTGCAGCCGATGCCCCTGCCCCGTCTCCCGCCGCTTGTACAGCGCGCCCAGAATGGTGATCGCCATCAGCATCCCCGTCCCGGTATCGCCCAGCGAAATCCCCGGCCGCATCGGCGGCCCATCCGGATCGCCGGTCACGCTGAATGTCCCGCCGCAGGCCTGCGCGATCATGTCGAACGCCAGGTTCCTCTCGTACGGACTGCCCTCCCCGAACCCCTTGATCTGCGCGTAGATGATCGACGGATTCAGTGCGTGGACGACATCGTACCCCAGCCCCAGCCGCTCGATCGCCCCCGGTGCGAAGTTCTCGATGCAAACATCCGCCTGGCGTAACATGTCCTTCACCACCGCCAGCCCCTGCGGCGACTTCAGATTCACCGTCATGGAGCGTTTGTTGGCGTTGAACACATGGAAATAATAGGGATCGTCGTCCGGCTGGCCCGGTCGTAACCGCCGCCCCGGATCGCCCAGCTTCGGGTTCTCGATCTTCACCACGTCGGCGCCCAGCCACGCGAGCGCCTCGGTGCAGGACGGCCCCGCCTCGAACTGAGTCAGATCGACGATCTTCACGCCGGAGAGGAACGGGACGCTGGCAACCGCTTGGTTCATGGCGTTTCCTTCAGGAACTTTTATTGCCTGAAAGCCTGCCACACGCCCGCACCCCCGTCCAATCGCACGGCATGGAATTGTCGCCGATCCTCGTGACGGAACAGAAAACTTTCCCCATTCGCGAGCGACACCACACCGATAAGCTGACCCCTTCGGACAGGGAGAAACCAGATGGACCAGCAGCCGCGCAGACGGGCGGGAACGCTGCACCGCCGATCGTTAGCCGCGCCGGCATGCGCTCCACGGACCCGGCCGCGCGCGCCGCGGTCGCTGCCGCGGTTCAACCACGGCCCCAACCAATGGCCCACGGACCTGCCGGGCTGGCGCTGACCATGGAGACCTACTTCACCCGGATGATCGATCTGATACCGGTCCCGGAAACACCCCCGGCGTAACGTGGGCGACCCGCCGGCCCGCCGAAACCCACGCCGTTGTGCGACGGCACAGCCGAACCGATGGCTGGTCTTGGCACCCGGAATCGGCAACGCTCTTGGGCAGCACTAAATCCCTTATTTGCCCAAGGCACCCTCCATGACCGACGTCGCACTGTTCGACGCAATCTACACCGCCCGCGCGATCCGGCGACTGAAACCCGATCCGGTGCCGGAGGCGCTGATCACCCAGGTGCTGGATGCGGCGACCAGGGCGCCGTCCGGCGGCAACGCGCAGAACTGGATTTTCATCGTGGTGCGCGACGCGGCGCAGCGCCGCCGGCTGGGCGCCGTCTATCGCAAAGCCTCGGATGAGGTCGCCGAAATCTACGCCGCGCGCGGACGCCCGGCGCATCTGACGGAGGCGCAGTACCAGCGCCTGATGGCCGGCGGACAGTATCTATGGGATCACCTCGGCGACGCCCCCGTCCTGCTGGTGCCGTGCCTCCGGAAACGCGACATGCCCCCGCGCGAGGCGCTGCCGCCAGCCGTCGCCGCCCGCTACGACGCCCACCTCCGCTACCAGGAGCAAATCCGCGGCTCCAGCATCTATCCGGCGGTGCAGAACATCATCCTGGCCTGCCGCGGCCTTGGCCTCGGCACGCTGATCACCACCAACCACATTTTGTACGAGGACGATGTGCGGGCTATCCTCGACCTGCCCGACGATGTGTTCACCTTCGCCCTGATGCCAGTCGGATATCCAATCGACCCATACGGCAGGCTGGCGCGCCGCCCGGTGCCCGATGTCGCCTTTGCCGACCGCTGGGGGACGCAATGGCCTACCTGACCGGGGCCCACCTGACCGGGGCCCGCCCGACCGGGGCCCGCCTGACCGGGGCCCACCTGACCGGGGCCCGCCTGACCGGGGCCCACCTGACCGGGGCCCACCTGACCGGGGCCCGCCTGACCGGGGCCCGCCTGACCGGGGCCCGCCCGACCGGGGCCCGCCTGACCGGATTCGCCCCCCGCTGATGATAGCCTGATCGACGCGATCCTCACCCATCCGATCCCGATGGAGCGCCCGGCCGTCGTCACCCGCGCGGCGCCCGCCGGAGCAAGTCGCCGCCCTGATCGGCTAGCCCTGCACCGTCTCCGACCGCTGGACCGTCTGTTCCGCCGCCAGCACGTCGCGCACCTTCGCGGCCAACTGGGCCGGATTGAATGGCTTGCGCAACAGCGCCGACGCCACATGGTCCGGCAAATCCGCCCGCTCATAGCCGGTGGTGAACAGCACCCGCATTCCGGCATCCACATTCCGCGCCGCGTCGGCCAGGGCGCGCCCGCTGACGCCCCCCGGCAGCCCCAGGTCGGCAAACAGCAGGTCGATCCCGCCATGGTCGGCGATCAGCCGGAATGCCTCCATCGCATCCGGCGCCTCCAGCACGTGGTAGCCCAGCCCGCGCAGCGTATCGACGCAAACCGCCCGGATCGCCGCTTCGTCCTCCACCACCAGGATGGTCGTGGCGCGGCCAGTGGCACACGGCGGAAGGGTCTGCGCCACCGAGGGCGGCGTGTAACGCGGCAGGAACAGCCGCAGCGACAATCCGTGCTCCGCCGGATCGGATCGCAGCAGGCAGCCGCCCGCCTCCCGCACAAAGGACCGCGCCATGAACAGGTCGGCACTGCTCAGGTCGTCCGCCGGCTCCCAGCGTCCCGCCTCCGTCGGATGGTGCGAACCGCTGACCGCGACCTGGACATAATCGCCCGGCACGACGGTCGGGTTGGCCGTGACGAACACCACATCCAGCACCACATTGCTCACGACGATGCGCAACTCGCCGCCGTCCGGTACCTGGTCGCGCGCGTTCACCACCAGCGACAGCAGCGCATTCTCCATCTGGTTGACGTCGGCCCAGACGAACCACGGCATGCCGGACAGCCGCACCTCCAGCCGGATCCGGTCGCCCAAGGTGCGCCGCAACAACTCCGACAACCCGTTCACCAGCCGGTCGACATCCACCGTTTCCGGCTCCACCACCGGCTGGCGGGAAAACGACAGCAGCCGCCCGGTCAGGATCGCCGCCCGCCGCACCCCCTGCAGCGCCGCGTCGGTGTGGCGGAGCAAACGCGCCTCCGTCGCATCCAGCCGGCGCGTCACCATCTCCACGTTGCTGCTGATCACAGTAAGATGGTTGTTGAAATCATGCGCCACGCCGACCGTCAGCCGCCCCAGCGCCTCCATCTTCTGCGACCGACGCAGCGCCTCTTCCATCACCGCCCGTTCCCGCTTCGCGTCAACAAGCGCCGCGCGCAGCCGCGCCACCACCTTGACCGAGCGCCATGCGGCAAGGACGATACCGGCGATGCCGAGACCAAACGCGATCCAGACCCGATCGGTCAGCCACGCCGCCAGGGCCGAAACCCCCGCGACCCCGAGAATCCACGCACCCCATTCCGCCGCATCCGACCATGAGCCGGACAACGAGGCAAATCGGGGCTGGGGCGGCTGGTTCGATGCCATGGAACCGCATGACTTGGCACAGCAGGGACGCCCTCGCCATGCCAGGACGCTGCCGATATGATCACGGGAGCGTGAGGATCGCATTCGTGCACGAACGCCCCTGAAATGCCCC
>DATARX010000400.1:0-6163 GCA_036263955.1 Rhodopila sp.
TCAGGCTTCTCGTTGCCGTCCTTGTCGAACCGCAGTGGGTCGAACAGGTGAACGCCAAGGCCGGAGCGCTTGATCGTCTTCAGGAAGCGCGCCGGGATGATTTTGTCGGTGTCGATGTTCTGCATCGGCATCGGTGCGGCGACGCCGGTAAGGGTGGTAAACGGTTCCATGACGGTAATCCCTGCCCTGCTCGTTTAGACCAATTGCCGCACGTCGGTCAGCCGGCCGGTCACCGCCGCCGCCGCCGCCATCGCGGGCGACAGCAAATGCGTCCGCCCGCTCGGTCCCTGGCGGCCCTCGAAGTTGCGATTGGAGGTGCTGGCGCAACGCTGGCCCGGCGTCAGCTTGTCCGGGTTCATGCCGAGGCACATGGAGCAACACGGCTCCCGCCACTCGAACCCGGCTTCCAGCAACACCCGATCCAGCCCCTCTTCCTCCGCCTGGCGCTTGACCAGGCCGGAGCCAGGGACCACCAGTGCCTGCACCCCATCGGCAACGCGCCGCCCCTTCGCCACGGCCGCCGCCGCCCGGATATCCTCGATCCGTCCGTTGGTGCAGGAGCCGATGAATACCACGTCGACCGGCAAATCCTGCATCCGCTGACCCGGCGTAAGACCCATGTATTCCAACATGCGGTTCAATTGCGCGCGCTTGCCCTCATCGGCTTCGTCGGACGGATTGGGGACCACTCCGGTCACCGGGACCACCGCACCTGGGGTCGTGCCCCACGTCACCATCGGCGCGATCTCCGCCGTGGTCAGGCGGACAACAGTATCGTAGTGCGCGCCGGGATCGGTCGGCAGCGTCTTCCAGTACGCGACCGCCTGCTCGAACGCCTCGCCCTTCGGCGCGAATTCGCGGCCCTTCACATAGTCGAACGTTGTTTGATCGGGCGCGATCAAGCCAGCCCGAGCACCCGCCTCGATCGACATGTTGCTGATCGTGCAGCGGCCGGCCATGTCCAGGGCCCGTATCGTATCGCCGGTATATTCGATCACATGACCATTGCCGCCGGCGGTGGTGATCTTGCCGATGATCGCCAGCACGATGTCCTTCGCCGAACATCCGAACCCAAGCGTGCCGGAGACGTCGACCTGCATGTTTTTCGCCGGGTTCTGCAACAGCGTCTGGGTGGCCATTACGTGCTCCACCTCCGACGTGCCGATGCCGAATGCCAGCGCGCCCATCGCCCCGTGGGTCGAGGTATGGCTGTCACCACACACAATCGTCGTGCCCGGCAACGACAGGCCCAATTCCGGCCCAATGATGTGCACAATACCCTGCCGCACATTCAGGATCGGGATGTATGGCACCCCGAACTCCTTGACGTTCTTCTCCAGAGTCTGGACCTGGATGCGGGAGTCGTCTTCCTTGATGTCGGACGGCGTGCGCGAACCCACGGTCGGGATGTTGTGGTCGGCCACCGCGATCGTCAGGTCCGGACGGCGCAGCTTGCGGCCGGCCGCTCGAAGGCCCTCGAACGCCTGCGGGCTGGTGACCTCATGCAGAAGGTGCCGGTCGATGTACAGAATGCAGGTTCCGTCGGGAAGTCTCTCGACGACGTGGCTGTCCCAGATCTTGTCGAAAAGGGTGCGTGGCCTGCTGGCGGACATGTCTGCTCCCGACTGTACTGCGGTTCAAACCGGTGATTTGGACGAACACACCGTCTTGTGCAACCCATTCGCCCATCAGCGCAGCCATGCCAGGGCGCCATTGGCTGCCGCGACACCGGTGCTAAAGCAGGCCTGCAGCAAGTAGCCCCCGGTCGGGGCCTCCCAATCCAGCATTTCCCCCGCGGCGAACACACCGGGCCGGCTGCGCAGCATCAACGCCCCATCCAGTGCATCGGCACGCAGACCCCCGGCCGACGAAATCGCCCGGACGATCGGCGCGGCCGCCACCAACCGGATCGGCAGCGACTTGATCAGGGCTGGAAGATCGCCGCCGCCGACCCCGGCATGTAGCGCTTCCTGCACCAACCCGATGGCTTCCGGAGACAGGCCGGCCTGCTTGCGCAGCGTATTCGCGAGCGACTGGCTGCGGCGCGGGCCGCCAAGCCGTTCCGCCAACGTCGTGTGAGTCACGTCCGGCCGCAGATCGAGGTGGATCGTCGCCGCCCCGTCCGCCTCGATCGCGTCCCGCAACCGGCCCGACAGGGCGTAGATGGCCCCGCCCTCGATCCCGGTGCCGGTGATGACGGCCTCACCCCGCACGATGTCGGGACCGAAGCGAACCGCCAGCCGCTTGAGCGGACGGCCGGCAAACCGCGTCCGCATGTGCGGTGACCAATCCACCGCGAAACCACAATTCGCCGGCCGGAACGGTGCCAGCGAGTCCGGCAAATGCCGCTGCCACCCGGCATCGGAACCAAGTCGCGGCCAGGACGCCCCGCCCAGCGCCAGGATCGTCACCGAAGGATGATCGTGAACCGCGCCATCTGATGCCACGCCCTCGGGTGTCATGCCATCGGGTGCCACGCCATCGGGCGCCTCAAAAGACAGACGTCCCGCGGCATCCCACCCGGTCCACCGATGCCGAGTCCGCAGCCGCACTCCGGACTCGTCCAACCGCCGCAACCATGCGCGCAACAATGGAGAAGCCTTCATCGCGGTCGGGAAAATCCGAGCGCTCGAGCCGGTAAAGGTCGGCTGGCCAAGCCCGTTGCACCATGCGATCAGCGCCTCCGGCGGAAACGCCGCAATAATCGGTTCCAGCCATCCCCGCGCACTGCCATAGCGCGACAAAAACAGCGGCAACGGTTCCGCGTGCGTCAGGTTCAGGCCGCCCCGCCCGGCCATCAGCAGCTTGCGCCCGACGGACGGCATCTGGTCGTACACCGTGACCGGGACACCGTGCCGACCCAAGACCTCGGCCGCCATCAGTCCGGCCGGACCACCGCCGATCACCACTGCTGTATGGGTCAATCACCCCTCACGATCATATCTCGCTTGTCTCCATCCAACCCGACCGTCACGGCAACGGGCTGCGAATGTCTGCAAAAAGGGGGCGGCTCAACCGATCATAGCGGGTCAGAGCGAAGGAAACGCGGTGCGCGGGTCGTGCGCGGAATCAGCCGCGCGAAACGCCCATCAAAATCGTCGGTCGGTCGCAGCCGGACGCCAAACGTCAAGATCCACCCGCTGCTCCGTGTAATCTGTGCCCTTGGTCCATGCAATCCGTGTTACGCCTTGCTTGCGCGGCCGATGCCCAGCCTCTGTTCGAACCAATCCCCCCCGGAACAGAGCCGAAACCAGACGGGGCGCCAACCAGACGGGGACGCCAACCAGACGGGGACGCCAAACCGTTCGCAAAACCCAGGCGTCAGCTCGACGCTTCCCCGAGGAACCCTCTCACCTCGCGCAAGAACAAATCCAGCTGATCGTGGTGCACCCAGTGTCCGGCCTTCTCCACCGCCAGCACCCGGGCATTGTTGAAATACCCCAGCCGCCCATCCTCAGCCGGATTCGTCGCCCAGCTTTCCGTCCCGTAAACCAAGAGCGTCGGGCAGGTGATCGCCTGCCACAACTCGGCGATCGCCTCACGCGTCATGTCATACGGCGGCCACAGCCGGACATAATGGTCGAACTTCCAGCTATAGGTCCCGTCCTCGTTCTGATTGACCCCATACTGGGTCAGATGCAGCGCCTGTTGGGGAGTCAGATGCTTGTTCTCCTCCTGCATCCGCGCATAGGCCGCCTCGACCGTCGGATAGCGCCGCGGCTGCCGGCCGGAATTCGACCGCTGGGCATCGATCCAGTTACGCATCCGTTCGGCGATCGGCCGCTTGTCCGAAACCGCGTCCTGTCCCGGCCCCGGCCCAAGACCTTCGATCGCCACGATCCGTCGCACGTTTTCGGGATAGATGCCGGTATAACGTAGCGCGATATTGCCCCCCAGCGAGTGCGCCACGATCGTCACCGGCGCCAGGTTCTGCTGATGGATCAGTTGCGCCAGGTCGTAGATATAGTTGGCCATCGTGTAATGGCCGGACGCCGACCAGGCGGAATCCCCGTGTCCGCGCAAATCCGGCGCGATCACGTGGTAGTCCCGGCGCAGGTCCGCCGCGACCCAGTCCCAGTTGCGGCAATGATCCCGCCCGCCATGCAGCAGGATCAGCGGCGGCGCGCTCGGGTTGCCCCAGTCGACATAGTGCAGCCGCAGGCGTTGGGAGAAATATACCCGCGAGGTCGGACCGGCATCCGGCAACATCCTGCTCATCCGATCGGCGGCCGTTTCTTGTGCCACCCGGTCGCTCGTTCATAGGCGGCGGCGACGCGCAGCACCGTCGCCTCGTCGAAGTAACGGCCGACGAACTGCACCGACAGTGGCAGCCCGCCACGCGACAGGCCCGACATCATCGCCAAAGCGGGATGCCCAGTCACGTTGAACGGCGTGCGCGCCTGACGCGGATAGGTGCGCGCGGTTTCCTCGAAATCGTCCATGCGGCTGGACGGGTCCATCGAACTGGCACACAGCAACACGTCATAGTCGCGCAGCCGGTCCTCGACCGCGGCAATGATCTCGCCGCGCCGGCGCTGGGAGCCGACATAATCGCCGGCGGTCATGAACGCGCCCGGCAGCAGGCGGCGGCGCGCCAACTGGCCGTAATCGCCGGGACGCTCGCGCAGCCACGGCGCATGGATGGACCACGCCTCGCTGCACAGGATCACCCGGTTGATTCCGGCGAACTCGGTAAGGGACGGCAGGGTGATCGTGTGGACCTGAGCCCCTTCCGCCTGCAGAACCCGCGCGACATCCTCCAATGCGGCGCCGACCTCGGGATGCGCCGGCAGGTCGCGTTCGTGGAAATGCCGCACGAAACCGATGCGCAGATCGCGCACGCCGCGGTCCAGCAGCCGGCCGAACCCGCGCGCCTGGGTCGCCGCACTGCCGGGATCTGCCGGGTCGTGGCCGGCGATCGCATCCAGCAGCAGCGCGTTGTCGGCGATTGTGCGGGTCAGCGGCCCGACATGATCCAGGGTGAACGACAGCGGAAACACCCCTCGCCGCGACACCAGCCCGTAGCTCGGCTTCAACCCGACAATGCCGCAGGCGCTGGCGGGATTACGCACCGATCCGCCGGTATCGGTGCCCAACGCCAGGGGAAACAACCCCGCCGCGACGCCGGCGCCCGATCCGGAGGACGATCCGCCCGGATGGTGATCCGGGTTCCAGGGATTGCGGGCCGGCGGAAACGGCAGGTCGAAGCTCGGCCCGCCGATGGCGAACTCATGCGTCGACAGCTTGCCCATGATGATCGCACCGGCATGGCGCAGCTTGGCGATGACCACCGCATCCGTCTTGGCGACGTTATCGACCAGGATTTTGGAGTGGCACGTGGTCGGCAGTCCGACGACGTCGATGATGTCCTTGATCCCGACCGGCACGCCGTGCAGCGGTCCCCGCGTCCGGCCCGCGGCGATCTCGGCCGTGGCTTCGCGGGCCGAACGCAGCGCCGCATCGGCATCCAGGCGAATGAACGCGTTCAGTTTCGGGTCCAGTGCCTCGATCCGAGCCAGCAGATCGGTGACCAATTGAACAGGGGTCAGCGCCCGGTCGGCGTAGGCCTGGGCGATTTCGGTCGCGGACAGCCAGTGCGGCGCGCTCACAGGCCGATCCCCACGCGCATCGGCGGCCAGGGTTCGACCGCCGGATCGGTCGGCACCTTGACGGCGCCGGCATTGGCCATCGCCTGCTCCGCCGCCGCCCGCACATCCTCGGGAAACAACGCGAGAGCCTTGTCCAGGCCAGCGGCCTGCGCCAGGGCAACGACAATGGGATCCATGGCCTCACTCCGCGATTGTGCGGTGCGATCATGCGTCCAGCCGCGCCGACAGGAAAGAGGCAACCGGACTGCCTGCACTCGCCCGCGATGCCGCGACCCGGCGGCGGCGCCCCCGGCAACCATCGACACACCGCGCGTATCGGATAAAAAAAGCGGTATGGCCGGGGGAAAGGGCCATACCGCCAAAGTTGGTCGCGCGATATGTGGCGCGACTTTCGGGGAGGAAACAGGGCACCGCCGCAGCGGCGCCGCATCTGTATGTAGAGGCGAAATATTGACGAAAGGTTAACAAGTACGTGTTTATAGCGAAATTTTTACACTATCCCGAATTATTTTCAACCGGAGGTAGCGGGTTATGACCACCTCGCCACTCGTCGG
>DATARX010000260.1:0-2447 GCA_036263955.1 Rhodopila sp.
GCGGCGGTGCACCGGCTTGAGGCCGTCGCGCACATCGGGCAGCGAACGCGCCATGATCGTCGAGAGCGCGTAGGACAGATAGCGCTCACCGAGCGCATCGCCGAAGTCGATGTCGCGGATTTCGCCGGCGGGAGCGGCGGCGTCGGGCGTGGCCTCGCCGGTCAGAAAGCCGGGCAATGGCAGCAGGCGCGCGGCCCAGTCCCCTGCCCCTTCCGACGTGACGGCGCGGCCGGTTTTCGGGGAGACGTAGGCCAGGCCCTCGGAGCGGCCGGTGACCGCGCAGGTCGAAAGATCCAGGCCGTAGCCGAGGTCGGACAGCACCACCAGTTCCCATTGGATCAGGTCGGTCAGCAGCGATTCGCCCAGCGGCAGGCGCGGGACCAGCCGCAGCAGCCCATCGAGAATCCGTGGATGCGGCTCGCGTTCGGGGATTGCCCCCTCCGCTACGGCGCAGGCAGCGGCCAGCATGGAGAGGGCGAGTGCGTCCTGCATCGCGTGCGCCGCGCCGGCGTGAATCAGTTCGCCGGTAAAACTGCCGAGCTGGTCGGACAGGCGGGCGATCCACCGGACCTGGACAATATTGCCGGGCTGCCAGGTGGCGGCCTTGCCGCGGGAGGCACCACCGCGGGCCAGGCCGCGATGCGGGCCATGGGCTTCGGTCATCACGGTGACGACCGCATCGCCTTCGCCGTACGGGCGCGCATCGAGGATGATCGCGGGGGCATCCCATTCCATATGGCGGGTTGTATCCCGGCCACGGATGCCGCGCCAACCGGACTTGTTAATTGCCAAGCTTCCATGTGCTAATCATCGGGGCGCGAAATCATCTCCAGGGAAGCCGCAATCAGTCACAGCAGCCAATCGGCCGTCCTCGCCAGCACCCGCCGCTCGGTCGTGCACGCCTCCGGGCGGCTGCTCGATTCGCCGCTGCGGAACCTGGCGTTCGGCGTGCTGTATATGCTGGTGGTGATGGCGATCGCGGTCACCGCCTATGTGGCGGCCGGATGGTCGTTCGGCGACGCGGCCTACATGGTCATCGTGACGGTCTACACGGTCGGTTACACCGAGGTACACCCGATCGATACGCTGCTGCTGCGCGGGATCACCATCAGCACCATCGTTCTGGGCTGCACCGGCATGATCTACCTGACAGGCGCGCTGGTTCAGTTCATCACCCTCAACCAGATCAACGAGGTCTTCGGGATCAAGCGCATGAGCAACCAGATCGACCGGCTGCGAAACCATGTCATCATCTGCGGTTTCGGCCGGATCGGGCTGATGCTGGCGCAGGAATTGCACGCGGGGGGCGCCGAATTCGTCATACTGGAAGCCGCGGAGGGGCCGGTCGCGCATGCACGCAGCCTGGGTTACCTGTGCCTGCAGGCCGATGCCACGGATGAAACCGCGCTGCAGGCCGCCGGGATCGGCCACGCGCGCACCCTGGCGACGGTGCTGTCGAACGACGCGGCCAACGTCTTCATCACCCTCAGCGGCCGGAGCCTGAATCCGGACCTGGTCATCATCGCCCGCGGCGAACTGCCGAGCACGGAGAGCAAGCTGCTGCAGGCTGGCGCGAATACGGTGGTGCTGCCGACCCATATCGGTGCGGAACGCATCGCGGAACTGATCCTGTATCAGCAAACCGCGGCGTTCATCCGCGGGTCGGAGCGGATGCGGGATTTCGAGAAGGTGCTGCAATCGCTGGGGCTGGATATCGAGGTGGTGGTCGCGGCGCCGAACAGCGCGGTGATCGGCATGACCATCGGGGCCGTCGAGCAGCAGGCAAACGGCGCCTTCTTCATCGTGCAACTGAACCGGCGTGCCGGACAAGCCGTGACCCGGCCGGAGGCGTCACTGGTGATCGAGGAAAGCGACGGCCTGGTCCTGGTCGGCCGCGGCGCCCAGGCGAGGGCGTTGGCCGCGCTGTTCGAGGCTCGGGGCAATGCGGGGATCCGGGCTTCGGCTTTGTAACCAGCCGGATATTGGGCGGAGGTCCCGAACGACGACTACTGAAAAACCGGTAAATGCCAGGCGCTGAATGCCCCCAACAAGCGGGCAACAAAGCATGCCAAGGCCCCTGCCCCGGACGCAACCTGCATCGAGGCGCCGCCGCGGCGCACCAGCAGGATCACCACGCAACCGATGACGGCGGCGGCGGCATAGAAATCGGAACGCAGGATCACCGGCACCTGGGCAAGCAGAACGTCCCGGATCGCGCCTCCGCCAACCGCCGTGAGGGTACCCATCAGAACCGCGCCGACCGGACCGATGCCGCGGACCAAGGCCTTCTGCAAACCGGCCACCGCGAACAGCGACAAACCCGCCGCATCCAGGACGAGAAGGGGAATTGTCGCCCCCTGAGGCAGGACGGGATCGGCAAGAATCGCGATCAGCGCACCACCAAGCGCCAGCAACGGATAGCGTTGATCACGGATCGCCGCCGGCGG
>DATARX010000263.1:0-2176 GCA_036263955.1 Rhodopila sp.
GACTGAACGCGTGGCGCGCTGGCGCGACCTCGGCCCAGCAACCGTGCCTCTGCCGCATCCGTCCTGGCGCACCACAGCATGGGAGCGCCGCAATCCCTGGTTCGGCGAGGAACTGCTGCCTGCCTTGCGGCAGGCGATCGCGGCGGCACTGGCGTAGCAAACAAAGCCGCAGCGGCCCGTCATCTTGTCCGGCGTCGCGAAGCAGACCAGAAATGATGTCTCACAGCCTCGTCGGGAACCGTCATGAAGCGTGCCGCCCTTCTGCTTGCCGGTCTGTTCGCCGCTGCGTCCACGACCGTGACCGCGCCCGCGCCCGCCACCGCGGCCGAACCGATCCGCATTGGCATCACCACGATCCTCAGCGGCACGATGTATGATCGCGGCCAGTCCGAACAATACGGCGCGCAACTTGCGCTGAACCAGATCAACGAAGCGGGCGGCGTGCTCGGTCGGCCGGTCGAGGCCTACTACGCCGACAACGCCTGCAAGCCCGATATCGGCGTATTGGCGACCCAGCGCCTGATCGAGCAGGAGGATGTTCCGATCATCATCGGCGCCCTTTGCACCCCGGTGACCCATGCCATCGAGCCGGTGGTGAAGGCGGCCAAAATCCCGCTGATCATCGCCACCTCGGCCGGTCAGGATTTCGTCGATGCGTCCGGTGTCGGCGGCAATGACTACCTGTTCAAGACCATCCCATCCGAGGTCGATATCGCCCGCGGCCTGGTTCGCTACCTGAAGGCGAAGAACGTCGAATCGATCGCCATCGTGGCCCAGGCGGGCGGCTTCCCGAAAGCCAACGCCGTCGCGATGGCGAAGGCAGCACAGGACGGCGGGATATCGGTCACCGCCCAGGAAACGATCACGCCGGGTTTGGTCGATTTTCCGTCCGTGCTGGACAAGCTGAAAGCCGGCTCACCGGACGCGCTCTGGGTCATGCCGGGGTCCTCCACCGCGGCCTTCTTCAAGGCCTACGAGGCGTCCGGCTGGAAGGTCCCGGTCACCGGCCGGTTCGATGTCCCGGCCGCCCTCGGCGCCGTGTCGCCGGGCTTTCGCGACGCCGGTGGACTGGCGAACATGACCGCCATCGCCGTGTTCACGCCCCTGATCGACCAACCGCGCGTAAAGGCCTTCGTCGCATCATACGAGGGTCATTACGGATTAGCGCCGACGCAACGATCCTTCTTCGTCTATGAGGCGACGCTGCTGGCCGCGGACGCGATTCGGCGCGCCCACGCCGACAATCCGGCGGCGATCGAGAAGGCGCTGAAGACGACCAAAATGCCGTCCCTGCTCGGTGGCACCTACGCCGCGGACGACCACAACCACGCCCACACGCCTCTGTTCGTCATCGGCATGCATGACGGCAAGCCGGCGGTGGTCGCGACCGAATAGAAGCGGCCGCAGGCCGACGCCCGGGGCGAAATGCCAACACATTAAGCGGGGTCAAACCGGAGATGGTGGTGGAGCTGAGGGGAATCGAACCCCTGACCTCCTCATTGCGAACGAGGCGCTCTCCCAACTGAGCTACAGCCCCATCGCCGGTATCGCGGCGTCCCGAAAGATCGCCGGTATCGCGGCGTCCCAAAAGGTCGTCAGCCGCGAGGCGCCCCTAATGATCGGACCGCTCGTCGAAGTCAAGCGGTCTTAGGCGCGTTCAGCGTGCCGAAAGTGTCTCGAACACATCCCCCGACGGCAGCAGCCCCAGGATGTGCCGCCGGTGCCACAGCGCGTAGAACAGCAGCTTCCAGCACGCAAAGCCGTGCCGCCAGCGGCGTATGTCGCGAAACAGCGCCTCCACCTTGTCCGGATGCGCGATTTCCGAGACCCCCGGCTGCGCAGCCACCAGAGGACCCAGTCGCGTCCCCTGCGCCTTGATCCATTCGCCGACCGGCACGGTGAACCCCGATTTCGGTGCGAACGGCTGCGCCGCCGGCTGGTTCTTCTCCAGCCATTTGCGAAGAATCCATTTTCCCACCCCGCGCCGGAGCTTCATCGCGTCCGGCAGGCGGAAAACCGCCGCCATCACGCCCGGATCCAGAAACGGCGTCCGGCCCTCCACCGCGTGTGCCATCATGCAGCGGTCCAGCTTCAGCAGCAGGTCGTGCGGCAGCCAGTCGGTCATATCCAGCGCCTGGGCCGCCGCCAGCGCCGACCGCCCGCCCTCCGCCGCCCT
>DATARX010000291.1:0-6046 GCA_036263955.1 Rhodopila sp.
CGGGTTTGTGGCCGAATCGGTAGCGCGCGCGCTGAAACGATCCCACGATACTGTTCACCAATGACATTCCTCCGGCTTACCGCCTGGTGCCGGGGAAACGCGCCCGCGGCGGTAGGATCGTGGGCGGTATGATGGCGGTCGGTATGATGGCGGGCGGTATGATGGCGGGGCGGTATGATGGCGGGGCGGCGATTGCGGTCTGCCACGGTGTATAGACGCGATGACGGTTGCCCGGACCAGCGTGTGATCGCTTCAGGTTGATGCTGTCACACGCTGGTTCCCGTGTTCGAGCGGGCGATTCACGTCTGCGGTCGAAGCAACCTCAGGCGATCGCGCTCTGCGGCGGACCGGTTGCGGGCTTGCGTCCGTGCGGAGGCGTTCGTAGCGTCTGCGTCGACATTGGGAGACGGGGACTATGAACGGCGCTGAGAGCCTTGTGCATTCGTTGCTGAAGAGCGGCGTGACGACGTGCTTTTCCAATCCGGGTACATCGGAGATGCATTTCGTTGCTGCACTCGATCGCGTCCCCGGCATGCACTGCGTGCTGGGACTGTTCGAGGGGGTGGTGACCGGCGCCGCCGACGGGTATGCGCGCATGGCCGGCAAGCCTGCCGCGACGCTGCTGCACTGCGGGCCCGGACTGGCGAACGGATTGGCCAATCTGCACAACGCGCGGCGCGCCGCGACACCGATCGTCAACATCGTTGGCGACCAGGCGACCTATCATCGGCCGTTGGATCCGCCGCTGACGGCTGACACCGAAGGGTTTGCGCGCGGCGTTTCCGGCTGGGTGCGCACATCGATGGATGTGCGTTCGGTGGGGGCGGATGCGGCGGCGGCGGTGCAGGCGTCGATGATCGCGCCGGGCCAGGTTGCCACCCTGATCCTGCCGTCGGACGCATCCTGGAACGAGGGTGGGATCGTTGCCGAGTCGCTGCCGCTGTTGCCGACGCAAGCGGCGTCGCCGAACCAAATCGAGGAGGCCGCCAATGTGCTCCGCCGGGGCGGGACCGGCGTCGTGCTGTTGCTGGGCGGTGTCGCCCTGGACGCGGAAGGGCTGGCGCTGGCGCATCGCATTCAGGCCGCGACCGGCTGCCGGGTGATCGCGCAGGGCTCCAACGCCCGGATGGCGCGCGGACAGGGGCGCCTGGCGGTGGAACGGGTGCCGTACGTGGTTGATGCGGCCGTGCAGGCGATGGCGGGGACGCGGCAGCTGATCCTCGCGGGGGCCCGCAAGCCGGTCACGTTCTTTGCGTATCCGAACAAGGTGCAGTCGTCGGTGCCTGAGGATGCCGAGGTTCATATCCTGGCGCGGCCGGAGCAGGACATCGTGGAGGCGCTGGCGCGGCTGGCCGATATGCTGGGCTGTCCGAAGGTCGCGGCGCCGGACAATGGCAGCCGGCCTGAAACCGGACGCGGTGCCCTGACGCCGGAGGCGGTCGCGGCGACACTCGGTGCGCTGATGCCGGAGCATGCGGTGATCGCCGACGAATCGGTGAGTTTCGGGCGTGGTTTTTTTGCCAATACCAAGGCGGCGCCGCGGCATGACTGGTTGAACGTCACCGGTGGGGCGATCGGCGGCGGGATGCCGATGGCGACCGGCGCGGCGATCGGCGCACCCGAGCGGCGGGTGATCAACCTGCAGGCCGACGGGTCGGCGATGTATACTGTGCAGGCGCTGTGGACCCAGGCGCGGGAAAAGCTGGACGTCACGACTGTTCTGCTGTCGAATCGTAAATATCAGATTCTGCTGGGTGAACTGGCGAATGTCGGTGCGAATCCGGGACGCACGGCGCTGGACATGATGGATATCGGCAATCCGGACATCAACTGGCCGAACCTGGCGGGGTCGATGGGCGTTGAGGCGGCGCGGACCGACAACGCGGAAGGTTTCGCCGATCTGCTGGCCCATTCGCTGAAGCGGTCGGGCCCGTTCCTGATCGAACTGCTGATTTAGGCGTAACGAACTGTTGCGAAGAAGTCACGGCTATGAAACCGACGGCTTGACCGTAGCCACAGTCGTGCGTACATTTTGTGGCGCGTCCGCGAAGGTTACCGGTACGACGCGTTGAACCGGGCCTGGAACCAACCAGTCCCGAGTTGATGGGAGGATTACATGGCGAAGCCAAACCGTAACGAAACCTCATCGTCCAAAGGGCGTGCCACATCGGCCTCGAAAGGCCGGTCCCGCGCCCCGACGATGAAAATGCAGCCGCCCGTTCGTACACCGGCCGAACCGGTTCGGTCCGGTTGGGCGACCGATCTGGTGTTCGATGTGCGGGAACCCAAGCTGGCGGTCAGCCTGCGGCTGGATGCGGACGTGCTCCGCTTCTTTCGCGGTTTCGGGGCCGGCTACCAGACGCGGATCAATGAGGTGCTAAAGGCGTTCATGCAGGCGCGGGGCGGCGCCGAAACCGTGCCGCGTGCCATGGTCAGTGCGCGGGCGACGCGTGGTTCGGCCAGCAACGGCAAACGCGCGCGCTAGGGTCGGATCGCGGCGAAGCGTGAGTCGCACCGCGACGACGCTTCGCCGCGTGAATCGGATACCTCAAACCAAAGGCGGCGACGCGCTTCACTGACGCGCGATGCGAGGCCATGACCGTTTGAGGTTGAGCCGTCTTTCGGTGTTCGATCATGGTCCCGCGCTTTGTTTGATCGCGTGATTCACGCCTTCTGGCTGTGCCAGTCTCAGGCGATCACGCTTGTCCCGGACCTGGCGTTCGCCATCGTCGGCGAACCCCGGTTTCCGCCGCGTGCTGTTACGGAAACCGGGAACAGGACCGACCGGGAGCAGGGCCGGCCGGGCGCAAGACCGACCGGGAGCTGGACCGACCGGACGCAGGGCTGGCCGCCCTTAGCGGCGCGCGGCCGGTCGTGTCATTGGAACTGGCGGCCGCGCGGGTTCACTGCCGGGCCATGGCGATGCGGACGGCGTCCTGCGGCGAAACCAGGTGATCCGAATTCTCGGCCGCATCGGCGATGGCGAGTTGTACCCCCTTGACCCGGCCATTGAACGCATTGCCGCGTGGACCGTAGTCGGGGGAGACGGGCGCCCCGCTGTCCTCGCCGACGTCCAGCCCGTCATCGGCGGAGAAGACCATCGCCAGGGTCATGGGAATATCCCCTTCGCCCACCGGCTTGCCGTCAACATAGAGCGTTGCCTTGCCACCCTTGCCGAGGCCGCCGCCGGCATAGGCAAACTCCATGCGCACCTGGTGCTCGCCGGCGGGCAGCTTGCTTGCGGCTTCGACATAGAAATGCTGCACACCCCCCAGGTTGTAGCAGTATTTGAGCTTGCCGGCCTTGGCGTACAGGCTCCAGCCGCCGATGTTCGCACCCTGGGCGATGATCACGCCCTCGGCATCGAATTCCGGCACCACGATTTCGGCGGTGACCGCGTGGGACTTGTTCTTGATGCTGAGGACACAGTTCTCGGACAGGCGGCCCATGCCGGGGAACAGCAGCTGGGTCGTCCCCTTGATCAGCACCGGCCGCCCGGCAACGTCCGGGTTCAGGCGCCTTGCGAGGTCGTCGTCCATCGGGAGCACGTTGTAGCGGGTGGCTTCGATCAGCCACAGGCGCTGCAGTTCATGCAGCTTCTCCGGCATCTGGCTGGATAGGTCGTTGCTCTGGCTCCAGTCCTTTTCCGTGTCGTAGAGTTCCCAGACATCATCGTCGAAAGCCGGGGTGGTTTCGCCGATGAGCAGCCAGGGCGTCTTGTGCCGCGTCACCGCGGTCCAGCCCTTGTGGTAGATGCCGCGGTTGCCGAACATCTCGAAATACTGGGTCTCGTGCCGTTCTGCCGCGTTGGCGTCGTTGAACGAGTAAAGCATGCTGACGCCCTCGATGGGCTGTTGCTGCACGCCATTGACCGAAACCGGTTCGGGGAGCCCGGCCGCTTCGAGGATCGTCGGCGCGACATCGATGACGTGGTGAAACTGCCACCGCATCTCGCCTCTGGTGGTGATGCCGTTCGGCCAGTGGATAATGGTTCCGTTACGCGTTCCGCCCCAGTGCGAGGCAACCTGCTTGGTCCACTGGTACGGCGTGTCCATGGCATGCGCCCAACCCACCGCATAGTGGTTATAGGACTCCGGCCCGCCGAACTTGTCGATCCGGGCGTTGAGGAATTCCGGTGTCTCGACCGCGGACATGCCGTTGAAGTTCAGCATCTCGTTGAACGTGCCGTTCAGCGTGCCCTCCGCCGAGGCGCCATTGTCGCCGATGATGTAATAAACCAGCGTGTCGTCCAGGATGCCCAGCTTCTGCAGGCCATCGAGCAGGCGGCCGACATGGTGATCGGCGTACTCCATGAACCCGGCGTAGACTTCCATTTGCCGGCGCAACACCGGTTTCAACGCCTCCGGCATGTCGTCCCACGCCGGGATCTCCTTGTGGCGCGCGGTCAGCTGGCACTCCGGCGGAATGACACCCAAAGCCTTTTGCCGAGCGAAGGTCTCCTCGCGGAGCTTGTCCCAGCCCTGGTCGAACTTGCCCTTATACTTGTCGGCCCATTCCGCCGGCACGTGGTGCGGGGCGTGGGTGGCGCCGGGCGCGAAGTAGGCGAAGAAAGGCTTGTCGGCCGCCAGCGCCTTCTGCTGCGCGATCCATGCCATGGCCTTGTCGGTCATGTCCGCCATGAAGTGGTAGCCCTGTTCTGGCGTCTTCTTTGGATCGACCGGCGTCGTGCCCTCATACACCGTCGGGTACCACTGGTTCGCCTCGCCACCGAGGAAGCCATAGAAATACTCAAAGCCGCCGCCGCCGGTCGGCCAGGCATCGAACGGCCCGACCGGACTGGTTTCCCACACCGGCACTTCGTGGCACTTGCCGAACTGCGCGGTGGAGTAGCCGTTGAGTTTCAGTGTCCGTGCCAGGGGCGAAATGGTGTTCGGGAGCACCGAACTGTAGCCCGGCGAGCCGCTGGCGATCTCGGTGATGCCGCCCATGCCGGCGGTGTGGTGGTTGCGCCCGGTCAGCATCGCCTGGCGGGTCGGCGAGCAGAGCGCGGTGGTGTGGAAGCGATTGTACTTCAGGCCGTTTGCTGCCAGCTTTTCCGCGGTTGGGGTCTGGCAGGGACCGCCGAAGGCGCTCGCGGAGCCAAATCCTGCATCGTCAAGCAGAATGAGCAGGACGTTAGGCGCCCCTTTCGGGGGACGTAATTGCTCAATCGGCGGGAACTTCGAGTCCGGATCTTTTGCGTCATAGGTAACCAGGCCACGTCGCGCCGTGTTCGGCATCGGGAGATGGGAACGGTGGTTCCGGTGGCCGCTGTTCATGATCGCGGATCCTTTGTGCTGGAGGCGATACGAACTTGCTTCGGCGCAGTCGTGAAAAATGCACCGAGGACGATGGTTGCCGCACGCCGTGGGTTTGTCGCTGCGCGCGCTGGTAACCGGTTCACCTGACATGCCGCTATGCGGAAGCGGCATACGGTCTCGGGGAAGCGCAAAGAAATGGAGCTGAACCTGGGCTATCTTGCCGGTTCACGAATTGGACATCGCTCTCCGGTCGGCGCTGTGATGCCACGAGGCGCACGGGGTGTCCGATGGCCGGCGTGCGCATTCCCTCCATCCGCCGCATGATGCGGCGAACGTCGGGGGGCAGGACGCTAGAGTCTGGATGGCTGCGAACTGGATGGCTGCGAACTGGATGGCTGGGCTGGTGATCTCGCGGCGGTGACCCAGGACCGAAGCACGGTGCGCATCGCGCGTTGCCAATCGGCATGGGTGGCGGTGAACCATGCGAGCGTTTCGGTGTCCACGTTCAAGCCGATTTTTGTCGCCGATGGCGCGGGCCAGTCGGCAGCGGTGGGCGCGCTATCGGACCGCCGGTCGTCCGCGGCGGTATCGCCTGCCGCCGCGTCCTCGTGAAAGTCGGCGTCCTCATCCGGTTCGTCTGAAATCATCGTCGATTGAAACGCTTTGCTACTATACGCGGCTGAAATAGCCTGGAAGAACCCCATGAACCCGCCTGTCCGTGATCCGGAGAGGACGCCTGCATGCAGATTACCCGGGAATGGTTAACAAAAGACTAACAGGGCGCA
>DATARX010000434.1:0-7818 GCA_036263955.1 Rhodopila sp.
CTATGTCGGCGAGAGCCTGAAACTGACGGACGTGCTGCACGCCTTCGGCTATGGCGCCCTCACCCTGACTCGCGTGCTGATCCTGATCGCCATCGCCAGCCTGATCTGGGTGCCGATCGGCGTCTGGCTGGGCCTGCGCCCGGTCTGGGCCCGACGGGCGCAGCCGATCGCGCAGTTCCTCGCGGCGTTCCCCGCCAATCTGCTGTTTCCGCCGTTCGTGCTTTTTATCGTCTATTTCCATCTCAGCGCCGATATCTGGCTGACGCCGCTGATGGTCCTCGGCACCCAGTGGTACATCCTGTTCAACGTAGTGGCCGGCGCGGCCGCGTTTCCCGGCGATCTGAAGGAAGTCGCCAGCAATTTCCGCATCGGCGGGTGGTTGTGGTGGCGCAAGGTGATCATTCCGGGGATTTTCCCATACTATGTTACGGGGGCCATCACCGCCTCCGGTGGGTCGTGGAACGCGGCGATCGTCGCTGAAGTCGCATCCTGGGGCGACACCAGGCTGCAGGCGCACGGGTTGGGTGCCTATATCGCCGATGCGACGGACAAGGGCGACATGGCGCGCGTGGTGCTGGGGGTTGTCGTGATGTCGGCCTTCGTCGTGCTGTTCAACCGTTTGCTATGGCGCCCCATGTACGCCTTCGCGCAGCGGCGTCTCACTCTGGCCTAGGAACCTATCCGATGGATGCAGCAGTCACCCACCGGCCCTGCCTGATCGATGTGAAAGGGTGCCGGCAGGCCTACCACAAGGATGCCAACGCCGATCTGGTGGTGCTGGACGACGTCAACCTGACTCTCCGCGAAGGCGAGATCGTCGCCCTGCTCGGGCGTTCCGGGTCCGGCAAGTCGACGCTGTTGCGGATCGTGTCCGGACTGCTCAAACCAACCGCCGGGGAGGTGACCTGGCGCGGCAGGGCGGTGAACGGCCCAACCGATGGCGTGGCGATGGTGTTCCAGAGCTTCGCCCTTTTCCCCTGGCTGACAGTACAGGAAAATGTCGAAATCGGCCTGGAAGCGCGCGGCGTCGCGCGGTCCGAACGGGAAAACCGAGCCGAGGCGGCGATCGACATGATCGGGCTGGGCGGGTTCGAGAACGCCTATCCGAAGGAATTGTCCGGCGGCATGCGCCAGCGCGTCGGGCTCGCTCGGGCGCTGGTGGTGCATCCGGACCTGCTGCTGATGGATGAACCGTTCAGCGCGCTGGACGTATTGACCGCCGAAACCCTGCGCACCGACCTGATCGACCTGTGGATGGAAGGCAAGCTGCCGGTCAAGTCGGTGCTGATGGTAACCCATAACATCGAGGAAGCGGTGCTGATGTGCGACCGTATCCTGGTGTTCTCCTCCAATCCGGGACGCGTGGCGAACGAACTCAAGGTTCCCTTCCCTCATCCGCGCAACCGCCTGGACGCGGATTTCCGGCAGATGGTGGACGATATCTACGGGATCATGACCCGGCGGCCGGTGCCTGAGCCGAAGACGGCAACCGCGGTTCCGATCTCGCCGCTGGCGACGCCGCTTCCGCAGGTCGGCACGAACATCATGTCGGGCCTGATGGAGACCCTGGCGGCGGAGCCATACAATGGACGCGCCGACTTGCCGGCGCTCGCGGCTTCGTTCCAGTACGAGGTCGATGACCTGTTGCCGCTGGGCGAAACGCTGCAGTTGTTACGGTTCGGGGTGCTCGAGGAAGGCGACATCCTGTTGACCGACCTCGGGCGGCGCTTCGTCGAGGCGGATACCGATGAGCGGAAGGCGATTTTCGCCGACGCCCTGCGGCAGCACGTGCCGTTGGTGACCATGATCCGGCAGGTGCTGGATGAGCGGTGGAACCATCGCGCATCCGCGGTGCGGTTCCGCGACGAACTGGAAGATCATATGTCGCCCGACTACGCAGCGGATACGCTGCGGACGGTGATCGGCTGGGGGCGCTACGCCGAACTGTTCAGCTACGACGAAGAGGCTGAGCAATTTAGCCTGGAAGATATCGAGTAGGCCTCGCGACGCCCGGCACCAGGCGCCGTCGGTGCCGACGCTGGAAGGTGAAGATGGCAGGGATGCCGATCACCTGCCCGCGATCTGCTCGTCCGGAAACCAGACCGGGGCTGGCGCGTTAATTTCCCGTCATATTCGGGAAAGTCACTTATGAAATTCAGACAAGCGATCCTTGCGGCCGTGGCCACGGCCGCACTGGCGCTTCCGGCCGCTGCGCAAACGACGCAGTCTACACCGGCGAAACCCGCACCGGGGATGACAGCGCCACCCCCCAGTTCCACGATGACCCCCGCATCGCGTGGCACGGCGGCGTCGACCGCCCGCACCACCGCGCCGGCCGCGTCGTCGACATTGGTGGACATCAACTCGGCGTCATCGTCGGAACTCGATGCGCTGCCGGGCGTCGGCAAGACCCGCGCGGACGCGATCATCAAGAACCGTCCCTACAAGGGGAAGGACGACCTGACGAACCGGCATATCATTCCGCCGAACATCTATAATGGCATCAAGGACAAGATTATCGCGCGCCAAGGCTAACGCCCGCGACGGCTCCGGGCTAACAACGGCTCCGGGCTAACGACGGCTCCGGCCTGACGATGGCTCCGGCCTGACGATGGCGGCTTCTCCGGATCGAGGTTACGACCAGCGAAGCAGTTCCCTGGTGGGGATGAAGGGGATCAGTTCCTCGGCGTCACGCCGAAGTTTGGCCGCACGCAGGGTATCTCCGGTGCGTTCGGCTGCGACCGCTGCGTTGCTGGCGATCCCGGCCCAGATCGGATTACGCCAATCCCCGCCGGGGGCTGCCATCATCAGCGCCTGCCGGAACAGCTTGTCCGCGCCGGCGGCATCGCCCGCGCGCAGTCGCACGCTGGCCTCGTTCGACAGCGCCGAGACCGTGGCCAGGCTATCCGCGCCCTGGTTTTTCCGGGCAATCGTTTCGGCGCGCCGGAATGCCGCCATGGCCTCATCCAGGCGCCCCGCACCCGCCGCCAAGGATCCTTGCAGCCGAACCGCCCGCAGCGCCACGTGCCAGCTGGGATCCTGCGCGCCGATGATCCGCAGATCCCTATCCAGATCGGCCTGGTCGACGTGCTTGTTCGTCGCCAGCAGGATCTCGAGCAGGTCAAGCCGCGCGTACGCGGCGGCGACACTGTTCACCCCATACGCGGCCTCCGCCCTTGCCGCCGCTTGCCGGGCCAGAACCACCGCCGCCACCGGATCGCGTTCCTCCTGCGCCAGGTGGATCAGCCCGAGCATGTGTTCACGTTGCGCAGCCGGACTGGAATCGCCATCGAGCGATGCCAATGCCTGCTCCGCCTGGTCGGGTTCTCCGGATCGGACCAAAGCCTCGGCCCAGGCGACCACCGATCGCTGATAGATCGGCGATCCGGCCCCCAGCGCGGTGCGGCTGAGCGACACCGCTTCGCCGAACAACCGGGCCGCGTCGTTGTATGCGGCGATAGCATTGGCGGCCGCACCAAGCCCCTCCAGCACCGTCACCCGATGTTCGGGCGCATCGTCCGACATCAGCGGCAGCACGGCCGCCCACAGGGTGATCGCCTCCCGTCCCTTACCCGTATCCAGGTCATGGTGCGCCAGTGCGCCGGTGGCGGCGACGGCCAGTCCGATGTCGTGCAGGCTGTTGGCCTGCCGCAAGGCCTGTCGTGTCAGGTTCAGACCGATATCCGGGGCGCCGGACTGGATCAGCATCCGGCCCTCGCCCACATCGGTCCAGCCGCGGCGGCTGCCTTTCTCTGGCGTCAGGCCATGGACGCGATCGTACAGACGCAAGACGGTATCGGTGTCGCCCATCGCCGCCGCGACGCGAATGCGCAGCATCAGCGCCTGCAACAACGGGGCGGTGTTGTGGGTCCAGTGCGTTTCGGCTTCGATCACCGCCTTGTCGGCGAAGGCCGCCGCGTCCCGCAGGTTGCCGCCGTCCAGTGCCGTCTCGGTCTGCGCCAACTGACAGGACAGCAGCACATCCGGCATCGACGCGGCCCGATCCGCGCAATCCCGCGCGGCCGCCGCTGCCTGCCGCAACCGCCCGGAGGCGCGCAGCGCCGCCTGCTGGTTTAGCCCGATGCGCAGAGCCTGTGGACTGTCGACGCCATCCTTCGCGATGACGATGGACATCGCCTCATCGCGCAGGGCGGTGGCTTCCTTCCGGCGTGCCTGGTCGTCCATCACGCCGGCGAGGGCAAGCCGAACATCGGCGGCTGCGTCGCTGGTTGGGTCCCGCAGGGGCAGCAATGCGCGCAACGCGCTCTCGGCGCGCACCAGGTCGCCCGCGGCGATGGCGATCGACACGCGCCGATCCAGTGCGACGCTCAGATACGCCGTCCGCCCGGGGCCGAGGGCTTGGAAGAGCTCGATCGCGGCATCCATGTGCTGGCCGGCCTCGATGTTGCGGCCGATCGACGCCAGCGCGGCGGCGAGGTCCCGCTCGTCTGTGGCGATCGATAGTGGTGCGGTGACCGCTTCGGATCGCCGCAACGCCAGCGAGGCTTCGAAGAATGGTATTGCGTCGGCGGCGCGGCCTTCGGCGACCGCCACCAAAGCCCGGTTGTCGAGCAGGTCTGCCCGGGGCCGCGGCGGACCGTTGGGCCCCAGCAGCTTCAGGCCGGCGATGCTGGTATCGTCGCCGTCCTTGAACAGGCCCATCTGCCGTTCCACGAAGGCGATTTGCGCCATGACGGTGCCTTGCGCACTGATGTCGCCAAGCCGTTGCGCCAGGGTCAGTTCGTCCCGGTAGGCAGCCAGCGCCTCGCTGCTCCGATGCAGGTCGCGCAGGGCCTGGGCCCGCAGGTCCATCGCCTGGAACTGGCGGACGCGATTCGGTTCGGCCGGGGCTTTCAGCCCGTCTGACAACCCCGGTGCTTTCAGCCCGTCTGGCAACCCTGGGGCTTTCAGCCCGCCTGACAACGCCGGGGCTTTCAGCCCGTCTAACAACACCGGGGCTTGCAGGCCGTCCCATAATATGGACTGGGCACGCTGCGCGGCATCCAGGGCCAGGTCCGGATGTCCCTCGCCCAGGGACGCGTTGCCGGCGCAGAGCACGGCGCGCACTCGGTCGTCCTTGGAGAGTGCGGGCTGGCTGGCACCGAGGTCCGCCGAACGCGCGCAGGCCTTGCCGGCGGGTTCGAACGCCCCCATCCGATTCAGGTCCTCGCCAAGCAAAACCAGGACGGCGGCCTGGGTCGCCGGGGTGGCCGTGGTCACGATCGGGTCGGCGATCAGCGCCTGGTCGATCGCGATAGCATCGGCCGGATGGCCGGTTCGCGCCATGACGTCAGCGCGCGCGACCTCTACCTGGGTGCGCGGCAGGGCAAGTTGCGGCGTATTCAGCATCGCGGCGGCTTCGGCCAACCGGGCGATGGCGGCCGGCAAATCGTGGCGTGCGATATCGGCGTCCGCCTCGGTGCGCAACGCGTTGCTGACGGCGAAGCTGGTTGGTCCCCATTTGGCGGCGGCGATCGCCTGCGCGCGCCGTGCGAGATCGACCGCCCTTGTGGCATCGCCGAACGCGGCGTTCAGCCGGGCGGCGCCGCGCAGCAACACAAAGCCGGCATCCGGATCGACGACGAGGCCGTTGTCGAGATCAGGAAGCGCTGTCTCCGCGAACGTCAGCGCGGCCTTGGCCCGGTCCGCTCCCATCACGTCCTGCGCAAGCATGCCGGCAAGCAGCGCGCGTTGCGTCGGATCGATTGCCGTGGCGTCGGGCGAGGCGAGCAAGGTGCTGACCGTATCCATTTCGGCATTGGGCACGCCGGCGTTCGCTTTGGCGGTGAACAGGTTTCCCAGCGCGATCAACGTTTCGCGCGCCGTGGGACCGCCGGTCTCCAGGGTTATCGAGTAAGCTTCTTCATACAGCGGCAGGGCTTCCGCCTGGCGGCCGAGTGCGTCGAGTGCCTGGGCATGTCGGGTCAGCAGACCGGCGAGTTCCGCCCGATGGTCGGGTCCGTTTGCTCGGGCGATCGCCTCGGCGCCCTGCAGTTCGGCCACTTCTTCAGTACGGCGGTTTTGCCGCTGAAAGAACGCGGCGAGGACGAAGTGAGCCTGGCCGATTTGGGGATCGTTGGCCGGCAGTACGCCGGTACGGCTGGCGAGAGCCTTGCGGAAAGCGTCCTCGGCAGCAGGAATGTTGCCTTCATGCTCCCGCACCGTGCCAAGGTGGTCGGAGAAGGCAGCCCCGCAAAGTCCGGCTTCGA
The DNA here is from genome assembly GCA_036263955.1 of Rhodopila sp. Lineage (GTDB taxonomy): Bacteria > Pseudomonadota > Alphaproteobacteria > Acetobacterales > Acetobacteraceae > Rhodopila. Next base: position 6,210 of record DATARX010000434.1, read on the forward strand.
CGGCGGTGACCGCCTGCGGACACTTGGCCAGGGCGTCCTGGATAATCGGCAGCGCGGCGTCATAATCGCCGCCCCGAAGCGAGGTCGCCGTTTGCTCGTCGATCGGGCGCCAGTCGTAGGCTTGCGCATGGGCGGAGCATGGTAAAGCCAGGACGAGGCCGACGACGGCGATGAGATGACGCATGAACCCCGGTCGCGTGGACTGACAGCGTGCATTCGCATATTTGAAACGAATAATCAATGGATGGGCTCGATGGCGAGACGGTCCCGCGTCGCGGATCGCCCAGACGCTCAGCCCTTGCGCTTTGTGATGCTCCAGATGGTGATGTCCCATGCGTTGTGGATGCCGATCAGCAACAGGAGTCCCTCGGAAACCGCAACCGCCGCGCATCCGAGATGAAGCTGCCCGAACAGCGTGACGCCGGACGCCGTTTCAAGCAGGTAGCCGGCGACAGGCATGAACGCATACCAGATCCGGTCCTCCAGATCGATCCGCTTGCTCAGCCCGTCGCGTACCGTATCGCGCCAGCTGACGGCGCAATAGGCCAGGCCGAACAGGCCGCAGGCGACGACCAGCGATGCGAGTAGGAACTGGCTCCGCAACGGCGCCAGGAGGACGAGGCTCACCGCGAGGACTCCGCTGAAATGGACCACGCTGGCGGATAGGAACATACGCAACGGTGCGATTCTGTCGGCGGAGAAGACGCCGGAGCCGACCGAGGCGGCGACGAACAGCAGGCCGACCATCGTGGCCGATGCCGTACCGAGCAGCGCGTAGAAGTCCCGCCAGGCGGCGAGCGCGTCGGTCAGCGGCGGCATGTCGTTCGCTCCCTGGCGCGGCGTGGAGGCACTAACGCCACGTGTCGCCGGTCCAGCCGTTCTCGTCGTAGTCGGCCATGCATTGATCGACCAGCGCCTCCATCTTCGCCATATCGCCGCCCTTCTCCACGCTGGTCAGGGTCTGGGCGCGAATATCGTCCCACCCGCCCGCGTAGTTGCGTTCGTAAAGTTCGTGCCGGCCGCCGAATTCCGTGCCGACGCAGTCCCAGAGCAGCTTCATGATCTTGATCCGCTCCTTGTACTCGATGCCGTGCGAACCGCGGACATATTGACGCAGGTATGGGTCGATTGCGGGATTGGCAAAATCTCTGACCGAGGATGGCAGGTAGATCAGGCCCGAAGTCACCGTGCGCTCGATAATATCCTTGATGCGCGGATAGGCGTCGGGGGCGAACACGCGATAGGCCTGGCCGGCTTTCAGGTCCGGCAGCACGGCGTCGCCGTTCCACGGGCTGGGGTTATGCGCCATGGCATTGGACAGCGACCAGAACAGGTTGCGCCAGGCGACGGCCTCCCCCAGCAGCACCTGGTTGCCGCGCGCTTCGTCCCCGCCGGTGCAGCGCAGGGCTTTCGCCAGCAGGCCGACGATGAAGTCCAGTTTGACAGCAAAACGGGTGCAGCCCTGGAACTGGAAGCCGTTGGTGAAGCCGGATCGCGGATAAAAGCTCAGCACGCGGGCCGGATCGCGATAGATGAAGACGTCCTCCCAGGGAATGAAGACTTTATCCAAAACGAAAATCGCATCGTTTTCATCGAAACGAGATGACAA
>DATARX010000448.1:0-4733 GCA_036263955.1 Rhodopila sp.
GGCGGGCGTTGCGGGCGTTGAACCCCTAGGTCTGTTGCGACATAAGCCGCTTTTGGACGCGCGCGCCGTGCCCCGTGGCCAGCATCGAGGGTTGCCGCCTGGACCGGCAGACCAGAGCCTTTTCCGTTCGCATTGGCTCGCCGAATCGGCTCTTGAACATTGTTTTAGCGCGCATCTTCACCCGCTCAGGTATGCAATCTGAGCGGGATCTGCTGTAGCTGTGGATGATGAAAGGCCGCCATCGTGGATGGGGCGGCGTTGGCCGGCTCGAACGCGGCCACATCGCTTGATCTGGCCCAATCGTCCGGTCCAGATCCGACGATCCTCGCATCTACGGTTGTAGGCCTTGGAGCCATTGCCGGGCCTCGGCGATGTCGCCGAAGGAACGCATCGACACCCCGGCACAGACCGCCGACCGGATATTATCGAGCGACACCTTGCCGAAATGGGACGCTGGCGTTTTGCTGGCGATGCTGCGCAGGCCGGCCGCCGCGGCGCGCGGCATCCAGTCGCTGACAAGCCAGAACTGATCCTCCCGATGGATTGTTGGTAAGACGGTGTCGTCTCCCAGCAGTTTGCTCAGACCATGCCGCGCCAGCAGGTCGATGACCTTCTCCTGCACAAATCGAAGCTGGTTGCTGGTTGCATAGCGTTTCCAAGCCACCACAATGCAAGGCACGGTGTGATCGACGGATACAGAGCAGATCGGGTTGTTTTCGATATCCTTGAGCAATTGGGCACTGTCGCCGGATTCCACTGCCAGGCGCTTTTGCAGTTGCTGGATTCGTTCATTGCCCGCCGTCGTCTGCTGATTACCCGATGACACATCAAACTCCGTCAAATATTTGATATTTGTCTAAATAATTCGATAGACCCTATCACAGGGCCGCTCGGCAGGGGAGGGGTGACGGCGGACGTGGGGTTCGGGCCAGAGCGCTGCTCGATCATGGAATTCGATGGACGGCGATCTTCGTGATTGGAATGAAATGCCAGGTATTCGGCGAGATGCGGGACGGTTCAGCGAAGCCGGCTCACCGGTGCCGAGGCGGCGCACGAAGCGGACGCCTGCAATCACATATCCGCCATTGGCACGGATCGGGTAGCCGGTCGGGCCAGGAGCCATGGTCGGTTGATCGTTGTAGGCCTCTTTGCGGCTACTCTAGTATCGTGTTGTGCCTGAAGTATCCGATTCACGCGGCAAATCGTGGCCGCGGTGCGACTCATCCTTCTCCGCGATCGGATACCAGAGCAAGCCGTATCCGCGGTGCCGCGCGGGTCTTAACAGGCGTCGGCCTGGTCAGTCGCCCTTGAACGCGGGCGTACGCTTTTCCAGGAAGGCGTTGACGGCTTCACGGTGGTCGGCGGTTGCGTGCGCTAAGGCTTGCAGGCTGGCGGACAATTCCAACAGCGTGTCCAGCCGGCTGTGCCGGCCTTCGATCAGCAGGCGCTTGGCCATGCGCACAGCGTAGGGCGGGTTGACCGCGATCCGCGCGGCCAGGGCGTTGGCGGCGTCGAGCAGGTCGGTGTCCGGGACAACGCGAGAGACGAGGCCGCAGCCCAGGGCTTCCTGTGCGGTCAGCATATCGCCGGTGAACGCCATCTCGCACGCTTTGGAGTAGCCGACGACCCGGGGCAGCAGCCAGGCGCCGCCGTCGCCGGGGACGATGCCGACCTTGACGAAGCTTTCGGCGAAACGGGCGCTCTCGGCGGCGATGCGCATGTCGCACATGCAGGCGAGGTCGAGGCCAGCGCCGATGGCGGGGCCGTTGACGGCGGCGATGATCGGGACGTCCAGCTTCTCGAACGCCAGCGGGATGCGCTGGATGCCGAATTTGTAATACTGCGTGGTCAGGGCGGGCTGGGCGGCGCGTTCCTCGAAGTTTTTCTGCATGGCGCGCAGGTCGCCGCCGGAACTGAAGGCGGTGCCGGCGCCGGTGAGAATGGCGACGCGGGCGGTGCGATCCTGGTTCAGGCGTTCGAGCGCGGCGACGATGCCGTCGACGGTTTCGCGTTCGGAGATCGGGTTTCGCATCGCCGGATCGTTCAGGGTAATGGTGACGATCTGGCCGTCCTGCTGGTACAGCACTTTGTCGGTCATGGCGGTGTCCTTTAATTTAGCGACGGCCGAGGCCGCGGGGATCTGGCGACGGCCGAGGCCGCGGGGGGGATCTAGCGAAGGCCGAGGCCGCGGGCGATGATGCCGCGGAGGATCTCCCGTGCGCCGCCGCGCAAGGAGAACGACGGTGCATGCATCATGGTGTGCGCGAGGACCGCGGCGAAGGCCTCGGTGGATGTCGCGTCCGGTTCCTGGTCCACCAGTTGGCGGGCGATTTCGGGGATCTCCTGCTCGACGAGGGCGCCGAGGTCTTTCACCAGGGTCGCTTGCAGGGCTGGATTCTGGCCGGCTTGCAGCATGCCGGCGACGGACCAGGACAGCCGGCGCAGCGTCATGATGTGCGCGGTCAGGCGGCCGATGGCGATGGCGCCCGCGTCGGACGGGTTCGGGCCGAGGGCGCGGACCAGTTCGGTGAACAGCACGAAAGATGACAGGAAACGTTCGGGGCCGCTGCGTTCGAAGGCGAGTTCGCTGGTGACCTGGTTCCAGCCGTCGCCTTCCTGTCCGAGCAGGGCGGTGTCGGGGAGGAAGGCGTCGGTGAAGACGACTTCGTTGAAGTGGTGCTCGCCGGTCAACGCGATGATCGGGCGAATGGCGATGCCGGGTGTGTTGTGCAGATCGACGATGAACTGGCTGACGCCGGCGTGGCGGTCCCCAGCCTTGGCGTCGACGGGACCGGTGCGGCAGAACAGGATCATATAGTGGGATTTGTGGGCGAAGCTGGTCCAGACTTTCGTTCCGTTGACCAAGTAGCCGCCTTGCACTTTCGCCGCGCGGGTGCGGACGGCGGCGAGGTCGGAACCGACGTCCGGTTCACTCATGCCGATGCAGAAGAAGGCTTCGCCGGCGGCGATTTTGGGCAGGATCCGCTTCTGCTCGTCTGTGCCGACGCGCAGGATCAGCGGGCCGGACTGGCGATCGGCGATCCAGTGCAGCGCGACCGGGGCGCCGGCGGCGAGCATCTCCTCCAGCACGACGTAGCGTTCCAGGGAGGAGCGTTCGTGGCCGCCGTATTGTTTCGGCCAGGTCATGCCGATCCAGCCGCGCGCGCCCATTTTGCGGCTGAAGTCGGCGTCCATGCCGGTCCAGGATTCGGCCCGCTCGACCGGCTTGCGATGGGCGAGTTCGGTTTTGAGGAATTCGCGGACTTCCAGGCGCAGGGCTTCGGCTTCGGGCGAAGGCGGTGGGGGCGGGAAGCTGAAGGCGTTCACCGGCGGGGTCCTGTGTCCTGACTACCCGCCGGTAGCGTGGGTGATGCCCCGGGTCAAGGGATCAGGCCGGGACCCGGCGGGCCGGGCGCGAGGAACGGATCAGGCGACGGGCGACGAACATCGCGACCAGGGCTACGGTGATCACGAACACCCAATGGGCGGGGCGCAGGCCGCGGGCGATCGTTTCGTTGGCGTCGATGACGCGCCAGGGATTGACCTTGGTCGCCAGGCCGTACCAGGCGAACTCAACCCCGGCGGTGGCGAGGCCGGACAGGATCGCGAGGCTTGTGTAGAGCGCGGCGGTGACGGCGATCCGCTGGTCGCGACGCCAGGTTTCCGGCAGCGCGCGCCAGGCCATCAGCCAGATGAACAGGCCGGAGACGAACACTGGCTCCGAAACGTTCAATTTCGATTGGATATAGAAATGGAGGAGGGCCACGGCGCCGACCGGGTAAGCCAGGCGATGCAGACGCTTCCAGTTGCGCCCGAGCTTTTTGACCCATGCGTCGGTGGAGGTGATGGCGAGGGAGAGGAGTACGAGAAGTGAAATGAAACCGATGGTCAGGTAGAACCGCAGTGCGATTTCGGTGATGACCGTGAGCAGCTTGAAGTTCTGGTCCACGACATAAAGAAACAAATGCGCGATGGCATAGCAGGCGGCGGCGACGCCGACGTTGCGGCGCACCAGCAGTAACGACGGCCAGTCCAGGGCGCGGGCGAATGGCGTGATAGCCAGGGAAATCAGCAGGAAGCGGATGGCCCACAGGCCGGTGCCGTGGATCACCTCCATGACCGGCCGGCCGCCGAGTTCTCCCATCCAGAGCCAGAAGGCGTAGAGCGCGCCTGGCACGAACAGCGATGCCAGTACGGCTGCCTTGAACGGCAGGAATCTGCCTCTTCGATCCCGCCACGGTACGTTCATCGATGGATGCTCCGTTTCGATTGCTGTAGGGCAAATCCAGCCGCGAGTCAGGTTAAACAGTTGAGAATTGACTTTTCCGGCCGGTTCTGGGCGGGCAAAACTTGCACGATTCGGCCAACGCGCTCACCATCCATTCGCGAACGTCGTAAGAGGGAGAAGACTGAATGTCTGCCGCACTGCAAATGGACCAGGGCATGACCGACGCCGAATGGCATGCCCGCTGCGAACTTGCCGCGCTTTATCACGTTGTCAACGACTTCGGCTGGGCCGACGGGATCAACACCCACATGTCGGCGCGAGTCCCGGGTGAGCCGAACCACTTCCTGATCAACAACTACGGGGAGATGTTTGACGAGATCACTGCGTCGTCGTTGGTCAAGATGGACATGGACGGCAATGTCCTGACGCCGGGCGGCAAATACAACAATGCCGGATTCACCATTCACAGCGGCGTCTACAAGGCTCGGCCGGACGCGAACTGCGT
>DATARX010000452.1:0-2343 GCA_036263955.1 Rhodopila sp.
CAGTGACTATCGCGGGCAGTGACGATCGCGGGCAGTGACGATCGCGGACAATGACAGTGACGATCGCGGGCAAAGGCCGTGACGATCATGGGCAAAGGCCGTGGCTCGGCTTCGGGACACAGAATTGTCGCACAGGATCAGTTCCGCTCAAGGGGGGCCGGTTAGACCGGTCGGCGCCGCATCGGATCCCAATAGGCAAGTCGCCGCGGATACCGTGCGGATCGGCGAAAGCCGCCTCGCGTCCGGCCGAACACCGCCATCCCCATTGCGGACGGCACGGAATGACCGGTAGGCTCCGGGACCGTTTCCCCATTTCAGGAAGTCCGATGTCCCTCGATCCGAACCGGCTGATCCTGACCGGCGAAAATCCCTTCATTCGCCTGGGCGACACCGACGGCGGCCCGATCACCACCAATGCGAGTTTCTGGCGCATCCTGATCTCGCCCGCCGGCCCGGGCCATGTGCTTTACCTGAAGAGCGAACTGACCCAGGACCGGTGGAAGATCTACGCCGACAACATCGCCATGGCGCGATGGCTGCAGAACACCGTCCAGGGCATGCTCAACGACGAACTCTCGGATACCGCGATTCCGGTGACCGACGCGGTGTTCGACAAGACGGGCGATGCGCGTGATTTCTGGACCGAGCGGGCGGTATCGCACGATGAGGAGGTCGCGCTGACCTGGCATGACATCGGTGAGCCGCTGCTGATCCACACCCAGCCAGGCCCTCCCCCGGCCCGCAAGTACGGTGTCTGCACGGTGCTGATCCCGGCGCTCGGGGCGCGCCTGACGGTCAATGGCGTTCAGGCGAAGGGCCGCCCGTTTGCCACCCAGCGCGAGGGCAGACCGTTCAGCACCTGCGCTTTGGCCTTCTCGGAGAGCTGGACCGAGGCGCGCTGACTCTCAGGAACCGAACAGCTCATCGGTTTCCATGCGCACAGCCCGTAATGCACGGGTCTTGCAGTCGTCGTCGCGCAGGGTCTCGATGGCATAGGAGATCAGCAGCGACCGGCGTGGGGCTCCGCTGGCGTTGCGTGTCGCGCCGTGCAGCAGGTTGGAGCCAAACAGCAGAATGTCACCGGCGTGACCGGTCATGACAGTGGCCTGCGGATGGTATTCTCCCGCCGGCACCTTGAGCCCCTCGCCGCGATGCGTGCCGGGCACGACCTGCGTGCCGCCGTTTTCCGGCCCGAACGGGTCAAGGAAGGCCAGCGCGACAACCGTCTGAACGAGGCCGGAATCGCGGCCGTCGCGATGCAGGAGCTGCGAACCACCGCCGAACCGAGGCGCGCGCCCTTCGACCTGCGCCAGGAAGAATGGCAGCCGCAGGACCTCGTGGGTCGCGGCAAGCAGCGCCGGCAGTCGGCAAACATTCTGCACCGTTGGGTCGAGATCGATCAGCGCGTGGCGCCAGTCATGGCCACGCGGGACCGGCCATTTGTCGGATGCCAGCGCGCCGGCCTCAAACGCGGCGCGGAGTGGCTCGATCCAGCCCGGCGGGATAACGCCGCGCAGCAAAAGAAAGCCATCGTCGTGGAGACGCCGAGCGTCTTCTGCGTCGATCCCGCCGACTTTTGTGTACCGGAACAATTCGCTCATGGCTCACTCTATCTGCGAACGCGGGTTTCGCCCAGGCTTTCGCCCAGGCTTTCGCCCCGGTTTCGTTCCGGTTTCGCCCAGCGTTTCGTTCCGGTTTCGCCCAGGGTTTCGCCCCGGCTTCGCCGCTGGCATGCCTCTGCCGGACGTCCCGCCATGCCATATCGTCATGGCCGGGCTTGACCCGGCCATCTACGCACAGGCCGTCAAAGCGCGGATGGCGGGTACACGCGCACCGCCTGCCGGTATATGACGGCCGTTCAGGGTAGCCATCAACCGCACGCTGTACGAAGCCGCAAACCCGCCCTACGCGCGCCCGGCCGCCCCAAACGGGCACCCCCGACGCTCCTCCCCGCAAATCCGCCCGCCGGAAGCACTGCACAATCCCGGCCCGCCCTCCAGCGCCCGCCGCACCAGCCCCGCCAGCGCGGCGACAAATCCCGCATCCGCGTTCTGCGTCGGCACCCGGAAATACCCCGGCACCCCCAGCTTCACCGCCAGGTCCCGATACTCGACATCCAGCTACACCAGCGTCTCGGTATGCTCCGACACGAACGCGATCGGCACCACCAGCACCGCCGTCCAATCCGTCGCCGCCCGCTCAACCTCCGCATCCGTGCTCGGATCGATCCATTTCTGCGGCGTCGCCCGGGACTGGTAGCAAATCCGGTAATCCAGCGCCGCGCCCCCCAGGTCACCCCAGGCTGCAACCACCGCCGCCACCGTCTGCTCCACCTGCCACTGA
>DATARX010000471.1:0-4524 GCA_036263955.1 Rhodopila sp.
AATCCGGGCACGGAAGTCCAGAAGGACTATTTCGTCGAGAAGGATGGTGTGAAGTTTGCCGGCATGCATTTGCTGGTCGACCTTTGGGGCGCCTCCAATCTCTGCGATCCGGACCATATCGACCGCGCTTTGCGCGCCGCAGCGGACGCCGCCGGCGCAACGATCCTGCACGGGCATTTCCACCACTTCTCGCCCAATGGCGGGGTCAGTGGCGTGCTCGTGCTGGCGGAAAGCCACATCTCCATCCACACGTGGCCGGAGCGGGATTTCGCCGCGATCGACATCTTCATGTGTGGCGCCTGCAATCCCTACGACGGGATTCCCGCGCTCAAGGCTGCGTTCCAGCCGCAGACCGTCAACCTGGACGAACAGCGGCGCGGCCGCATCGTCTGAATCGTCCACCTGATGAACGGCAATGACGGCCCGGACGCAAGTTCGGGCCGTCGACGTCTGAGCATGAGGAGCATGCCAATGCCCACCGACAACTGGATCCATGAAACCCTCTACCCAGACTGGGGCCAGCGCTTCCTGGTGACGCGCGAACTCGCTCGGGTGAAAAGCGAATTCCAGGACATCGCCATTTTCGAGAGTTCGTCGCACGGCCGGGTGATGGTGCTCGACGGCGTGATCCAGATCACCGAAGCCGATGAGTTCGTCTATCAGGAAATGCTGACCCATGTGCCGCTGCTGGCGCACGGATCGGCGGAAAACGTGCTGATCATCGGCGCCGGCGATGGCGGCGTGCTGCGCCGCGTGCTGCGCCACCCGAACGTCAAGCGCGCGGTGATGGTGGAAATCGACGGCGAGGTGATCCGCCTGTCGAAGGAATTCCTCCCCAGGATCGCCGGCGACGCCTGGACCGACCCACGCGCCCAGGTCATCGTCGGCGACGGCATCGATTATGTGAAGCGCGCGCCGGATGCCTCCTTCGACGCCATCATCGTCGATTCCACCGACCCGATCGGCGTCGGCGAGGTGCTTTTCACCGACGAATTCTATCACAATTGCGCTCGCATCCTGACGCCGCGCGGCCTGGTCGTGAACCAGTGCGGGGTGCCGTTCATGCAGGCTGATGAGTTGCGCGAAACCAGCCTGCGGCGGCGGACGTTTTTTCCCCACGTCACCGCCTACGTCGCCGCCGTGCCGACCTATGTCGGCGGCTTCATGACCCTCGGATGGGCCGCAAAAGATGCCTCGCTGGCGGCGACGCCTTTGGCGACGATTCGCGCCCGCGCCGAACAGGCCGGATTGCTGGGCTCGACGGAGTATTGGACGCCGGAAATTCATACCGGAGCATTCAACCTGCCGCCCTATATCGCGCGGCACTTGCCGAAGGAGTGATCGCGGCCGGTTGGTTGCCGCCGGTTGGTCGCTGCCCGTCGGTCGCCGCCCGTCAGTCGGTGCCCGTCGGTCGCTGCCGGTTGGCGGACGTGCCAGCCGCAACCAAAGCTGATAGAACATCATATCGAATCGGCCATCAATCTGCCGCGGTCGCGCGCGACACGGTATACCGACGCCGGAAGATCACTGTTGAGGATGCCCGCATGCGGTTTGTCGTTGCCCCTTTCATCGTGGCGGCTTGTCTGTTGGCTGCGCCGATGGCACCGGCCCACGCCCAGGTGGACAGCCGCGAAGGCATCGCACTGCAGAATCAGATCTATCAATTGCGGCAGGAACTGAAATCGCTGGAGGATCAGGTCGGGCGCGGCGGCGGGTCCCGTTACCCGCAACCGTCCTACGCACCGCCGCCCTCCACCGGCGGCAATGACATGGTCGCCCAGTTGCTGACGCGCGTGGATGCGTTGGAAGAACAGGTGCGTCAGTTGCGCGGCCGGATCGACGAGACGCAGAACCAGCTGCAGCGCCAGAACGACGACCTGGGCAAGCGCATCGACGACCTGGCATTCCAGATCAACCCGCAAGGCGGCCAACCGGGCGGCCAGGCCGGCGTTCCACCGTCCAGGCAGCCAGACGGATTGCCGATGGGTCAACTGGTCGCGCCGGGCCAGGCCGGCGGCCCTCCGGCGCCGCCGCGGCCCCTCCGTCCCTCCACGCCGCCTGGCCCTCGCCCCCCTGAACTGGCCCTGCAGGAGGGCAACGCCGCGCTCGCCCGCCGCGATTACGCCGCCGCCGAAGCCGCCGCGCGCGAGGTACTGGCGAACCGCACCTCTCCGCGCGCCTACGACGCCCAGTTCCTGCTCGCCCAGGCTCTGGCGGGTGAGCGGCAATATCCACAAGCGGCGGTCGCATACGACGATGCCTACAATCGCTCCCGCTCCGGCGTCCACGCACAGGACGCCCGGCTTGGCCTCGCCTCCGCCTTGACCGCGATCAACGAAAAGAAAGCGGCCTGCGACGTTCTGGCCCGCATGCCGTCCGACTTCCCGCACCTGCGCCCGGATATCAACGCAGGAATGGCCGCCACGGCGCAAAGGGCCGGCTGCCACTAGAGTGCGATCGTCTGAGGTTGCAGCAACCTCAGACGTGGATCGCCCTCCCAAACAAAGAGAACCAGAGTGTGGCCGCCTTTCGGGTTTGCCGCCGCGCCCAACCTGCGGTGTTGACGACCATCCGCGTCCGCGATGACAAGTTCATCGCGCAAACAGCCGGAGAACCAGGCCCGCATTGAACCCCAGGCCCGCATTGAACCCGAGGCCCGCGACCTCCGCCGGTGCCCCCCTCCCCACCGTGTTCGCCGCGGCAATGGACCGGCTGGGTCCGTTCGAGCCCAATCCAACGCTGGCGATCGCGGTCTCCGGCGGGGCCGACAGCATGGCGCTCGCCATCCTGGTCCGGGACTGGCTGCGCCCGCGCGGCGGTTCGGCGGTTGCCCTGGTCGTCGATCATGCGCTACGCGCCGCGTCCGCGGACGAAGCCGGCCTCACGATCGCGCGGCTCTCCGCACTCGGTCTTGCCGCGCGCCGCCTCACGCTGACGACGCTGTCCCGCGGTCCCGCCCTGGCCGAACGCGCCCGCATCATGCGGTACGACGTGCTGACGCGAGCCTGCGCGGAAGCCGGCATCCTGCACCTGCTGCTCGGGCACCACGCCGCGGATCAGGTGGAAACCCTGGCCATGCGGGTTTTGCGTGGCAGCCAGACGCACGGCCTGGCCGGAATGGCCGCCGTCCGCGAAACAGGCCCGTTGCGTCTGCTGCGTCCCCTGCTGACGATCGAGCCCGTTCGGCTACGCGATTTCCTGACCGCGGCGGGCGTCGACTGGGTCGAAGACCCGTCCAACCAGGACATCCGGGCGTTGCGCCCCCGCCTGCGCCACGGTTTCGCCACCGCGTCGATCGCCGGGACCGGACTGCCCGAAGCGCTGGCGGCCGCCGGCAGGCTGCGGCAGCGGGAGGAAGCGGCCACCGCCGCGGAACTGGCCGAACGCGCGACGATCCGTCCGGAAGGATTCGCCCTGCTCTCCCCCGGCCGCATCGGCACCGCGGCCCTGAGCGCCCTGATCCGCACGATCGGCGGCGCCGCCTACCCGTCCAGCCCCGCGCAGATCGCCGAACTGGCCGCACAGCCGAAACCGGCCACCCTCGCCGGCGTGCGCATCCTGCCGGCGGGACGGATGGGCGAAGGTTTTCTGCTGGTGCGCGAGGAAGCCGCGATCGCGGCCGCCATGCCGGCCCGCCAAGGCGCGATCTGGGACCACCGGTTCCGTCTCATGACCGACCCGGATTGCCCGGGTGACGCCCTGATCAGCAGACTCGGACCCGACGCCGCGCGCTTCCGACGCAGTTCGCACTTGCCTTCGGTCGTCCTGCGCACGCTTCCTGCAATCAGAAGTGGCAAAACGCTGGCATTCGTCCCGCATTTGGGCTATGGATGCCAGGAAAATGACATGCGGGCAATCATGCTGTTTGCGCCGGAAAAGCCGGTCGCCGGAGCATGTTTTCTCCCGCAAGCATGATCACGGCAGAACAAACACGTATTTCGGCTTGTGGTCAGCCCCAACTTGGTGAACGATCCTGTTCAAGCGGGGATGTAGCAACTGCTCCCAGACACTATGTTAACACTGTTTCGCTGGGTCGGCTGTCGGTTACCCAAGCCCGGCGTCCTAATCGGACTGAGAACGTGAGCAAAGTCATATGAGCAATTTCGGCCGCAACCTCGCGCTATGGGTGATCATCGCCCTGCTGCTCGTGGTGCTATTCAATCTGTTCCAGCCCGGGGTAAGCCACACCAACTCCACGCAGATCGCCTACTCGGACTTCATCAGCGAAGTGAATACCGGGCATGTGCGCGACGTGGTGATCCAGGGACGCACCGTCTCCGGCCAGCTTAACGACGGACGCACGTTCCAGACCTACACCCCGGAAGACCCGACGCTGGTCAAGACCCTGACCGACAAGAACGTGCGGGTGATCGCCAAGCCGGAAGACAGCGATGTCAATCCGTTGCTGCATTACCTGCTGTCCTGGTTCCCGATGCTGCTGCTGATCGGCGTCTGGGTGTTCTTCATGCGCCAGATGCAGTCGGGCGGCGGCCGAGCGATGGGCTTCGGCAAGAGCCGGGCGCG
>DATARX010000487.1:0-1818 GCA_036263955.1 Rhodopila sp.
CGGCGCAAGCCCGGAGCGCGCCGCGGCACGGTGTTTGCCATTTGAAGCACCGGCCCCGCCGCTGCATAGTGGCCTGTCCCAAGCTTGACAGGTCCTCAGATCGTTCCCGAAATTCCTACCACGACGCTGGTCCTGGGTGGCGCCCGGTCCGGCAAGAGCCGGTATGCCGAAGCGTTGATCACCCGGCATCCCGCTCCCTGGGTCTATGTCGCCACCGCCGAGGCGTTCGATGATGAAATGCGCGCTCGCATCGCGCAGCACCAGGCGGCACGCCAACCGGGCTGGCGCACGATCGAGGCGCCGACGGCACTCGCCGATGTGCTCGACCAGGAGACTGCTCTTCCGGTGCTGGTGGATTGCCTGACGCTGTGGCTGACCAACCTGATGCTTGGCGGGCATGATATCCCAGCCGCCATCACGACCCTGGAAGCCGCGTTGGCGCGTCGCCGGCTGCCAACCGTCCTGGTGAGCAATGAGGTCGGCCTGGGCATCGTTCCCGAAACGCCGCTTGGCCGGACGTTCCGCGACGAAGCCGGCCGACTCAATCAACTTGTCGCCGCACGAGCGGACCATGTGGTGTTCATGGTCGCCGGCTTGCCGATGACGCTGAAATGAGGATTGCCCTCATCCGTCACCCCACGCCCGCGATCGGGCCCGGCATTTGCTACGGACGCCTCGACGTTGGCCTGGACCCGTCCGCGCAAGCCTGGATTGACCGGCTGGCGGCCGATTCCCCTCTCCCGACCGCGCGGCGCATATGGACCAGTCCGGCCATTCGGTGCCATGGCCCGGCGAACGCGATCGCGCTGGCCTTGGCGGCACCGTTGACCGTCGATCCGCGCCTGCGGGAACTGGATTTCGGACACTGGGAAGGGCAACCATGGGACGTGATCAGCCGAACCGAACTTGATCGTTGGGCCGCGGCGCCGTCTTCCTTCGCGGCGCCCGGCGGCGAATCCGGTGCGGACCTGATCGCCCGCGTCAGGGCGTTTCACGCCGACCTGCGCCGGGATGGACAGGATTGCATGGTCGTCTCGCACGGCGGTCCGCTCAAGATCCTGAACGCGCTGCTGCGCGGGAAACCTGTCGATCTGCTGGCCGCCGCTCCGCCGATCGGTTCCGTCAACCTGATCGATTGTCATGCCGCATCGGTGGGGTGAACCTTGAAACCGAGCGGCGGGATTCGCGAGACGACGCCTTTTCGGAACGATTGCGCTCTTTCCCGCCACGGAATGATGCCATCCGCGGTCGCCGCATAGCGCACGGTCATTTCGATCACGTCGTCGACGTGAAGTGCCTGGTCAAGATCGCCAACGACGTAAGTCCACTTGCCGGGCGCGGCCAGCGCCACGGTGCAGGGACGCTTGCAAACCGACAGGCACTCAACCGGCGTAACCGTGACACCGGCGGAGGCGCGCTCGCGCAGACCCGTGCTGATCGCTTCGAACAGCGTGCGCCCCGGCCGCTCGGTTTCGGCATCCTTTCCCCTGCAGGTGACGCAGACGAACACCGTGAAAGCGTTGGGATTCATCGCATTGTCTCCAGCGCTCATCTGATAATTTTGACCTGCCGGCCGATCGCGGTTCGCGATTGCCATCCGTGGCGTTCGAGTTCGGGATCGAGATGATCCGTCTCCGGCCAGCCGACGCAGAGATAGGCCACAAGTTTCCAATGCAACGGTGCGTCAAGCACCCGACAAACCGCCACGGGATCGAGGATCGAGACCCATCCGACCCCGAGCCCCGCCGCCCGGGCGGCTAGCCAGAACGTCGAAATCATCAGCACCGTCGAATACTCCAGCGTTTCGGGCATGGTACG
>DATARX010000426.1:0-1967 GCA_036263955.1 Rhodopila sp.
GGATTTCTTCGGCGGCTATTGCTACATGAGCCAGGGCCCGCTGCCGCAGCTTTGGGCGAATACGCTGGCCAGTGCACGTGGTTTGTGGGGCGCGCCGCTGATGGCGGCGATGGAGAACTACAACCACCAGGTCGGCCTGAATCGTCGGCGAGATGATGCCCCAGCCCGGCAACCGGGTCACGCTGGCGGACGACAAGGATCAGTACGGCCTGCCGATCGCGCGCGTGGAGTACGCCTGGTGCGACAACGACCGGAAGCTGATCAACCACGCGCTGGACTTCATGACCCAGGCGCTGCAGGCGATTGATGCCTCCGACATCTGGCAGCAGACCGACGACACCTGCCACATGAACGGCACCGCCCGGATGGGCAACGATCCCGGGACCAGTGTGGTCGATGCCGACTGCCGAAGCTGGGATATCCCGAATCTGTGGATCTGCGACGGGTCTGTGTTCCCGACCGTGGGAGGGGTCAATCCGTCGCTGACGATCCAGGCAATTGCCTGCCGCACCGCCGATCGCATTCGCGCGCTGGCAGCGCGGGGCGAACTGGAAAGGCGAGCCCATGCTTGAACCGGTGCGCAACAAAGTCGTGGTCGTCACCGGCGGCAGCGCCGGGGTCGGCCGAGCGACGGTCGAAATGTTTGCCCGTGCTGGTTGGGATGTCGGCATCATCGCGCGTAATCCAGGGCGGCTGGAACGGGCGGCGGACGCCGTGCGGGCGGCTGGCCGAAGCGCCTGTACCGTCTCGGCCGACGTGGCGGATGCCGCCGCCGTGGAGGAGGCTGCCGCCCGCATCGAGGAAGTGTTGGGGCCAATCGACGTCTGGGTGAACAATGCGATGGCGACGGCCTTCGCTCCAGTCGCCGCGCTGACGCCCGAGGAGATGCTGCGCGCGACCCAGGTCACCTATCTGGGGCAGGTGCATGGCACGATGGCGGCGTTGCGGCGTATGCGTGCGCGCAATCGCGGCACGATCGTCAATGTCGGGTCGGCGCTGTCGTACCGCGCGATCCCGCTGCAGTCGGCTTACTGCGCCGCCAAGTTTGCCGTCCGCGGTTTTACCGACGCGCTGCGATCGGAGCTGCTGCATGACGGGCTGCGTGTCCACGTCACGATGGTGCAACTGCCGGCACTGAACACGCCGCAGTTCGACTGGGCACTGAACAAAATGAAGCGCCGGCCGCAACCAGTGCCGCCGATCTTTCAACCCGAGGTGGCCGCGCGGGCAATCCTGTTTGCGGCGACCCACCGCCGGCGGGAGGTCTGGGTCAAATGGCCAACGTTCAAAGCCATCCTGGCGAACGCGGTGGCGCCGTGGGCGCTGGATCGGTACCTCGCCCGACAAGGCTACGACGGACAGCTGACGAGGGAACCGGCGGCTCCGGATGCACCGGTCAATCTGTTTCACGCGCCGCTTGGCGACTGGAGCGCGCATGGGCGGTTTCCGGCGCGTGCGCTCGGTGGGGGCTGGCAAAACCAGCTGGAACGTTACCGGGTTCCACTGGCCGTGGCTTTGCTGGCCGCCGCTGGCTGCGGCGCGTGGTTGTTTGCACGCTCCACCGGGCCGAAGCGAACTCGGGTTCATCGGATGTAAAGGGAGACGTCTCATGCAGTCCCGGCTGATCAACGACGGTCCGCAGAAGACCTATGTGCTGGTGCTCGAATCTGGCGACGAGGCCGCCAGCAGCATCGAGCGCTTTGCCCTGGAACGGGGACTGAGCGCTCCGCAGATCACCGGCATCGGCGCCTTCAACGACGCCATGCGTGAATAAGATGGGCTAGAGGTTTGCGCTTGTTCATTGGGAATCATTCTGGGTCAGCCTCTAATCTTACTGTGTCATAAAATCAAACGATGCGCGAGGCGCTGACAGCAGGGGCAGCGCGGGAGAGTACGAGCGATGGCGCGCGCGATCGCAACACGGACGGAGGTGATCGAGTTGGTGACATGCCGCTCAGGTCGGATCG
>DATARX010000510.1:0-4321 GCA_036263955.1 Rhodopila sp.
GGGATCCGGCCACCCAGTGCAAGTTTTGAAATAGGAATGGGTCAGGCCAAGCTCCTTGGCCTTCGCATTCATTTTCTCGACGAACCCCTCTTCCGACCCGCCGATCGCTTCAGCCAGCACGATCGCGGCGTCGTTGCCGGACTGAACAACGACGCCGCGGATCAGATCCTCCACCCGCACCGTGCTGCCAAGCTGCACGAACATCTTGGAGCCTTGCATCCGCCAGGCTTTCTCGCTCACCGGCAACTGGTCGTCCAGCTTCAGCCGGCCCTGCTTGAGCTGGTCATAGGTTAAGTACAGCGTCATCAGCTTGGTCATCGACGACGGCGGCACTTCGTCGTCCGCCAGCTTTTCCAGCAGCGTCGCACCGGTATCGTAGTCCTGGATGTACGCCCAGCGCGCGGTCGTATCGATCGGGCCCAGCGGCGTGTCCGCCGGACTGCCGGTCGGCGCGGCAGCGTCCTTGTCCTTGCCCCTGTGGGCCACGGGGTG
The DNA here is from genome assembly GCA_036263955.1 of Rhodopila sp. Classification (GTDB taxonomy): domain Bacteria; phylum Pseudomonadota; class Alphaproteobacteria; order Acetobacterales; family Acetobacteraceae; genus Rhodopila. The sequence continues at coordinate 493 of DATARX010000510.1, forward strand.
CTTCGACTGCGCCAAAGCGGGTCCCGCCGCCAAGGCGAAGGCGGATCCCAGCAAGCCAAGACGACGGGTCAGCATCTCGACGATACCTCCTAATCCACCACGATACGGGCATCCGGGATTCCGGACGCCAAAGCCCTGTCCAACACCGCGTCCGCCTGGGCCACGTCCGGCAGCGGGCCGACCTCGACCCGGAAGCGCTGCGTGCGGCCCTCGAACACAGAAACGATCCGCGTATTGCTCCAGCCCATCTTGGCGCGCTGCACACTCGCGTATTGATAATCGTCGAACGTATCCAGCTGCACCATCAGCACACCCGGCCGCGGCGCCGTCTGCGTAACGGCCTCCGGCAGGCGCATCGGCGGCGCCGCGGTCACTGCCGCTTCCGGCGCCATCCGAACCGCGGCAGGCAACGCCCGGCCCCCACCTTGGCGCGCACCCGGCGGCGGCGGCAGTTCCGCCACCTCCACCCCACCGCGCGGCGCCGCCGTCAGCCCGAGTGACGGCGCACCCGGCACCGCCTCCACCGCCGCATGGCTCTCCGCCGGCAGCACCTGCAGCCGCACCCGCGCGACACCACCGGCCGGCATGCCTAACAGCACGGCGGTCCGCCGCGTCACCTCGACCAGCCGATGCGGATCGCCCGATCCCCGATCGTTCAACCGCACCACCACCGATCGCCCGGTCTCCAGATCGGTCACCCTGGCGATCGCCGGAAGCTGGATCGACGCGTGCGCCGCGGCCAGCGCGGTCTGGTCGAACACCTCGCCATCCGTGGTCAGCCGCGCTGCATTCCCCTGCAGGATCGAGGCGATCCCGGTCTCATCGAGGTCGAACGACTCCCGCGGATACACCCACACCGCCCCCACCTGGTATGGCTTGCCCAGGACATAGTGCGGATTCGGATTCAGCTGCGTTCGCGGCGTACACCCGACCGCCACCACCGCAAGCCCAAGCACCCACCAGGCCCGGCGAGCGCCCGCTTTCCTCTGCGCCTCTGTGCCTCTCTGGCGAAGATCGCCGTCCGCGGATCCACAGGCCGCCCCATCCCGGAAACCGCCATCGAACCAAGCCCGCAAGCCAATCCAACTCCACCCGGGCACTCGGCCTTTCACATCGTCACCTGATCACCAATCAGCCCAACCGCGATCGCATAATAATCCGACGGATTATACCGCCGGATTGCGCTGAAATTGCCGAACGCAAGGAAACTGTCGCCGCCCGCGCCATCCGGCGCCACCAAACCGGCCGGGGTATCCGCCTGGCCCGCCCACCGCCCGCTGACCGGCCGCACCCCCGCCCGAACCCATTCGGACAGCGGCCGCTTGGCGTCCCGCCCCAGCGCATCCAGCCCGGCCGGCACCGTCACCGCCTGCCCCCAGGTCTCCCCGCCGCGCCACCCGGACCGCGCCAGGTAGTTCGCGATCGAGGCCAGGACATCCGGCGTGCTGGTCCAGATATCCCGCCGTCCGTTGCCCTCGAAATCCACCGCGTAACGCAGATAGCTGGAGGGCATGAACTGCGGCTGCCCCATCGCCCCCGCATACGATCCGGTCATGCCGCTCGGCGCCACGTCGCCATGGTCCAGGATCTTCAGCGCCGCCATCAGTTCGCCGCGGAAGAAACTGGCCCGACGCCCATCCCAGGCCAGGGTCGCCAGCGCCTCCACCACCCGGAAATCCCCGGTTCCGGTGCCGAAGCTCGACTCCAGCCCCCAGATCCCGGCGATCACCCCGGCACTGACCCCGTAACGCTGCTCCACCCGCTGGAACAGCGCCCGGTTGGCGCCCACCGCCCGCCGCCCGTCGGAGATCCGTTTGTCGGTAATGACGACACTGCGGTAGCGCGCCCAGGTCCAGGTCGATTCGGGCTGGTGCCGATCGCGGTCCAGCACCTTCTGGTTCGGCGCCACGCCGGCGAACGCGCGCTCCAGCGTCGCCGACCGGATTCCGGCCGCCCGAGCCTCGGCCCGCACACCATTCACAAAACTGGAGAAACTATCGCCCCCCGCCGCAGAGGCGGCGGGAACAGCCAAAGCCCCGAAAACCGGGGCGGTCACAGCCGCGGGAATCGCGCTGGCAAGGAAAAATCGGCGGGTTGGCATGGCGCGTTTCCTGCCACGCCAACCCGCGCCGGAGCAATCGGATTCAGCGAACCTGCGGCAGCTCCAGATAGGTGTGGTACGCAGGCGGTGAGGTCTGCGTCCATTCCAGTGTCGTCGCGCCCTCGCCCCAGTAGTTGTCCGCCACGTGCACCTTAGAGGTGAAGGTGCGGAAGCAGACATACAGGAACACCAGCGTCGCCAGTCCGCTAACGAACGCGCCCAACGAGGAAATCAGGTTCCACCCGGCGAACGCGGCCGGATAATCCGGATAGCGCCGCGGCATGCCGGACAGGCCCAGGAAGTGCTGCGGGAAGAAGGTCAGGTTCACCCCGATCATCGTCAGCCAGAAATGCACCTTGCCCCAGAATTCCGGATACTGGCGGCCCGACATCTTGCCGATCCAGTAATAGAATCCGCAGAAGATCCCGAACACCGCCCCAAGCGACAGCACGTAATGGAAGTGCGCCACCACGTAATAGGTGTTGTGAACGACCTCATCGATGCCCGCGTTGGCCAGCACCACGCCGGTAACGCCGCCGACGGTGAACACGAAGATGAACCCGATCGCCCACAGCATCGGCGTCTTGAACTCGATCGAACCGCCCCACATCGTGGCGATCCACGAGAAGATCTTGATGCCGGTCGGCACCGCGATCACCAGCGTCGCGGCCATGAAATACGCCCGCGTATCGACGTCGATGCCGGAAACGAACATGTGGTGCGCCCACACCACGAACCCGACCACGCCGATCCCGACCATCGCGTAGACCATGCCCAGGTAGCCGAAAATCGGCTTGCGGCTGAACGTCGAGACCACGTGGCTGATGATCCCGAACGCCGGCAGGATCATGATGTAGACCTCGGGGTGGCCGAAGAACCAGAACAGGTGCTCGAACAGCACCGGATCGCCGCCGCCCGTGGGGTCGAAGAACGCGGTGCCGAAATTACGGTCGCAGATCAGCATGGTGATCGCGCCCGCCAGCACCGGCACCGACAGCAGCAGCAGGAACGCAGTGACCAGCTCGCTCCAGATGAACAGCGGCATCTTGTGCAGCGTCATGCCTGGGGCGCGCATGTTGAAGATGGTGACAATGAAGTTCATCGACCCCAGCAGCGAGGAAACGCCGGCCAGATGCAGCGCGAACAGCGTACAGTCCATGCCGATGCCGTCTTCGTAGGTCGCGAGCGACAGCGGTGGATACAGCGTCCACCCGGTCCCCGATTCGCCCAGGAACAGCCCGATCATAATCAGCACGAAAGCCGGTGGCAGCAGCCAGAAGCTGATGTTGTTCAACCGCGGGAACGCCATGTCCGGCGCGCCGATCATCAGCGGAATGAACCAGTTGCCGAACCCGCCGATCAGCGCCGGCATCACCGTGAAGAAAATCATCACCAGCCCGTGCGCCGTGACGATCGTGTTCCACTCCTGCCCGGAGGTCACCACGGTGTTGTGCGGATGCATCAGCTGCGCCCGCATGATCATCGACAGCGCCCCGCCGACGACGCCCGCGAACACCGCGAACATCAGATACAGGGAGCCGATATCCTTATGGTTTGTGCTGAACAGCCAGCGTGCGACGAACCCGGGCGCATGCCCGTGGTGTTCGTCATGGTGGCCGTGATCGTGTGTAGTCGCTGACACGCATCGTCCTCCGTCGGAGACGCCTCGTTAAGCCCGTGCGTCTTCGCCAGCAACCCCTAACCACACAGGATTCACGAATAACCGGC
>DATARX010000533.1:0-12716 GCA_036263955.1 Rhodopila sp.
GCCGACCCGCGCAGCCCGCCGATCGAGGAAATAATGATCACCGCGCCGCCACCGCGCTGTACCATATGCGGGATCGCCATATTCGCCAGCCAGACGTTACTGCGCACATTCGATCCCATCACCCGGTCGAACGCCTCATCCGGCATGCCGGCCGCGGGCCCCAGATAGGGATTCACTGCCGCGTTCTCCACCAGAACGTCGATGCCGCCGCAGCGGGCGACGGTCTGGTCGACAAGGTTCTGCAGTTCCTGCTTGCGGCCGATATGGCAGGGGATCACCAGGGCCTTCCCGCCGGCCGCCTGGATCCGGGCGGCCACCACCTCACAGGCATCCGGCTTGCGGCTGGAAATCACCACCGTCGCGCCATGTTCCGCCATGCGGGTGGCGATCGCCAGACCGATCCCCTTGGTGGATCCGGTCACGATGGCGACCTTCCCGCTCAGATCGAATAATGACGGCATTTTTTGTTTCCCCCGAACATGCGCGACCCAACATGCGCAACAGCTACCCGCGAGTATGCTGTCGGTTCAGGGGACGTCAATCGGTTGGGCGTTCACGCGAACCCGCCCAGGGGGCGCGGGGATGGCAAGCGGGCGCCGAACCGACCCTTCAATACGACCGCATCAGCGCGACGATCCGCCCCTGCACCTTCACCCGGTCGGCGGGAAAAATCCGGGTCTCATGTCGCACGTTGCATGGCTCCAGCGCGATCGAGTTGCCACGGCGGCGCAACCGCTTCAGCGTCACCTCGGTGTCATCGACCAGTGCCACGACGATCTGACCATTCTCGGCGGTATCGCCCTTCAGGATGATGACCGTGTCGCCTTCGAGAATGCCGGCTTCGACCATCGAATCACCGGCGACCTCCAGCCCGTAATGTTCGCCCGGCCCGAGCAGCGCCATTGGCACTTCGATGTAACTGCTGGTGTCGCGCAGCGCTTCGATCGGCAGACCCGCGGCGATGCGGCCATACATCGGAAGCTGGATCGCCCCCGCGTCGGTTGCCGTTCGCACGCCGGGAAACCGCTGGGTGAAGTCGCCGCGGATGACATTCGGGGCAAAGCCTGACGGCACATCGGCTTCCGGCGGCGCCTTGGCAGGGGTTTCCCGCGCCAGCATATTGTCCGGCAGGCGCAGCACATCCAGCGCCCGAGCGCGGTGATGCCGGCGGGCCAGGTAGCCGCGTTCTTCCAGCGCCGAAATCAACCGGTGAATCCCCGATTTCGACTTCAGCTTCAGCGCGTCCTTCATCTCCTCAAAGCTCGGGGAGAAGCCGGTCTGCTTCAGGTGACTATCGATATACACCAGCAGTTCGTATTGCTTGCGAGTTAACATAGTGCACTTCCCTGAATGGCCGTCGGAACAAACCGGCAACCGCCTGTGCTGTTCTATGTTGGTTCCCGGCCTTTCGTCAAGCGAAACTGTGGACACATTTGAATACCACAGCGTGCAAGCGACTTTTCTTGAACTGCAGGCGTCACAATCCCAGCGAATCGAGGCGAATAATGCCGACCTCCGCCCCCTCAGGCAGCGCCGGCGCGTGCGGGGCGCGCAGGATCAGCGCATCCGCCAGGGCGAGGCGTCGCAGCATCGCCGAGTCCTGGACCGGAAATGGCACAACGACAATCCGGCCGCTTTCGTCGGTGCTGACGGTTGCCCGGAGATGATCCGCCCGCTTGTCGTTCGCCTTGACCGCCGCACCGAGAACGGCGGTGGAAACCGGTGGCGCGGCCGTCGGCAAGCCGGACAGGCGCGACAGTGCCGGCAGCAGGAACAGGATCGAACAGACCATGGCGGACACCGGATTGCCGGGCAGCCCCAGCACCGGCGTGCTGCCGAGCTGGCCGAACAGCAGCGGCTTGCCCGGCCGCATCGCGATCTGCCAGAAATCCAGCGTCATCCCGCGCGCCTTCAGCGACTCGATGACCAGGTCGTGGTCCCCGACCGAGGCCCCGCCAGTGGTCACCAGCAAATCCATGCCCCCGACCGAATCGGCCACCGCACTGATCGCCGACCGGTCGTCGCGCGCCACCGGCAGGACCATCGGGTCTCCGCCGGCCGCGCGCACCAGGGCCGCCAGCGCATGGGAATTGGAGCTGACGATGCCGCCGGGGGGGATCGGCTCGCCGGGCATCGCGATCTCGTCGCCGGTTGCCAGGATGGCGACCCGCGGACGACGATGCACCGACAGCCAGGGATGATTGGCGGCCGCGGCCAACCCGACATCGCGTGCGGTGATCCGCCGTCCGGCCGGCAGCACCGCGTCGCCCGCCGAGAAATCCTGGCCGGCGCGACGGATATGCCGGCCGGCGACGACCGCCTCGTTCACCTGGACAGTGTCGCCGTCCCGGGTTGCATCTTCCTGCAGCAGGATGGCGTTCGCGCCGGCGGGAACCACGCTGCCGGTGAACAGCCGCACGGCTTCGCCCGCACCGACGCGCCCTTCGAACGGGTGCCCGGCGGGCGCGGCGCCGATGACGGTCAGTCGAGCGCCCAATCCCCCGTCCTCCGCCCGCAGCGCATAGCCGTCCATCGCGGACACATCGGCCGGCGGCTGCGTCAGCCGCGCCGAGACCGCCTCGGCCGTCACCCGGTTCCAGGCCTCGGCAAGGGCCACGATCTCGGCTGGCGTCGGGCGCAGCGCGTCCAAAATGCGCCCGCGGGCTTCCTCGACACTGATCATTCCCGCGCTCCGTTTGAATTCCATCGGTCGGGTCAATGTGGGCGAAGCGGAGGCCGCCCTCAAGTCAGGTGCGCTCGGTGGGGGCGCGCTCGGTGGGGGCGCGCTCGGTGGGGGCAGGATTGGCGCGGGCCGGCAATTCCAATCGGCCTCAGGTCGTGGCCCGCTCCACGATACGGAACGGCACCTGAACCCGGTCGTCCTCGCGTGGACCTTCGCCGGACAGGCGGCGCAGCAGGAAGGACGCGGCGGAACGGCCGGTGCCGACGCCCTCCAGGCTGACGGTGGTGATCGGCGGTTCATTCATCTCGCTGATTTCCAGGTTGCCGAAGCCGCACACCGCCAGTTGTTCCGGCACCGCGATGCCCTGCATCCGGGCCTCGGTGATGGCACCGAAGGCGAGCATGTCGGAACTGCAGAACATCGCGCACCGCCGGTCCAGGAAGGGCCGCAGCGCGCGCATCCCGTCGCGGCCGGCGGCGATCGTGCTGGGTGCGGGCATGACCTGTTCGAGCACCAGCTTTCCGCCCAGTTTGGCGACGGTTTCGGTAAACCCCCGGGCGCGCGCCAGGGCCCGGGAGTCTCGCGCGGCGAGCACCGCGAACTGGTCATGCCCCTTGGCATGCAGGAAGGCCGCGACCTCGGCGCCCACCTGGGCGTGGTCAAAGCCGATCAGCATATCGATCGGACGGCTCGAGACATCCCAGATTTCGACGACCGGAATACGCGCCTCGATCAGCATCTGCAGCGCCGCGGGGCTGTAGCCCGACCCGGTGATCAGCAGCGCATCCGGGCGGCGGCCGAGCACCGCGCGGAACAGGGCTTCGTCGTCGGTGTCCTCGTAGCCGCAGATCGACAGCATGACCTGATAGCCGGCGTTGCGCATGGCGGCGGAGAACGCCTGCACGAGGCCGGCGAACATCGGATGGGCGATGGTCGGGACGATGGCGGCCACCATGCGCGATTTCCGCGACGACAGGCCACCGGCGATCAGGTTGGGGACGTAGCCCAGGCGGTCGATCGCGGCGCGCACCTTGGCGGTGGTCTCGGGCGATACCAGATCCGGTGTGTTGATAACGCGCGAGACGGTCATCGGTGCCACCCCGGCGGCGGCGGCGACGTCGGTGATCTTCACCGACGCTGATCGTGTAGCAGGGTCGCGCGCCGGATCGAACACGTTGATTTCCCAGGGTTGTCACGTGACAAGTGGAACAGCCTACCGCGCCCGGGCCAATCCGAACAGGGCAGATGACAGATCGTTAATGCGGACTGGGAATCGCGCATCAGTGAACAGCAATACGTCGTTTTGTGCCTGACGTATCCGATTCATGCGGCGAATTGTGGTCGCGGCGCGCCGAACGCTTGTTTGCGATCGGATACTCAAACCCGCGTGGGCGCCGATCGGTCATGAGTACTGCCGCGTTAAATTACCATCATACAGATTGGGGTCGGGATTTGCCGAACCATGTGACCGACATTCGTCATGACGCAGGGCGCAGCTCGCTGGGCGGATTCCATCCACGGCATCCCGCGGCGGCCCAGCACCTTGACTCCAGGAGATTCCAACCGCAATGGACGAAAACGAGAACGAACGCTCGGCGGTAACCCGTCGCGTGGTGCTGGAGGGCGGCGCCGTCGCGGGCGCGCTGTTGCTGACCGGTTTGCCGCAGGGCGCCCATGCCGCGGCAACCGAAGCCGGCACGGACACACCGATTGTACCCGTCGACGTCTCATTCCAGGTCAATGGCCACACGCACCAGATGCGCCTCGACCCGCGCACGACCTTGCTGGATGCGCTGCGCGAGCATCTCGCCTTGAATGGACCGAAGAAAGGCTGCGACCACGGTCAATGCGGCGCGTGCACGGTTCTGCTCGACGGACGGCGGATCAATTCGTGCCTGACACTGGCGGTGATGCATGATGGGCAGTCGGTCACCACGATCGAGGGACTGGCCAACGGCATCACGCTGCATCCGATGCAGGCCGCGTTCATCGAACAGGACGGCTTCCAGTGCGGCTACTGTACGTCCGGACAGATCTGCTCCGCAGTCGGCATGCTGGCGGAGTGCCGCGCGGGGATGCCCAGCAACGTGACCGAGGATCTCACGGTTTCGCATCCCGAAATGACCGCAAAGGAGATTCGCGAGCGGATGAGCGGCAATATCTGCCGCTGCGCCGCTTACCCGAACATTGTCGCGGCGATCCAACAAGCCTCGGGAGAGCCGGCATGAGGAGCTTCACGTATGAGCGTGTGAGCACGCCGGAGCAGGCCGCGGCCGCATCGGCGAAGCCGGGTGCCAAGATCATTGCCGGTGGAACCAATCTGCTCGATCTGATGAAGCTTCAGGTGGAGACGCCGGTTCACCTGGTCGACGTCAACCGGCTGGACCTCGCCCGCATCGAGGACGCGCAGGATGGCGGCCTGCGGATCGGCGCCATGGTGCGCAACAGCGACCTGGCGGCGGACAGCCGGGTACGGCAGCGCTACGGGGTGTTGAGCCGCGCGCTGCTGGCCGGAGCGAGCGCGCAGTTGCGCAACAAGGCGACGACCGGCGGCAACCTGCTGCAGCGGACGCGCTGCTATTATTTCTACGACGTGACGAAGCCATGCAACAAGCGGATGCCCGGCTCCGGCTGCGCGGCGCTGGATGGTTTCAACCGCATCCACGCCGTGCTGGGCACCAGCGACCAGTGCATCGCGACGCATCCGTCCGACATGGCGGTGGCGATGCGGGCACTGGATGCGACGGTGGAGACGGTGAACGCCGAGGGGACGACGCGCGCAATCCCGATTGCCGAGTTCCATCGGCTGCCGGGGCGGACCCCGGACATCGAAACGACCCTGCAGGCGGGCGAGGTGATCACCGCTGTGACGCTGCCGCCGCCGCCACCGGGACGGCAGATCTACCGTAAGATACGCGACCGGGCGTCCTATGCGTTCGCGCTGGTTTCGGTCGCCGCGGTTGTGGACACCGTGGGTGGGAAGCTCCGCACCGCCCGGATCGCCTGCGGTGGCCTGGCGCCTAAGCCCTGGCGGGTTGAGCAGGCGGAACAGGCGCTGGCCGGCGCGCCGGCGAGCGTGGCCAGCTTCGATGCGGCGGCGAGCGCGCTGCTGCAGGGTGCCCGTGGCCATGGCGGGAACGACTTCAAGATCCCGCTGGCCCGGCGAAGCCTTACCGCCGTGCTGACCGAGATCACTCGTAGCTAAGGATCCGACACATGGAAATGAACAAACCGGTCGGGTCGACGCCGCTCGACGTTGCGCAGGGTATTGTCGGCCAGCCGATGGATCGGGTCGACGGACGACTTAAGGTCACCGGCGGCGCGCGCTATGCGTATGAAATGAAACAAGGTCCGGACACGACCTATGGCTACGTCGTGCAGTCAACGATCGGGAAAGGCCGGATCAAGTCGATCGATACGCGGGCGGCGGAAGCGATGCCGGGCGTCGTTCTGGTGCTGACGCATCTGAATGTGCCGGAACAGGGGACGGGCACGCATCGCGAGGCTCATCCGGTGCTGGTGGGCGCCGACATCGTGTACTATGGGCAGCCGGTGGCCTTCGTCGTGGCGGAAACCTTCGAACAGGCCCGCGCGGCCGCGTTCTTGGTGCGGGTAAGTTACGACCGGGCGAAGGGGACGTACGCCCTGAAGGATAGGCTGTCGCAACTGCGGGTTCCGACTGGCGCGGCCGATCCGGCGGACAGCGCGGTCGGCAACTTCGAGCAGGCGTTCGCCGCCGCGCCGGTTCGGCTTGACGTGACCTACACGACGCCATTGCAGAGCCACGCGATGATGGAGCCGCACGCCACGCTGGCGGAGTGGGACGGCGACATGCTCACGCTGCACACCGCCAACCAGATGCTGAACCGCGGCCAGGCGGCGGTGGCGAGAACCCTGAAGATGCCGATCGAGAATGTCCGGCTGGTCAGCCCGTATATCGGCGGCGGTTTCGGGGCGAAGCTGTGGGTAAATGCGGATGCGATCCTGACCGCGATCGCCGCCAGGAAGTTGCAACGACCGGTGAAGACGGCGTTGACGCGCCAACAGGTGTTCCACGTCACGACGCACCGTTCCGATACCATCCAGCGGATCCGGCTTGGCACCGATGCGAATGGACGCATCCTGGCGGTCGGGCATGATTCGATTTCCGGCAACCGGCCGAGCGAACACACGTTCGAGGGCGCGGCGATACAGACGCGAACGCTGTATGCCGGGGCAAACCGGCTGACACGGCACCGACTGGCGGTTGTGGATCTGCCTGTCGCGTCATCCATGCGGGCACCGGGCGAGTCGGTCGGCCTGCTGGCGCTGGAATGCGCGATGGACGAACTGGCCGAGAAGCTGAACATCGATCCGATCGAACTGCGGATTCGCAATGAGCCCAGCGAGGATCCGGAAAAGCACATTCCTTACTCCAGCCGCCATCTGGTGGCGTGCCTGCGGCAAGGCGCGCAGCGCTTCGGGTGGGACAAGCGACTGGCCAAGCCGGGCCAGGTGCAGGATGGGCGCTGGCTGGTGGGCATGGGTGTCGCCTCCGCGACGCGGGGCAATCCGCTGCTGCCGTCGAAAGCCAATGTGCGGCTGGATCCGGACGGATTTGCGACGGTGCGGATGGCGATGACGGATATCGGGACAGGCAGCTATACGATCTTCACCCAGATCGCCGCCGGGATGCTGGGGCTCAAGCCGTCACGGATCCGGATGGAACTGGGCGACACCGATTATCCGATGTCGTCCGGTTCGGGCGGCTCGTTCGGGGCGGCCAGCGCCGGGTCCGCGCTGTATGACGCATGTATTGCACTGCGCGCAAAGCTGGCTGACGCGGCCGGCATGGATGCGGCCAGCGCGCGGTTCGCGGACGGGGAGATCCAGGCCGACGGCAAGTCGAAACCGCTGGTCAGCCTGGTGGTTTCGGGCGCGATGGATGCGGACGGAGAAATCATACCGGGCGCGACGTTGAAGGATTTTTCCCAGCAATCCTATGGCGCGCACTTCGCCGAGGTGGGCGTCGACATGGACACCGGGGAGATCCGGCTGCGGCGCATGCTGGGGGTTTTCACGGTGGGACGAGTCCTTAATGCGAAGACGGCGCGATCGCAGGCGATCGGCGGCATGATCTTTGGTGTCGGCGCGGCGCTGGAAGAAGCCATGACGCTTGATCCACGCTATGGTTATTTCGTTAATCATGACCTGGCGGAGTACCACGTGCCGGTACATGCGGATATTCCAGAGATAGATGCCATTTTTCTTTCGGAGTTGGACCCCGCGGCGAATCCGCTTAAGAGCAAGGGGATCGGGGAGGTTGGCATTTGCGGCGCCGGCGCGGCCTTGGCAAACGCCATTTATAACGCATGTGGGATACGTGTGCGGGATTATCCGATCACGCTCGACAAGGTCCTGGCGGCCTTGCCGCGGCAAGTCTGAGTAGTAGGGACCTTCTTGGTATGGCAAACGACAAAATCCTTGGCCTCTCCGGCAGTCTTAGATCGCATTCGTATTGTACTGCGGTGCTGAAGACGATCCAGGAAAGCGCTCTGACCGGGGTTGAACTGACGATCCACTCGCTCGCGGACATTCCGCTTTACAACCAGGACGAGGATGGCGACCGGTCGCCCGCTTCGATCAAGGCGCTGCGGGAGGCGATTCGGCAGAGTGACGGCATTATCATGATTTCGCCTGAGTATAATCATGGCATGTCGGGTGTGCTGAAGAACGCACTGGACTGGGCGTCGCGGCCGTACGGCGCGTCGTCGCTGGCAGGCAAGCCGGTGCTGACGATGACGACATCGCCGGCGTTCACCGGCGGCGTGCGTGCGCAGACGCAGATGAATGAAACGTTGCTGTCGATACAGGCGTGGCCGGTGCCGCGGGCGCAGACGGTGATCGGATCGATCCACGAAAAGATCCGCGATGACCGCCTGGTCGATGAGGTCACGCTTGGCTTCATCAAGAACGGCGTCGTAGCGCTGCAGGGTGAGATTGTCCGGGTGCGGAACCACGTTACGCGCTGATTTCCCCACGGCTTGAGGTTGATGTTTGGCTGATCGGCGGGATGGCCTGCTCTGGTCCCGGCTGTTCGTTGCGGTTTACGCCGCGACGGATCGCCGCGATGGGCCGAGCCGTCGCGCGCCAGACCCGTTCCAGGCTGACCGGTGCAGCCTGGAAGGGTCTATCTCTTTGTTTGATCGCATGATTCGCACGCTTTGGACGTTTCCCTCGCGTTTCGTCAGCTTGGCTGACGCCGCCGAAACGCTGGTCGCCCGGGGTGATCATGCCCGAGGGCGTTTCCACCCTGAGTAGAAACGCCCTCGTTCATATTTTGCGAGCAATTTCATCAGCCTGAGGTCGCTTCGCGATTCGGGTCAGGCTGATATTGCTCTAAGGGAGAAGGCTTGTGGAATATAGGTTACTTGGCCAGTCCGGCCTGAAGGTTTCCGTCATTACGCTTGGTACCATGACGATGGGGGGCAGCGGGAATTTCGCCAAGGTTGGCAATGTCGGATTGGAAGAAGCCAGGCGCCAGATCGACCTTTGCCTGGATGCCGGCGTCAACCTTATCGATACCGCTGATATCTATTCCACCGGCGCATCGGAAACAATTGTTGGGGAGGCGCTGGCCGGGCGCCGCAACAATGGCGTGTTGATCGCAACAAAAGCGCGCTTTCCGATGAGCCAGGACCCGAACGATCGTGGCCTGTCGCGCTATCACCTGATGCGGGCCTGCGAGGCGAGCCTGACTCGGTTGAAGACCGACGTGATCGATCTGTACCAGGTGCATGAATGGGACGGCCAGACGCCGTTGCAGGAAACGCTGGAAGCACTGGACCGGCTGGTTGCGCAGGGCAAGGTTCGTTACATCGGCTGCTCGAACTATTCCGGCTGGCATCTGATGAAGGCGCTGGGGATCAGCCAGGCCGAGCTGCGCCAGCGCTTCGTCAGCCAGCAGATTCATTACACGCTGGAGGCGCGGGAGGCGGAATACGAACTGATCCCGATTTCCATCGACCAGGGCGTCGGGATCCTGGTCTGGAGCCCGTTGGCCGGCGGGCTGCTGTCCGGCAAGTACCGGCGCGACCGGCAGGATGTCGAAGGGACCCGCCGCCTCGCCGGCTGGACCGAACCGCCGATCCGCGATGAAAACCGGTTGTGGACGATTATCGATACGCTGATCGATGTCGCGGCGTCGCGTGGCGTCTCCGCGGCGCAGGTCGCGTTGGCCTGGACGCTCGGACGGACCGCTGTCACGTCGGTGGTGATCGGCGGACGCACCGAGGCGCAACTGAAGGACAACCTGGGCGCGGCGGCCTTGACGCTGACCGAGGACGAACGGGCGCGGTTGGACAAAGTGAGTGCGCCGCCGGTGCTGTATCCTTACTGGCACCAGTTGCAGACGGCCAAGGATCGGCTGAGCCCGGCGGATCTTTCGTTGTTGAAGCCGTATATCTGATGCAGGGGGGTCTATCGCTTCGCACCGCGCCAGCTGGTGCGGGCGAACCCGGACCGCGCGCGTCCGATACGACCGGCGGGCAAGGCGACCTGCCGCTGGTCGCGCTCACCAGCGCCGTCTTCCTGGGTTATATGACCATTGGCCTCGGCCTGCCGGTCATTCCTTTGTATGTGCACCAGACCCTTGGGTTCGGGAATTTCCTGGTCGGGCTGAGCATCGGCATCCAGTTCCTGGCGACGGTTCTGACCCGTGGCTTCGCGGGGCGCGTGGCGGACCATCAGGGCGCCAGCCGCTCCATGCGGTCCGGCCTGATGTTCTGCGCGCTGTCAGGGGTTGGCTACATCCTGGCCGTCGCGGCGCCGCTTGGCCCGGCCGGGCGGCTGATCGTTTTGATGGCGGCGCGCCTGGTGCTGGGCTTTGGCGAGAGCCAGCTGGTGGTCGGCGCGCTCGCCTGGGGGATCGGGCTCTCCGGGCCGGCGCGCACGGGTCGGGTACTCTCGTGGACCGGCATGGCGATCTACGGGTCGCTGGCGGCGGGGGCGCCGATCGGGCTGTGGCTGAACCGGCTGGGCGGGTTCGGCCTGATTGGCGCGGTGATCGTTGGTTTGCCGCTGGCCGGCCTGGCGCTATCCGCCGGTGTTCGCCGGGTGACCCCGCATGGCGGCAGCCGCCAGGCGCTGAGCAGCATTTTCAACGTGATCTGGTTGCCGGGGCTGGGGGTGGCGCTGCAAGGGGTTGGTTTCGCGGCGATCGGGTCGTTCGTCTCGCTTGATTTCGTTGCGCACCAATGGTCCGGAGCGGCGTTCGCGCTGACCTGTTTCGGGGGCGCATTCGTGGCCGTCCGGGCGCTGTTCGGGCGACTGCCGGATCGCATCGGTGGTGCGCGGGTCGCCGCGGTGTCGCTGGTGATCGAAACGGCCGGACAACTCGTGCTGTGGCACGCGGGCAGCCCGACAGCCGCGTTGTTCGGCGCGGCGCTGACCGGGTGCGGCTGTTCGATGGTGTTTCCGTCGTTCGGCGTCGAGGTCGTCAAGAAGGTGCCACCGCAGAGTCGGGGCACCGCGCTGGGCGGCTTCGCGGCGTTCCAGGACGTCGCCTATGGGGTCACCGGGCCGCTGGCGGGGGTGATCGCCAGTTCCTTCGGCTACGCCTCGGTTTTCGCGATGGGGGCGATCGCCGCCGTGGCCGGGCTGGTGATCGCATTGCTGACGTGGTGGGCCGGCCAGGGGCGGGCCGGCCAGGGGGGGGCCAGCCAGGGGGGGGCCGTCTCCGGCGGAGGCTGAACCAGGAGGATCATCGGGTCTGGACAACGGCGCCGGTTGGCACATCATCGGGGGGTCAACCGGCGGGAGGAAACCACCATGCTGAAATCCGGCGTATCGATGTTCTTCACCGACTATTCGATGGCACCCGGTGCGCTTGGGGTCGCGTTGGAGCAACGCGGCTTCGAGTCGGTTTGGGCGCCCGAACATTCGCATATCCCGCTTAGTCGCAAGTCGCCCTTCCCCGGCGGCGGCGACGTGCCGAAACGCTACTACGATGCGATGGATCCGTTTGTGACGCTGACGGCGGCGGCGGCGGCGACGAAGACGCTGAAAGTCGGCACCGGCGTCTGCCTGGTGGCGCAGCGCGATCCGATCCAGACGGCGAAGCTGGTGGCCTCGATCGACCAGGTTTCCGGCGGCCGATTCCTGTTCGGGATCGGCAATGGCTGGAACCAGGACGAGTTGGAGGACCACGGCGTCAAATTCGCCGACCGTCACAAGGTCGCGCGGGAACGCGTCGAGGCGATGAAGGAAATCTGGACCAAATCGAAGCCGGAGTATCACGGCGAATTCGTGAACTTCGATCCGATGATGACATGGCCCAAGCCGGTGCAAAAGCCGCATCCGCCGGTGATTGTCGGCGGCGCGTTCCCTTACTCCGCCCGTCGCGCGATCCGTTACGGCGATGGCTGGATTCCGCAGGCGGCGCGCGGCGGCTACAGCGAGATCGGCGACCTGATCCCCGAGTTCCGCAAAATGGCGAGCGAAGCCGGCCGCAATCCCGACGAGATTGCGATCACGGTGTGGTTCCCGCGGCGGGAGCTGGACCTGATGAAGCGCTACGCCGACCTGGGCGTGGAACGCGTGGTGTTCAATCTGGAATCGGAGGGCGAGGACAAGATCGTCCCTGTTTTGGATGAGATCGCCGGATTCATGCAGAAGGCGAACGCGTAACTTTGACGCGTCCGCATAACGGCGGAGCAGGCCAGGCCGGGACCAATCCGGCCATGGTCAATCTCGGGCCGTGGCAGGTCTCGGGCCGGCGCCAATAATGAGCTTGAGAGCGGCTGGTCTTCTGCTTGCTTCCGGGCCCGAAACTGCGCGATAACGGCGCATCCGGACCGTTCCGGGCCAGACAAAGCCACGGCAAACCGATGGCTACAGGGAGAACAACCAGATGATCTCGACACGCCGCACCCTGATCGGGGGCGCTGCCGCCTTGTCACTCGCGCCGATTGGCCGCCTGCGCGCGCAAGCCCGCACCAAGCTCGTGATCGGCGTGCTGACGGACCTGTCCGGCACCTATCGCGACAACACCGGT
>DATARX010000036.1:0-12988 GCA_036263955.1 Rhodopila sp.
GAGCGACTATTCCTGGACATGGGCTTCCAGGAACCAGAGCGCCTTATCCAAACCGCGGGAGACTTCGGTAAAGATATCCGTCGTATCCGCGTCACCGGCTTCATCCGCCTGATCGATACTTTCACGCACGTTGTTCGCCGCCTTGCCGTAACGGTCGATCAAGGCGTGCAGATGATCCGGAACCGAATAGATATCCACCGGATAGGGCGCCAGCGTCGTCCCCTTGGCCGTGGTCTGTGTGGTGCCAAGGGCGGTTCCACCGAGTTGGGCCACCCGCTCCGCCATCGTATCGACATAGTCGTCCACCTGGGTGCGGAACCCATCCAGCATCTCATGAACGCCGATGAACTGATGCCCTTTCAGGTTCCAGTGCGCCTGCTTGGTCAACAAGGCCAGATCGATACAATCCGCCACCCGCGCGTTCAGCAATTCGATCGATGCCGACTTCACATTGGATTTCAGGTTGTTCTTCGTCGGATGATTTTTCATTCGCTTCTCCTCGGGTTTCTACCGTCCCGATATGGTGCCCGGAGGAGAAACACACGCCCGGCTTCACGCCTAGTTCAACATACCCGGGTGCGTCACGATTGGGCGCTGCACGATCGGCCGATATTTTGGGGCGCCGGAATCGGCTTTCGCGGGCGGATGAAGTCCCCGCAATCGGCAGCTTGGCCAGCTTCAGCGGGACGCATGGGCGTGCAGATGTTCGTGCGGGTCCACCGCCAGATACCGGGACGGGCGACTCGCCTCATGCTGGAAGACCGCCACCGCGGCCAACATGCGCCTGTCATCATCCGACAGGCGAATCGCCTCGCGCAGGTGCTCTGTCCAGTTCTCCATGAACCAGACCTCGATCCAGCCTTCCGGATGGGCGACATCCTCGCACACCTGCCAGAACACCGCCCCGGCCCGGCCCCGCACATGGCGAAGTTCATTCATTAGTTGCAGGAATACGGTCCGTTGCGGTTGTTCGACGCGATAATACGCTATTTCCATAACTCGCCCGCGGGCATTGCGCAGCAGTGGCGCGAGTTCGGGCGCCGGTGCTTCCGGCAGCGGCGCCCCCGGTTCCTCGGCTCGACCCGGCGGCCGGACGATCGCCTCGATGTTGAACAGGCGGGCCACGACCAGCAGCAGCAGGCCGACCACGGTCGCCGTCAGGAATGTGTGGGGGATACCGATCTGCCCACCCAGCCAGCCCCACCCGAACGAACCAAGCGTCAGCGCCCCGTTCTGCGCCAACTGGTAGATCGACAGCGCCCGCGCTCGCACCCAGGGCGGACACACCAGTTGTGCCGCCGCCTGGATCGTCGCGAATGCCGAGGTCCAACCCAGCCCGAACAGCAGCATGCCCAGCGCCGCCGGAACCCAATGGTTCGAGATACCGACGACGCTCATCCCCACACAGGACAGCACCGTGCACCCCATCACCGTGGCACCACGCGACAGCTTGCCGCGGACGATCGGCAGCAACATGCCGGAAGTGACGCCGCCGATGCCCATCATGCCCAGGATCAGGCCGTACATGCCCGGCCCCAGCATCAAGTCTCGCCGGACATAAAGCGGCAGCAGGGCCCAGGGTGCGGAAGCGGGAATCGAATACGCCGCCGTGCGAACCATCGCCGCCTGGATGGCGCCATTGTTCCGCACGAACCGCATGCCGGCCCGCACGGCGGAGCCAAAATGCTCGCGCGGCAGGCCGGTGAACCGCCGCTCCCGCTTCCAGATGAACAGTGCGCTGATCACGGCGATGATCGACATCGCATAGAGTGAAAACGCCAGGCTGGAGCCGCCCAGCAGGATCAGGAACCCGGCGATGGCCGGGCCGACCGCGCGTGTCAGGTTATAGCCGATTCCATTCAGGGCGATCGCCTGCACCATGTCCTCACGCGGGACCAATTCCGGGACGATCGCGCTCCAGGCCGGCTGGGTCAGTGCGGAGCCGATGCCGATCGCGAAGGTCAGCGCCAGCAGCCAGGCGGCCGTCATCAGGTGCAGGGTCGTCAGGATCGCCAGGACGCTGGCGGCCAGGATCGTCCACACCTGGGTGCCGAGCAGGAAGACCCGGCGATCGACGATGTCCGCCAGCGCGCCGCCGGGCAGCGCCAGGAGAAACACCGGCATGATCGTCGCCGCCTGCACCGCGGCCACGGTCAGCGGCTGCGGGTCCAGCGATGTCATCAGCCAGCCGGCACCGGTATTCTGCAGCCAAGTGCCAAGCCACCCGATGACGCTGGCGATCCAAAGGTGGCGGAAGGTGCCGTTGCGCAGCGGCACCAGGGCGGCCGGCAAGCGCATCAGGCGGGTCGGAGGCTGACAGCCTGCCAAGCGAGGCCGGGCCCCTGCCCGAAATCCGTCGTCCGGGGTCCGGTGATCGAGTCGCCTGTCGAGCCGTCACACATCGCCACACTCCCCGCTTATTCTTGGCCCCGCCGTCAGAGATCAGGCGTGCTGTTTGCAGTGTCCGGCGAAGCGTCGCCCGCGAAGCGCTTGGTCATCTGGCCACCACCCCGAGGCTGTTGCATACTCTAGGGCGGATGAAGTGGAGGATGCGTGTCGTGCCGGTGGAAAAGCAAGCCTATCGTGAGGCGATGGCGCGATTGGGCGCGGCGGTGAACGTCATCACCACGGATGGCCCTGGCGGCCGTGCGGGCTTTACCGCCAGTGCGGTTACCAGCGTAACGGACAGCCCGCCGACCCTGTTGGTGTGCGCCAATCGCGCCAACGATTCGTATCCGGCGATGAAGAGGAACGGCGTACTGTGCGTGAATACGCTGACCCCTGCGCAGGAGGGGCTTTCGCCGGTCTTTGCCGGCATGACCCAGCACAGTATGAACGAGCGTTTCGACGGTTACGCCTGGCACACGCTGGAAACCGGCGCGCCGGTTCTGGACCAGGCGGTCGTGGTGTTCGATTGCCGAATCAACCAGGTCGTCGAGGTCGGCACCCACGACGTATTCTTCTGTTCGGTCGAGGCGGTGCGGACCGGATCCGCGCATGAGGGCCTGATTTACTATGGCCGCGGCTATCACAAGGTTGCAGGGGAGTCCTGACCGGCCGATAACCCCCAGCAACAACGGGGGGAAAACAATGACCAGGGACTGTATTTGCTGCGACGCTGGCGTATTGGGCCGGCGTGGATTGCTTACAGGCGCCGCGGTGCTGGGGGCGGCGGGCTTATTCAGGTCGGCGCGCACCGCCGACAAACCATTCCGGATCGATGTCCATCATCACATCGCGCCGCCCGCCTGGGTGGCGGCCCTGAAGCAGGCCAGGTTGGACACCCCGCCGGTGGTGAAATGGTCCCCCGAACAATCGCTGGAGGACATGGAAAAAGGCGGCATCGCCACTGCGATGACCAGCCCGACCCTGCCACAGGTCAGCTTTCTGGGGCCCGCCGATGCAGCGCGCGTCGCCCGTGAATCAAACGATTACGCTCGGAGCTTCGCCGACGCGCATCCCGGCCGTTTCGGCCTGTTCGCGATGCTGCCGATGCCGCATATCGACGAAAGCCTGAAGGAAATCGCCTACGCCCTGGATGTGTTGCACGCTGACGGTATCGGCATGATGACCAGCTACGGCGACAAATGGCTGGGATACAGCGAATTCCAGCCGGTGTTCGACGAACTGAACCGCCGCAAGGCGGTGGTATACACCCATCCCACGGGGCCGAACTGCTGCGTCAATTTGGTGCGGGGCGTCCCCGACACAGCGGTCGTCTACGGGGCCGACACGACCGACACCATCATCAGCCTGATCTTCTCGGGCGCGTCCCGGCGGTACGCCGACATCAACTTCATCTTCTCGCATGGCGGCGGCGTGCTGACCGCGGTGGCGGAGCGTCTTCTGATCCAGATGGTGAGGACACCACCCTATGCCGAGAAGGTCACGCGCGCCCAGGTCGAGCATGAACTGAACCGGTTCTTCTACGACACGGCCCAGGTGTCCAATACGGTCACGATCGAAGCCCTGGCGAAGCTGGTCCCGGCGACGCAAATCGTGTTCGGGTCGGACTTTCCCTATCGCACCTCTGCGGAAACCGTCGCCGGCCTGTCGGAACGCTTCAAGGGCGATCTGCTCCGCGGCTTCGAGCGGGAAAACGCCACGCGGATCTTGCCGACGGTGGCGCGAATTTGACGCGGCGCCCGCATTGCTGCGATGCCGCTGCAACCAACGCCTGGCATGTCACACCGGTCAGGCTCTGACCTGACCGGCATGCGCACCGGGTCGGCCGGCGGCGCGCGGAAAGAGACTCCTACACCCGTCGGCGCGAGCGCTGGCTGGTATCAGACGGATCCATTCGTCGGCTGAGTGGCGGTCTGGTAAATGCGCCGGAGCAGCGCGACCAGCTGGCCCACCTCCTCCGCCGTAAATCGCGCTTTCAGCCAGATCTCATGGGCGGCCACTGCCGCACGGGCGTCCGCCAGGGCCGCCGAACCCGCCGCGGTGAGATGCAGCAACTGGCGCCGCCGATCGATCGGGGACGCCCGCCGCTGTAACAAATCCCGGTCCGTCAGGCTGTTGGTGATTGCCATCATCGTTGCCCGATCGACCTGCAGCAGGCGCGCGATGTCGGATTGCGACAGGCCCGGACGGTCGCTGACCAGCCATAGCACGGATGTTTGTTTCTGCGTCAGTCCGATCGCGCCGAACGTCTCATTGAAGTGGCGATAGACCGCCCCGTGCGCCAGCCGGATATGAAATCCCAGGATGCCGTCCAGTCCCGGCGGGACGTCGATGTCGGTGTCAGCTTCCAGCAACCTGTTCCTTCATCATCCGGTCGATCGTCAGTCTGGCCCGCACACCGCCGCTGTCAATATTGTAGCTGCGCAGGCGCAGGTCCGGATTGCGGTCGATCGATGTCTGTTGCGCCTCCAGAACCACGAGATCCTCCTGGAACACGCCGCCCTGCTGGGCCTTGAAGCGCGCGGTGAAGCCAGCATCGTCGATGTCGAAATCGCGTGCCATGCCCCAGAAATAATGCGTTGTGGTCGGCGTTTCCGGCGTCATCGAGTCGACAACGAACCCACGCACGCCGTGGTCATGCCGCTCGATCGTCGCGCCGGCCTCGACCGGCGCCACGCCGACATCGATGATCACTGAAGCCGGCGCGATGAAATTGCAAATCTGCCACCGGTCGACCTTGCCCTCGCGCTTAAGTGCGTTGCGCCAGAACGGCGGCGCATCGATGCCAGGCATCCAGCGTTTGACGAAGACCTCATTCCCCGCCCAACTGGTTTCAATCGGTGATTCCAACAGTTCCGGCTGGCCGATCGAGCCGGAATGAACATGCGTTTCGTGGGTCAGGTCCATCAGGTTGTCGATCATCAGGCGATAGTCGCAGGCGATCCGATAATACCCGCCGTCGAACGTCCAGCCGGAATCGGAGCATGGCCAGAAATTGGGGATCAGTGCCGGATCGGCCTTGTCCGCCTGACCGATCCAGATCCAGGCGAAGCGATGGCGTTCGACCACGGGATAGGTCTGCACGCAGGCCGAACGCGCGACCGGATCGTGCTTCAGCGGCATCTCGACACCCCTGCCCGCGCTGTCGATCAACAGGCCATGGTAGCGGCAGCGGATGTTGTCGCCCTCCTTGATGCCCATGGACAGCGGCAGCATCCGGTGCGGACAGGCGTCGCGCATCGCCACAATGGACCGGTCGAAGCGGCGGTAGAGCATGACCGGTTCGCCGCAGATCGTACGCGCCAGCGGATTTTGGTCGATTTCGTAGTCCCAGCCAGCGACATACCATTGATTGTTCGGCCAGTTCGCCGTCATTGCGGCCCTCCCGGGTTTCCTGAATTTTGTATGTAACACATACCATTATCTCTGGCAACGCACGCGTCTGGGCAATCCCGGCCGCCCTGGTCTATGAACGACCGCTGTCAAGACAAGGGAAACGCCCAATGGATCTGCAACTCAAAGGAAAGACCGCGCTGGTCACCGGCGCCAGCATGGGCATCGGCCGAGCGATCGCGAAGGCATTGGCGGCCGAGGGGGTGCAGGTGGTTGCCGCCGCTCGCCGGCTCGAGTTGATGGAAGCCATGGCGGACGAAGTCGAGGCCGAACAGCACCCGCGCCCGATCCTGCTGAGACAGGACGTGATGGAAAACGACGCCGCCGCTAAACTCAGCGCGGCGGCGCTGGCGGCGGTCGGCCATGTCGACATCCTGGTGAACAACGCCGGCGGCAGCCGCGTCCTGCCGATCGATGCGCCGGAAGAACGCTGGACCGAGGCGATGACGCTGAACTTCACCCGCCCGCGCCAGCTTGCTCACGCACTACTGCCGAAGATGATCGAGAACCGCTGGGGCCGCATCATCAACATCACCGGCAAGAGCGAGCCGGAGCACCTGAACGCTGCGTTCTCCGCGAAGGCCGGCCTGCATGCCTGGGCCAAGGGATTATCACGTGAAGTGGGGCAGTTCGGGATCACCGTCAACTCCATCCCGCCCGGCCGGATCATGAGCGAGCAGATCCGGCGCAACTATCCGGAAGACTACCGCAAGCACTTCGCGGAGACGGAGATTCCGGTGAAATTCTGGGGCGAGCCGGAAGATCTGGCGGTCATGGCAGTCTGGCTGGCCTCGCCCTTGGCCCGTTACATAACCGGCACAGTCATTCCGGTCGACGGCGGGTTGCGGCGCTACCAGTTCTGAGCCGATCGTTTCAATCAATACATCACGGAACACCCCCGAGGACGATGCCGGTCTGGACATTGCCGTCGGACCGTCCAGACTGACGCTGGAAGCCGGACCGCGAAACGCCAGCCCATGGTGACCAATCATGGACCGGTCGCCGCGGAACGGCCCCCTAGGTCAATCAGCGCATCCGGGAAACCGGAATGCGCGGATCAAGCGGAGCAAAACGATGCGGCAAATGGTGATGGTCGGATTTCTGCAGGCGCAGAACTGCACCACGTTGGCGAGTGCGTGGCGGCATCCGCAGGCCCGCAGCGACTTCACGTCGGCCGCCTACTACCAAAGGATCGGCCAGGTTTTGGAGGAAGGAAAGTTCCAGCTCGCCTTCTTCGACGACCGGCTGGCGATGCCCGACATCTACGGCGGCAACCCCGCCGAGGTCGTCGCCAACGGCGTGCGTGTGGTGAAGATCGATCCGGTCGCCACGATGATGGCGATGGGTTTCGGCACGAAATACCTCGGCATCGGCTCCACTGCCTCCACCACCTACTACGAACCGTTCGACGTCGCGCGCCGCTTCCAGACCGTCGACCACATGATCGGCGGCCGAGCCGCGTGGAACGTGGTGACCTCCGTCAATGACGGCGAAGCGCACAACATGGGCCGCGAGGTCCATATGGACCACGATCTGCGCTACGACCGCGCCGACGAGTTCATGGAGATCGTCCTGAGCTGCTGGGACGGCTGGGAAGACGGCGCGCTTATCGTCGACAAGAAATCCGGTCTGTTCGCCGACCCGACAAAAGTCCACCGCTTGGAGTACAAAGGAAAATTCCTGAACTCATCAGGCACATTCACCGTCCCCCGCAGCCCGCAGGGGCATCCCGTGGTCATCCAGGCTGGTGCCAGCGCCCGCGGCAAGACATTTTCAGCGCGCTGGGCGGAAACCGTGTTCGTTGCCTATCCGGACCTTGAGGACGCCAAGCGGCAGTATGCTGATTTCAAGACCGAAATCGCCCGCCTGGGCCGCGATCCGGACATGACGACCGTCAATACAATCGCCTACCCGGTGGTCGCCGAGACCCGCGCCGAGGCCGAGGACAAGATGGCCCAGATCGACTCGCTGTACAAGGAGGTCGACGGCCTGTCCCTACTGTCGGAGGCGATGAACTTCGACTTCAAGACCAAAGGCATGGACGAAGCCTTCACCTCCGAGGAACTCGCCGGCATGTCCGGCATGCAGGCCATGCGCGATCGCGTGATGCGCGTCATCGGTCAAAATCCAACGGTCCGCGACTTCCTCGAGGTCACCCGGCGCGGCCGACCGCGCGAGGCGATCGTCGGCAGCGGCAAGGACGTCGCCGACCGGCTGGAACAGTGGTTCACCGAAGGCGCCTGCGACGGCTTCGTCATCGCCGGCACCCATATGCCTGGCAGCTTCGAGGATTTCGTCCGGTTCGTCGTCCCGGAACTGCAGCGGCGCGGCCTGTATCGCAAGGAATATACTGGCGCCACCCTGCGGGAAAACCTCGGCCTGCCGATCCCGAAGCGGGGTGCCTGGCGCTTGCCGGAGGCGTCCGCGTAGGAGGTCTCGGTCCTAACTCGCCCCCTACTGCGCGAAGAACATCTCCGTCAGCACATAGTCGAACGCCAGGATCAGGATCGAGGCACTGACCACTGCCAGTGTCGTCGCCGACCCGACACCCTGTGCCCCGCCCTTGCTGTTGTACCCCTGGTAGCATCCCATCAGCGCGATCAGGAATCCAAACACCGCCGCCTTCGCCAGACCGGACAAAACGTCGTCCATCTGCACGAAATTGACCGTGTTCGTCACATAGCTGTCCACGTTGAAGCCCAGCTTAAGGGTCGAGACGATAAACCCGCCCATCACCCCCAGAACATCCGCGATCAACACCAGCAGCGGCAGCGCGATGGTTCCAGCCAGCAGCCTGGGTGCCACCAGATACTTCATCGGATTGGTCGATAACGTAGACAGTGCATCGATCTGATCGGTGACCCGCATCGTGCCCAGCTCCGCCGCCATTGCCGCGCCGACCCGGCCCGCCACCATCAGCCCCGCCAGCACCGGCCCCAGTTCCCGCGTCACCGACAAGACCACGAGGTTCGCCACCGCGCCCTGGGCGGAGAACCGCGCAAAACCGGTGTACGACTGCAACGCCAGCACCATGCCGGTGAACACCGCCGTCAGCGCCACGACCGGCAGGCTGAAATAGCCGATCTCCAGCAGCGCCCGCAGGAACAGCCGCCCATAGAACGGCGGGCGGAAGACGTGCGACAGCCCCTCCAGTCCAAACAGCGCCAACGCGCCCGCTCCTCGACACAAACCGGCTACGGCTCGGCCGATGGCCGCCAGAAAGTCCAGAATTTTGCTCACGCTGTTCGATACACCCGATGGAAGCGGCGGCCCAGGGACGTCAGCACCTCATAGCCGTTCGTGCCAGCCGCCTCCGCCACGTCATCCGGGGTCAGATGCGGGCCGAGAACCTCCAGCCAGCAACCCGGTTGCATGGCGGGATGGTCGGTCACGTCGAATGTGGTCAGGTCCATGGAGACCCGCCCTACCAGCGGGACGGGGGTGCCGTCAAAATACGCCGATCCGCGACCAGACAGACTGCGGTGGAAACCATCCGCATACCCCAGCGCCGCCGTGGCGATTCGGCTCGGCCGCGCAGCGATCCAGGTCGCATTGTAGCCGACGGTCGCTCCCGCCGGGATCTCCCGCACCGCCAGCACCCGGACGGACAACCGCACGACAGGCTGCATTGGATTGGGCCGACCAGGCGTCGGGTTGACGCCGTACAGGGCCGCACCGGGCCGCGCCAGATCGGACCCGAACGCCGAACCCAGGAAGATGCCGGAGGAATTCGCCAGGCTGGACGGCGCCGGCGGCAGCATGGCCCGAGCCGCGGCGAAACGCTGCCGCTGAAATTCATTGACCGGATCGTCCGGCCACTCGGACGAAACCAGATGTGACATCACATAGCGGATCGCCACCACGTCCAGCCGAGACCGATCCGCAGCCAGCACCGCCAGTTCCTGCTGCGAAAGGCCCAGACGCGACATGCCGGTATCGACATGCAGGATCGCGTCCCCCCGCCAACGTGCGATCTCATCCAGCGACCCCAGCACTGGCGTCAGCCTGTGGGCGGTGTACGCATCCTCGGTACCGGCGATCGGACCACTCAGCACCGCAAGCATCGCGTCCGGAACCACGTCCCGAATCGCCAACGCCTCATTCAGGTAGGCCACAAAGAAATGCCGGCAGCCGGCGGCATACAGCGCGCCGGCAACCGGCCGAGCACCAAGACCGTAGCCATCCGCCTTCACCACCCCAGCGACTTCACCCGATGGGTGACGCCCACACAGCGTCCGCCAGTTGGCGACCACCGCGCCCAGGTCAACGTCCAGAATGGCCTGCTCACGCGACATCGTTGCCGCGAACGCGCTCACTCGACGTATTCGGAGTGAACGAGGTCCAGATCGCCGAAGCGCGTGAACTCGCCCTCGAACAGCAGCGGGATCGTGCCGGTGGGACCGTGGCGCTGCTTGGCGATGATCAGATCCGCTCGGTTATGCGCCTTCGCCATGCGCTGCTGCCATTCGTCCATCGCCGCGTTGAACTTCTCGCCGTTGCCTTCGAAGGCGATCTCCTTGGGCATCTTCTGCTCAAGATAGTACTCGTCCCGATACACGAACATCACCGCGTCGGCGTCCTGCTCAATCGAGCCGGACTCACGCAGATCCGACAATTGCGGCCGCTTGTCGTCGCGGTTTTCCACCTGGCGCGACAACTGCGACAGCGCGATCACCGGCACCGCCAGTTCCTTCGCCAGCGCCTTCAGCCCCTGGGTGATCATGCTGATTTCCAGCACGCGGCTTTCCGGCTTGGTCCCGGCGGCAGGACGCATCAGCTGCAGGTAGTCGACGATTACCAGCGCCAGCCCCTTGGTCCTTTTCAACCGCCGGCAGCGCGTGCGCAGCGCCGACATGGTGATCGCCGGCGTGTCGTCGATCTGGATCGGCAGCGCGGCGATGTCCCGCGATACCTGTACGAATTTATCGAAATCCTTCTGCCCGATGTCGCCACGCCGGATCCGGTCCCCGGAAATGCGCGCTTCCTCACTGAGCAGACGAGTCGCGAGCTGCTCCGAACTCATTTCCAGCGAGAAGATCGCGACAGCCGCCTTCGGCACTCCGTTGGCATCCGCCACCCGCGCCTCGGCCAGGATCGCCTTGGCCGCGCCGAATGCGATCTTCGTCGCCAGCGCGGTCTTACCCATGCCGGGGCGCCCGGCGAGGATCAGCAGATCCGACGGATGCAGCCCGCCCATCTTGCTATCGAGGTCGCGCAGCCCGGTGGTCAGGCCGGACACGCTGCCGGCCCGGCGGAACGCCCTTTCGGCGCCCATGATCGCGTCGGTCAACGCGCGCTCGAACGTGACGAAGCCGCCGCCGCTGCCGTTGTCCGCCGCCAGATCGAACAGCGATTGTTCGGCCGCCTCGATCTGCAGCGCGCCGTCCAGCTCCGGATCGGCGCCGAAGGCGTTGTTGACGACGGTTTCGCCGATATCGATCAACTGCCGGCGCATCCAGGTATCCAGGATCGCGCGCCCATAGTCGCCGGCGTTGATGATGCCGACCATCGCGGTCAATAGCTGGGTCAGGTAAGCGGTGCCACCGACTTCCTCCAGCACCCCGGCGTGCTCGAACTCCGCCTTCAGGGTAACGGCGTCGGCAAGCTGCCCCGCTTCGATGCGGCGGGAGATCGCCTGGTAGATGCGGCCATGGATCGGGTCGGCGAAATGCTCCGCCGCCAGGAATTCGGAAACCCGCTCATAGGCTTTGTTATTTGCCAAGAGCGCGCCGAGCAGCGCCTGCTCCGCCTGCACGTTGGTGGGCGGGAGACGTTGGGAAAGGCCAAACAAGGGCGAGTCGATGGTGTTCACGCAGGCAGTCTAACCCAGGCCGGCGGGCCGCGCATTGGGTTACCCGCGTGTTACGCTGTGGATAGCGGGTGCAAGTTGAAACGGGTAGATCGACCAATCGGTATCTTGCCTTTGGTCATGGCCAGGGCACGCGAACACGCAAGCGAGGCGTCTTCCCCTCACCCGCAACGCCTCGCTCGGGTCATGACCGGGCTTGGTCCGGTCACCCCCGACTCCCCCCTTGTGTCATGACCGGGCTTGGTCCGGTCACCCACGACTCCCCACGTGTGTCATGACCTGGCTTGGTCCGGTCACCCACGACTTTGTGGCGAATACTTCTGGAAACGGGTGGTCGGACGAAGACTCGCCCGACCACACATAACATCGACGTCCTCAGGGCATTGACGCCCTCAGGCCGGGACCGCCACCCCGCCCTGGGAAACCGCGACAGGGATAGCATCCGGGGGCGACGCCACCGCCGGACCGATCGCCTCCCGCGAAATGTCCCCCTCATGACGCGCGATCACCAAAGTCGCCACCGAGTTGCCGATCAGGTTGGTCAGCGCCCGCGCCTCCGACATGAACCGCTCGACACCCAGCAGCAGCGCCAGCCCCTCGACCGGCAGCACCCCGCTCGCCGACACCACCCCGGCCAGCACCACGAAGCCGGACCCAGTGACGCCCGCCGCCCCCTTCGATGTCAGCATCAGCACCGCGAACAGCCCGACTTCCTGCCCAAGGCTGAGATCGATGCCGTACGCCTGCGCGATAAACAGCGCGCAGATCGACAGATAGATCGCGCTGCCGTCCTGGTTGAACGAATACCCCGTCGGCACCACCAGTCCGACAGTCGTTCGGGAGCACCCGATCCGCACCAGCTTGTCCATCAGCTGCGGCAGCACGGTCTCGGTCGAGGACGTGCCCAGCACCAGCAGCAACTCGTCACGGATCGTCCGCAACAGGGCGAAGATCGAGAAGCCGGCGATTTGCGCGATCACCCCCAGAACGATGATCACGAACAGCGCCATTGTGATATAGACCGCCAGCATCAGCGACGCGAGCGGCACCAGCGCCGCCAGCCCGAAGCGTCCGATGGTAAACGCCATCGCGCCGAAGGCGCCGATCGGTGCCACCCGCATCACGATTCCGATCACCCGGAACAGCGTCGCCGACAACCGCTCCAGTTCATGCGCCAACGGCCGGCCCGGTTCCCCGACCGCGACCAGCCCGGCACCGAACAGCACCGCGAAGATCAGAACCTGCAGCACATCGCCGTTGGCGAACGCCGCCACCGCGTTGTCCGGCACCACGCGCACCAGGAAGTCGATCATCGAGGTGTTCTGCGGCTTGGTGAACTGCGCCAGTTCAGACGCCTGCACATGCGGCAACGCGATGCCC
>DATARX010000437.1:0-10838 GCA_036263955.1 Rhodopila sp.
CCACATGCCACCCCAACCCCTCGACCATCTCCCCGATCACATGATCCGCTCGGATTCGGATAAATTCGCCCCCAGTTGTACCGGCAGATGCCGGTTCCCCAGATGCCAGGCAATCCGCACCAGATCGCCTTCGTCATGAGCATGGATCTCCATCAGGGCCTCGTCCTGCGCGCAGACCCGAACGACGCCACCCTCCACCAGCAGCCCGTCACCATCCCGCAACCGCACTGCCTGAGGCAGATCGATCAGCACCTCGCCACCCCGCACCGAGCCCAAAACGATCCGACGACGAAACCGTCTGTCATAATCGATCAGAACCCGGTCGATCTCCCGCGCCGCATCCCAGCTTCCCGCCGGCAGGATTTCCGACGCGCGCATCAGAACAGGAAATACCGCTGCGCCATCGGCAATACCGTGGCCGGTTCGCAGGTCAGCAGCACGCCATCGGCCCGCACCTCATATGTCTCCGGATCAACCTCGATCACCGGCGTCGCATCGTTATGCACCATCGCCTTCTTGCCGATCCCGCCGCGCGTGTTGGCAACCGCCACCAGCCGCCGCTCCAGCCCCAGCGCCTTGCCGATCCCGGCCTCGATCGCCGCCCCCGAAACGAACGTCACGCAACTCGCTGCCATCGCCCGGCCGAACGCCCCGAACATCGGCCGGTAGTGCACCGGCTGCGGCGTCGGGATCGACGCGTTCGGATCACCCATCGGCGCGCACGCGATCGAGCCGCCCTTGATCACCAGATCCGGCTTCACCCCGAAAAATGCCGGCGACCACAAAACCAAATCCGCCAGCTTGCCCACCGCGATCGACCCGATCTCGCTGGCAAAACCCTGCGCGATCGCCGGATTGATCGTGTACTTGGAAATGTAACGTTTCACCCGGACGTTGTCGTTCCGCTCGCTATCCCCGACCAAAGTCCCGCGCTGGGTCTTCATCTTATGCGCCGTCTGCCAGGTGCGGATAATCACCTCGCCCACCCGCCCCATCGCCTGGCTGTCCGAGGACATCATCGAAAGCGCGCCCAGGTCGTGCAGAATGTCCTCGGCCGCGATTGTCTCCTTGCGAATGCGGCTTTCCGCGAACGCAACGTCCTCGGGGATCGAACTGTCCAGGTGATGGCAAACCATCAGCATGTCGAGATGTTCGTCCAACGTATTGGCCGTATAAGGCCGCGTCGGATTGGTGGAACTCGGCAGCACATTCGCCAACCCCGCCACCTTGATGATATCCGGCGCATGCCCGCCGCCCGCGCCCTCGGTATGGAAGGCATGGATCGTGCGGCCCTTGAACGCCGCGATCGTGTCCTCCACGAAACCGGACTCGTTCAGCGTGTCGGTATGGATCATCACCTGCACGTCGAACCGATCCGCCACCGACAAACACGTATCGATCGCCGCCGGCGTCGTCCCCCAATCCTCATGCAGCTTCAGGCAGCACGCCCCCGCTCGGATCATCTCCTCCAAAGCCTGAGGCTGTGACGCATTCCCCTTCCCCGCGAACGCAAGATTAACTGGCAGCCCCTCGGCCGCCTGCAGCATCCGCGCCAGATGCCACGGCCCAGGCGTGCAGGTCGTCGCCGCCGTCCCCGTCGCCGGCCCCGTGCCGCCGCCCACCAAAGTCGTTACGCCGGAAGCAATCGCGTCATCCACCTGTTGTGGACAGATAAAGTGAATATGCGAGTCGATCCCTCCGGCCGTCAGGATCTTCCCCTCGCCGGCAATCACCTCGGTCCCCGGCCCGACAATAATATCGACACCAGGCTGCACATCCGGATTACCCGCCTTGCCGATCTTCGCAATCCGGCCACCGAGAATCCCGACATCGGCTTTCACGATGCCCCAGTGGTCGATGACCAGAGCATTGGTAATGACGGTATCCACCGCACCCTGCGCCTGCGACAGTTGCGACTGCCCCATCCCATCGCGGATCACTTTGCCGCCACCGAATTTCACCTCCTCGCCGTAGATGGTGAAATCCTTCTCCACCTCCACGATCAGGTCGGTATCGGCCAGCCGCACCCGGTCCCCGGTCGTCGGCCCGAACATGTCGGCATAGGCCGCGCGGGTAATACGAGCCATCAGTCCAGCGCTCCCATAACATTCCCCCGGAACCCATACACCGCTCGGTTGCCGCGATACGGCACCAGCGTCACCTCGCGCGTTTGCCCCGGCTCGAACCGCACCGCGGTCCCGGCGGCGATATCCAGCCGCTGCCCCTTGGCCACGCCACGATCGAACGACAGCGCCGCATTGGTCTCCGCGAAATGATAGTGGCTGCCCACCTGGATCGGCCGGTCGCCGGTATTTGCCACCACCAGCACGGAGCGGGGCAACCCGACATTCAGCTCGATATCACCTGGTTCGGGCAGCACTTCACCGGGGATCATGGTTGGGTCCTCTGGTCGATCGATGGAGAGCGATCCTGCCATTTAAGGCATGCGGCCGATAGAGCAGACTGCGAGAAACTTCTTGCCACGTCTCGTTCACCCTGCGGGGCCAACGCCGGCGGATCCAGGTCATTACAGCGCGAGATATGAGTAGGAAAGAGAGACTGCGCTATGAACAACACGCTTAGGCCGGTTCCCATCTTCGCGAATGAGGCCGAGGAACGCCAGTTCTGTGAAAGCAACGACTCCGCGGATTATCTGGATTGGGACAAGGCGCAGCGCGTGCGCCTGCCCAATCTCAAGCCCGGCACGTCAGCTATCTCCCTGCGCTTGCCGCTCCCGCTGCTGGAGCAGATCAAGGTCGCCGCCAACAAGCGCGACGTGCCTTACCAGTCCCTGATCAAGATCTGGCTGGCGGGGAAAGTCGCCGGCTCGTAACCCCCCTCACTCCGCCGGCATCCGCACGCCCTCGACCGGCTCGGCCACCCGCCGCCGCCCGCCAACCACCCGGCGAACCGTCGCATAGAATACCGGCGTGAACACCAGCCCGAACAGCGTCACCCCCAGCATCCCGGCAAACACCGTCGTGCCCAGGGACTGCCGCATCTCCGCACCCGCACCCGACGCCGTCATCAGCGGC
Organism: Rhodopila sp.; assembly: GCA_036263955.1. Taxonomy (GTDB): domain Bacteria; phylum Pseudomonadota; class Alphaproteobacteria; order Acetobacterales; family Acetobacteraceae; genus Rhodopila. The sequence goes on from DATARX010000437.1 coordinate 3,036, forward strand.
ACCACGCCCAGGATAAACGCAAACGACGTCATCAAAATCGGCCGCAACCGCGTCCGAGCCGCCCGGGCCGCGGCGGCTATGACGCTGTCGCCCTCGTCTTCCGCCTGCTTGGCGAACTCCACAATCAGGATCGCGTTTTTCGCCGCCAGCCCCACCAGCACGACGAAGCCGATCTGCGACAGGATATCCACGTTCATCCCCCGCATCCCCAGGCCCGTCACCGCGGCCAGCAGGCACATCGGCACGATCAGCACCACCGAAAGCGGCAGGCTCCAGCTTTCATACTGCGCCGCCAGTACCAGGAACACGAACAACACCGACGCGCCGAAGATCAGCAACGTCGACGTGCCGGTCTGCCGCTGCTGAAACGCCAGGTCGGTCCATTCGAAATCAAACCCCTGCGGCAATGTCTGCGCCGCCAACCGCTCCATCGCCGACAGCGCATAGCCCGAGGAGAATCCCGGCAGCACGTTGCCCTGCACTTCCGCCGCCGGAAACAGGTCATAGCGTGGCACCCGATACGGCGCGGTCACGTCACGGAACCGCGCCACCGACCCGATCGGCACCATCGCGCCGCTGGCGTTGCGGGTCTTCAACCGCGAGATGTCGTCGACATCGCTGCGGAACCGCGCATCGGCCTGCGCCATCACCTCATAGGTGCGGCCAAGGTAGTTGAAGTCGTTGATGTACGCCGATCCCAGATAGACCTCCAACGCCTCGAACACCTTGTCCGGCGACACGCCTAGCTTCTCCGCCTTCTCCCGGTCGATATCGGCATAGACCGTCGGAGTCCGCGTGCTGAACAGCGAAAACACGCCGACCAGCCCCGGCGTCTGGTTGGCGGCCGCGGTCAGCCCGCCAACGGCCGCCTCCAATGCCGCCGGCCCCTGCCCCTGCCGGTCCTGCACCATCATCTTGAACCCGCCGGCCGTGCCGATCCCGTCCACCGGCGGCGGCGGAATCGTAATGACGAACGCATCCTGGATGCCGCTGAGCCGCCGGCGCAGATCCGCCAGGATCACGTTTGCCGTCAGCCCCTGCTTCACCCGTTGCTCGAACGGCGCCAGGCCGGAGAAGATTGCCCCCGCGTTCGGCGCATTGGTGAACGTCGCGCCGTCAAACCCGGCGAACGGCACCGCATGGATGATACCCGGCGTATGCAGGATGATATCCGTCGCTTTGCGCACCGCCGCATCCGTCCGCGCCAGTGAGGCACCGGCCGGCAGTTGCAGCACCGTGATCAGGTATCCCTGGTCCTGCTCCGGAATGAACCCGGTCGGCGCCCGCGCGAACTGGAACCCCGTCAGCCCGATCAGCCCGCCATACACCACCAGCACCAGCACGCTCGTGCGGATCAACCGCGCCGTCAGCCGCCCGTAGCGCTGCGACAGCCACTCGAAGCCGGCATTAAAGCGATCGAAGGCCCCACCCACGAGCCGAGCGGCCAGTCCGCGCCGCGCCGCATGCGCCTCGTGCGGCTTGAACAACAGCGCGCACAGCGCCGGGCTCAGCGTCAGCGACACAAAGCAGGAAATCACCGTGGACGCCGCGATGGTAATCGCGAACTGGCGGAAGAACTGTCCAGAGATGCCGGAGATGAACGCCGACGGCACGAACACCGCGCACAATGTCAGTGCGATGGCGATCAGCGCCCCGCCCACCTCGTCCATCGTCCGGTGCGCCGCTTCCCGCGGGCTCATGCCCCGCCGCAGGTTGCGCTCGACGTTTTCCACCACCACGATCGCATCGTCCACAACGATACCGACCGCCAGAACCAGCCCGAACAGCGACAGGTTGTTCAACGAAAACCCCATCGCCGCCAGCGCCGCGAACGTCCCGACCAGCGAAATCGGGATCGCCACGATCGGAATGACCGACGCGCGCCAGGTCTGCAGGAACACGATCACCACGACCACCACGAGGCCGATCGCCTCGAAAATCGTCACCATCACCTCATGCACCGACTGCGAGATGAACTGTGTCGTGTCATACACAATGTCGTACCGGACGCCCTGCGGGAACTGCCGCGACAATGTCTCCATCGCCGCCCGCACCCGCGTCGCCGTCGCCAGCGCGTTCGATCCCGGCTGCTGGTAGATCAGCAGCGGCACCGCTTCGCGCGTGTCCAGATAACCATTCGCACTGTAATCCGCCGCGCCAAGCTCCGACCGGCCGACATCGCGCAGCCGCGTCACTCGCCCGGCATTGTCGGACTTGACGATGATGTCGTTGAACTGCGACGGATCCGTCAGACGCCCCAATGTCTGCACGTTCAACTGGAACGCCCCCGGCGTCGCCACCGGCGGCTGGTTCAGCACCCCCGCCGAGACCTGCACGTTCTGCGCCTGCAGCGCCGCCACCACCTCGCCGGCCGTCAGCCCATGCGCCGCGATCTTGTCCGGATCCAGCCAGATCCGCATCGCATAGTCGCGCCCGCCGAAGATCTGCACATCGCCCACGCCCTCCAGCCGCGACAGCACGTCCTTCACATTCAAGGTCGCGTAATTCGACAGGTACAACTGGTTCTTCGACGCGTCCGGCGAGTACAGGTGCACCACCAGAAGCATGTCCGGTGAGTTCTTCTTCACCGTCACGCCCAGTTGCTGCACCGTCGCCGGCAGCCGCGGCAGCGCAATCGAAACCCGATTCTGCGTCAGCACCTGCGCGGTATCCAGGTCGGTGCCCAGCTTGAACGTGACTGTCAGGGTCAGCTTGCCGTCACCGGTCGCCTGGCTGTTCATGAACAGCATGTTCTCGACGCCGTTGATTTGCTGCTCCAGCGGCGTCGCCACCGTCTGGCTCACCACCTCAGCCGAGGCACCAGGGAAACTCGCCGTCACCACGATGGTCGGCGGGGCGATCTCCGGATAGCGCGCCACAGGCAGGGTGAAATACGCGATGCCGCCGACGATCGTCAGAAACAGGCTCAGCACCGTCGCGAAGACAGGCCGGTCGATAAAGAAATGCGAGAGACGCATGTTCGTTCCTCCGGCGGAATGCCGAAAATATTCGGAATTAACTGGATGCCGCCACGGCGATGGTGCCGGCCTGCGGCGCGACCTTCGTGCCCGGCCGTGCCCGCATCAGCCCGTTGATGATCACCCGGTCGGTCGGTGCCAGGCCCCCGGTGATGATCCGCAGCCCATCGCTTAGCGGTCCGGTCTCCACCTGTTTCGGCACCACCGTGCCGTCCGCGGCGACCGTCATCACCAGCTTGTTCGATTGATCCGCCACCAGCGCGCTGTCGGGCACCAGCAGCACCGGTTTCGCCGCCGAGGTCGGCAGCTGCAACCGCGCGAACTGCCCTGGCGCGATCAGCAGATCCGGATTTGGGAGCGTCGCTCGGGCGTGCAGCGTGCCGCTGCCCCGATCCACCTGGTTGTCGAGAAAGTCCAGCGTGCCTCGCCGATCCCAGGTTTTCTCGTCGCTCAGGCTGGCCTCGACCGTGTTGTCCACCGCCCCGGCCGGCTGCCCTTGCTGGTAGCGCTTCCACGCCAGATAGTCCGCCTCGCTCATGTCGAAATCCAGGTAGATCGGATCGAGCGATACGATCGTCGCCAGCAGCGTATTGCCACCGCCGTTCCCGCCGCCGGTGACCAGGTTGCCCACCGAGATCTGGTGAGCCCCGATGCGCCCGGAAAATGGCGCCGTGATGCGAGAGAATTCCAGGTTCAGCTCCGCCGAACGTATCGCCGCCTGCGCCTGCTGCATCGACGCCTGCGCCGCCCGCTGGGCCTGCACCCGCTGGTCCAGCAGGTCGCGGGACGCGAAATCGCTGCGCTGCAGGGCGGAGGTGCGCTTCACCTGCGCGTCCGCCAGATCCAGCGCCGCGATGGCGTTCTGATATTGCGCCGTCGCCTGCTCCAGTTGGATTTCATACGGCCGCGGATCGATAACGAACAGCAGGTCGCCCTTGTGAACGATCTGCCCGTCCCTGAAGTGGATCTCGGTCAGGTAGCCGCTCACCTGCGCGCGCAGTGCCACCTCGTCCACCGCCGAGAACTGCCCGGTGAACCGGGTCGTGGTCGCGACCTTGCGTTCAATGGGCGTGCTCACGGTCACCGCGGGTGGCGGTGGCGCGGCCGGCTGCGCATCCGCTTGGTCGGTGACGCTGAAATGCCAGAACGCCAGAACGCCAAGCCCGGCCGCCAGTAATGCGCCGCTCCCCGCCAGCCATCCCCGCCGGCGCAACCCAGCCGATGCCGGACGCGATGGAAGCTGATCGTGCAAGGAATTAACCGTCATGTTGATCCCCGGTAATCTGTATTGTTTGACACAAATGTAGGACTGGACGCCGGAGTTCAAGCTTCTTATGTAGCGAGCAACACAAAAAGAGCGCAGCGATCCGCCTGACCGGATTCGAGGAATCGACAGAGCGCTGAAAACACAGGAGGTTATCGTGACCATCGGGCGGCCCAGGGCCTTCGACACAGAGCACGCGCTGGACCAGGCAATGAAGGTCTTCTGGCGCCTCGGGTATGAGGGCGCCTCGCTCTCCGAACTGACCAAGGCGATGGGCATCAATTCACCCAGCCTCTATGCCGCGTTCGGCAGCAAGGAAGGCTTGTTCAAGGCCGTCCTGGACCATTACGAGATGCGGCGCCACCGCTGCACCGCGGAGATCCTATCTGCTTCGACCGCCCGCATGGCCGCCGAACGCCTGCTGTTCGGCCTGGTGGACCTGGCCACCGATCCGGAGGAGCCGCCCGGCTGCCTGTTCCTGCAAGGCGGCCTGTCCTGCGGCCCCGACACGCAGGACATTCCGCAGGAACTCGCCAAGCGCCGCGCCGCCTGGGAACAGGCGTTGGAGCAGCGCTTCACCCGCGCCAAGGAAACTGGCGACCTAAAGCCAACCGCAGACCCGGCCGCCCTCGCCCGCTACCTATGTGTGGTGTGCAACGGCATCGCCATCCAGGCGGCCTCCGGAACCAGCCGGGACGAACTCCGGCAGGTCGCCTCGCTGGCCCTCAGCGCCTGGCCAGACTGAGGCTCCCCGCCTCAGACGGCAATCGCCCTTCGACCACCCCGATTACCTTGCGGCGGATCTCGCTGTGTTCCGCACGGGACACGTCGATGTCTGCGAGGCCAGACTCCAGAAACACAGCCGTCGCGTACTCAAATGCGATCCTGTGCTTTGCAAGAGTGCTTGACGCCTTTGCGTCATCCCACTCGAAGTCGCGATAATCGACCGAATATACGGAATTTCAACATAGATGTCCGGCTCTACCGGATCGGCTCGTGCACCGTGACCAGCTTCGTCCCGTCGGGGAACGTCGCCTCCACCTGCACGTCATGGATGATTTCCGAAATCCCCGGCATCACCTGATCGCGGGTCAGCACTTTCCCGCCCGCCTCCATCAGATCCGCCACGCTGCGTCCATCCCGAGCCCCCTCGACCACGAAATCGGTGATCAGCGCCACCGCCTCCGGATGGTTCAGCTTCACCCCGCGCTCCAGCCGCCGCCGCGCCACCATCGCGGCCATGCTGATCAGCAGCTTGTCTTTCTCTCGCGGAGTCAGGTTCATTCCAACCGTCCCATCATTCGATAAGCTCGGCCGCATACGCGGCGCCTCAGCACAACCACACCCGCGGCAGCGGACGATCCTCTCGCAACACCGCCAGTGCGGCAACCACCGCCCGTCGCACCATGGCGCTGCCCGCCCCAAGGATACGCACGACCAGCATCCCATTCCAGACGCTCGCACCAACCTCGGGCGCCGCATCGGCAAATACCGAGCGCAAGACCGGCAGCTTCGCATCCACATCCGGCGCGACGCAGACGACCGTCGCCACGGTATTGCCGCCGTTCCCGATCGCCGGACCACGCAACAATTCATCGACCGCGCCATCAATCCGGATCGCGTCGTGCAGCAGTAGGTCTCCGCCACGCCGCACCCGGATCAGATCCCGCAGCCACCCTTTCTGCACAAGCTCGCCCATCGCGGCTCGGCCGAACACCACCGTCTCAACGCCCAAAAACCGAGCGTCTTCCGCCAGTTCAACGTCCAGCCGCCGGTCCAGCGCGCTGCGGTCGAACAGGATCGTTTCCTGCGGCAGCCACTCCAACGCCCCGCCCGCCGCCACGGTCAACTGCGTCCGCACCCGCGACGGCGGATCCGTCTCCAACGCCCGGTAAAACCGCTCCGCCGCCTGGGCCGCGATCGTCGCCTGCCCACCCGCTCCGACCCGAAACGACAAATCCAGCCGATCCCCGCCGGCCACCCCACCGCCGGTGTTCAGCATCACCAGATCCATCCAGCCGGAAACCGCCCGCCGCGGCAACCGCGCCTTCAGGCATCCCACCTGCCGCAGCTCGTCCAGCACCGTCTCCGCACCGAACCGCTTGACGGCAACACGCAGTTCTCCAACCGCTCGCTGCAGTGAAACGCGATCAGACAGAAAGTCGCCGTCGTACATCCGCCTCGTCGAGGTCCTCTCGCCGCCCCGCCAGCACGATGTCGCCACGATCCATCACGACCATGGTCTGCGCCAGCTCCTGGGCGAAATCGAAATACTGCTCCACCAGCAGAATGGCCATATCCCCCCGCGCGCGCAGCAGCGCGATCACCCGCCCGATATCCTTGATGATGCTCGGCTGGATCCCCTCGGTCGGCTCATCCAGCACGATAAGCCGCGGCTTCATCACCAGCGCCCGCGCGATGGAAAGCTGCTGTTGCTGGCCACCGGACAGGTCGCCGCCACGCCGGCCCAACATCGTCTTCAGGATCGGAAACAGGTCGAAAATCTCGTCCGGCACCTTACGCTGCCCCCGCGGCAGCACGGCGAAGCCGGTCTCCAGGTTCTCCTTCACCGTCAGCAGCGGAAACACATCCCGCCCCTGCGGCACCCAGGCGATCCCGCGCCGCGCCCGATCATACATCGGCAGGCGCGAGATCTCCTCGCCCTCCCACTTGATCGACCCGGCCGAAATCGGATGCGCGCCCACGATCGCCCGCAGCATGGAGGTCTTGCCAACCCCGTTCCGTCCCATCACGCAGGTGACCGCCCCGACCTCAACCCTGATCGACACCTGCCGCAGTGCGATCGCCGCCCCGTAGTGCAGATCGACTTTTTCGACTTCCAGCATCAGCCCATGATCCTTTCGGATGACGGCGATTTTCGGCGTTGGATCATGGCCCGACCTGTCGTTTGAGCGCGTAATTCATGTCTCCGGCGATGCCGCCTCCGACGATCACGCCCTAGCGCCCCAGATACACTTCGATAACCTTCGGATCGTCGCTGACGAAATCAATCGAACCTTCGGACAGCACCGACCCTTCGTGCAGCACCGTCACCTTCACGTCCAGAGCCCGCACGAACGCCATGTCATGCTCGACCACCACCACGCTGCGGGTTTTATTGATTTCCCGCAGCAACACCGCCGTCTGCTCCGTCTCCGCATCGGTCATGCCCGCCACCGGCTCATCCACCAGCAGCAACTGCGGCTCCTGCGCCAGCAGCATGCCGATCTCCAGCCATTGCTTCTGCCCGTGCGACAAATCCGCCGACCGGCGCCTGCGCTGATCCGTCAGCCGCGTGGTCTCCAGGATCAATTCGATCCGCCGCCTCTCCTCCGGCGTCTCCCGCGCGAACATCGTGAAGCGCGGCCTTCGGTCGGCCGCCAGCGCCAGCAGCAGATTGTCCCACACCGTGTGCGGTTCGAACACCGTCGGCTTCTGGAACTTGCGCCCGATGCCCAGTGACGCGATCGACGGCTCATCCAGCCTGGTCAGGTCAGTGTCCTTGGAAAACACCACCTTGCCGGTATCCGGCCGGGTCTTCCCCGTAATGACATCCATCAT
>DATARX010000084.1:0-3592 GCA_036263955.1 Rhodopila sp.
TGCGCCCGCCATGGTTGGGCGAACCCGCCGGAGTTGCGGATTTTCAGCCCCTTCAGATCCGCCAGGGTCTGCAGCGGCTTGCGCGTGCTGTACCAGTTGGTGAAACCGAGGTCGATCCAGCGGCCGGGGATCTTGACGCGCAGCTTCTTGCTGATCTGGTCGTCGACCATGCTGCCGGGTATGCCGTCGATCGCGCGATGGGTGACGTCGACCGGCTGGCCGTAGAACAGCGGCAACTGCGCCATGTCGGCCTCGGGCACGTAGGCGGATACCAGCCAGGTTCCCGGCGCTGCCATCTCCACCTGACCGAGCACCAGGGCCTTGATTACGTCGCGGTCGGGGAACAACTGGCCACTGTCGAACAACTGCGTGGCGATCGCGCCTTGCGAGGCGGCTTCCAGCTTCTTCAGGAAGTCGGCGATCGAAATCGTCCGGCCGTGGCTGGGCGTGGTGTCCACCGATACGCGCAGCTTGATCGGGTCGGCCTTGGCGGTGCGGATGAAGGGCGCGGCCAGACTCGAACCCAGGAGTGCCGAACCGAGGATGATCCGGCGACCGATCGTCATGGGCGTCACGCCGCCGCCGTCAGGTCGCGGGCGCTGATCGATTGGATCGCCGACAGGCGCTTGAACAGCACGTCCGCCGGGATGGGCGAGGCGCCGGCGTCCAGGCAGTCCACGAATTTGTCATACAATTGCTGGTCGGTCAGCGGACGTGACGGATGACCGGTGGCACGCGCGACCGGCTGGCCTTCGATGGTGCGGCCGTCGGCCAGCGTCACCGTCACCTGGTCGTGCGGCGCGGCGCCTGGGAGGTCCGCGTCGTAGGTGGTGGTGGTGACGATCTCCACCTTACGCATCAGGGCCTGGATGTCCGGCCGTTGGACGAAATCATCGGTCAGTTCGCGCAGGCCGACACGCTGCGCCACGATGCCGCTGGCCATGCAGAATTCGATGCTGAACTTTGCCGCCAGGCCGGTGTCCGGCCGGTGGTTGCGCAGCACGGTTGAAAAATAATCGCTGATGCTGACGGTGATTTTTTCGACCTCGGCGGCCTTGACCGGATTGTTGCCCATCAGGTCCAGCATGCAGTCGATGGCGCGGTGGGTGCAGTAGCAGGTGGGGTATTTCTTGATCCCCAGGCCCTGCGTCAGGATCGCCCATGGCGCGCCCGCCTTGCTCTCGCTGGCGCGATCTTCAGTGCCTGTGGGGGAGATCGCGTGCAGGAAGCCCTGCGGATGCTCCAGCGCATCGGTGTTGGCGGTGAATCCGGCCTCGGCCAGGCGGGCCGCCATGATTCCGGCATGGGCCGCCTTGCCGGCGTGGAACGGTTTCGTCATGGTGCCGAAATTCGACATCAGGCCGGCCGACTGGGACGCGCCCAACGCGATCGCGATAGCCGCCCTTTCCGCGTCCAGCATGCGCAGTTTCGCGCAGGCGGCCGCCGCGCCGACGGCGCCGTACAGGCCCGTGGGGTGCCAGCCTTTCTGGTGCAACAGCCCGGTATCGCGCCGGAACAGTTCGGCCCAGGTTTCGTATCCGGCCACATAGGCGGTGATCATGTCGGCGCCGGAGGAGCCCAGGTGCTCCGCTTCCGCCAGGATCGCCGGGACCAGCACGGTGCTTGGATGCCCGCGCAACGCGACGTCGTCATAGTCCAGCGCGTGCGCCGCGGTGCCGTTGATCCAGGCGGCTTCCGGGGCAGGGGCCTGCTGCTTGCCGAAGGTCAGCGTGGCCGGCCCGTCGCCGGGCGCCAGCGTCTCGGTCATGATGCGCACGCTGTCCTCGTTCCGGCCGGCGATCATCGTGCCGATCGTATCGATGAAGCCCATTCGGGCGACCCGGGCGGCTTCTTCCGGCAACCGGTTTGGCGACAGGTCGGCAACGAACTGGCCGAGGGATGTTGTCAGCGGCATGGACGGTTCCTTTATCCTGGGTCCTGCGGCCCTTGCGGTGATGGGCGGACGGTGGCCTGGATATTCCCCCGTTCGACAGGCGCGTCAACCGGACGGCCGGGGGGATCGCAAGGGGCCGCTTATGGCAGGGGGATCTGGGGTGTTATCCCGTCGCGAGCCGGTCGGCGGATCACGACAAATTATTGCCCCATTACAAATTCGCCCGGCAGCCCCATATCGACGTCGTGATGACGTCATCATCGGGTCGCAGGCACACGGATGCATGCGTCCGTAATAAAATAAAATGGAGGCATCATGTTTCGTCGGTCATTGGTTCTTGCCAGCTTCGCGGTGCTGCTCGCCGGTTCGGCGTCGGCGGCGACAGTGAAATTCCACACCACCCTGACCGCGGCGTCGGAAGTGCCGCCCTCTAAATCAACGGGGTCCGGGGAGGCAACGGTGTCGCTGGATACGGCGACGCATGAGATCACCTACGACGTGACGTTCAAGGGTTTTTCGAGTGACGTGACCGCGGCGCATATTCACGGTCCGGCGGCGGCCGGCAAGAATGCCGGCGTGGTCGTGCCGTTGGGCAATGCGCCGAAAAGCCCGATCCATGGAACCGCCAAGCTGACGGCGGAGCAGGAGTCTCAACTCACCGAGGGTATGTATTACGTCAACGTGCACACCAAGAATAACCCCGGTGGCGCCATTCGCGGCCAGTTGACGAAAGAGTAGTCGCCGGCTGATCGAGGCCCCGCCGGTCGGTGGAGCGCGATCGTCCGGGGTTCAATCACGCTCGGGCATATATAACGAGAACCAGGGCCTGATCGCTTCAGCCCGAAGTAATCAGGCCCTGGCCGGCGAGGCCGTCAGGATCCCTTGAACACCGGCTTGCGTTTCTCGTTGAACGCAAGCACGCCTTCGCGGCGGTCCTCGGTATCCACCAGCCGGTTATAGGCTTCGACCTCAAACATCAGGCCGCGCTTGAGGTCCATCTGCAGTCCGTGATGGATCGATTTCTTCGCCTGTCGTACCGACAGCGGCGCGTTGTCGCAGATGGTTCGGGCCGTCTGCAGCACCTGGTCCATCAGCGTGCCGGGTTCGCAGACCTGGTTCAGGATGCCCCAGTCCAGCGCCTGCTGGGCGGAGAACGGCTTGCCCGTAAGAATGATCTCCTTGGCGCGGCGCTCGCCGACGATGCGGGGCAGGGTCTGGGTGCCGCCGCCGCCCGGCATGATGCCGATGGTGACCTCGGTCAGCGCGAACCTGGCGCTGGAGACGGCATAGGCGAAGTCACAGACCAGGACGGTTTCCAGCCCGCCGGCATAGGCATGACCGTTGATCGCGGCGATCACCGGTACCGGACATTCCAGCAGCGCGTCGCGGCCACGCTCGAATATTTCGTGCTGGTGCTGCCACTGCCTGGGCGTCAGGCCTTTGCGCTGTTTCAGGTCGCCGCCGGCGCAGAAGATCTTTTCGCCGGCGCCGGTCAGGATGACGCAGCGGATGTCGCCGGGATCGTCGATCAGCCCGGTCCACAGATCGAGCAGGTCGCGACCCATCTGGGTGTTGCGGGCGTTGCCGACCTCCGGCCGGTTGAGCGTGACCTTCAGCAGGTGGTCGCCGATCGTTTCAGTCAGGATGGTTTCGTAGGATTTCATCGTGCGTTCCATCGGAGCCAGCCAATTGCGGTGT
>DATARX010000166.1:0-8411 GCA_036263955.1 Rhodopila sp.
GCCTGTTCCGCGCCCTTCCGCATCTGGTCGCCGAACGCCGCATACTCACCCGTCATCGGACCGGCCGTGGCGATATGGATCTGCGCCTGCGCCGCGCCGGTCAACAGGATGGCAAACGTCGCCGCCGCCGCCATCAGACCCGCGCGCTTGGATATTTTCAGCATTGAGCACCCCCGTTTCACGACTCCGCGCGCTGCGCGGTTCAGCGAAAGCCTAGTCCCGAGTCGGCAAAAGAGCCAGAATTCACGTGGCAGGCAGACCGGTGACAACGTGCTGCTGAGCGCAGGCGCGCTCCCGGGCAGGAACCTGGGTCAGGGCCGCAGCAAACGCGACGGCGCGTCCCCGAGCGCGTCTGGCGTCCAATCCTGGCGCTGCTCGAACAGCACGATCAGCGCGCCGGTATCCCTGTCCCGATCGAAGCCGGCGGCCGCAACCACGCGGCCGTTCTTCACATAATACGCCAGGAACGCCGGTTTCTCGAGATCCCCATGGATAACGACATCGTCCCAGTCGGCGGCATGGCCAATATAGTCCAGTTGCTTCATATACTGGATCGTCCAGAACACTGGGACTTTATCGTAACGGACCGCCCGCCCCATCATCGCCAGCGCCGCGACCCGCCCCTGCTGTTCGGCCACCCGCCAATGCTCGACCCGGATCGACGCGTCCCGGTACGGAAAGCGCGCGATGTCGCCCGCCGCATACAGCCCGTCCGCCGCCTTCAACGAGGCATCGACGCTGACGCTGCCGTCGTCGTTCAGCGTCACCCCGCGCAGGTAGGACGTGACCGGTTTGACCCCGAAACCGACGACCACAAGGTCCGCCGGCAGGCGTTCGCCACCGGCCAGTGTCACCGCCTCGACCGAGCGCTCGCCAGTCAGCACCTCGATCGCCGCGCCCAGCCGGAACATGACGCCCTGCCGGCGATGCAGCGCAACGAAGGCATTGCCGACACGGGCACCCAACTGCTTCTCGAACGGCGCGCTTTCCCGGCCGACGACGGTCACTTCCAGCCCCCGTTCCCGCAGGCTGGCGGCGACTTCCATGCCGATGAAGCTGGCCCCCAGGATCACTGCCCGCTCGCTGCGCTCCGCCTGCGCCAGGATGGCGTCGGCATCCTGGCGGGATCGCAGCAAGAAGACGTTGTCCAGATGCGCCCCAGGAAGGTGCGGCAGGATGGGGGCCGCGCCCGTCGCCAGCAGGGCCGCGTCGTAGGTCAGCGTCGTCCCGTCGGCGCAATGGATGGTCTTGGCCCCCGCCTCCAGCACCTCCACCTCCGCGGTGCGCCGCTCGATGCCCTGCTGCCGGTAGAAAGACTGGGATTGCAGCGGGGATTTCTCCGCCCCGGGCTGGCCCGAGAGATGGTATTTGCTCAGCAGCGTGCGGTCGTACGGCACCCGGTTTTCCCGATCGAGCATGATGATCCGCCCACCGAAACCGGCCTGCCGTAGCGTCTGGGCGGCCAGCGCGCCGGCCGCCCCGCCACCGATAATGGCAAACACGCGCTGATCGCCAAACACGCGCTGATCGACGGACACGCGCTGATCGACGGATGGGGCCGGCTGCGCCGGTTGCTCCGCCGGCAGCGTGACCTCGACCCTGTCCCCGTCACGGCGGACCGCATAATGCGGCAGGTCATCCACCGCCGGCGGCTCCAGCAGCGCCCCGGTGCGAAGGCAGAACGTCGCCTTGTGCCAGGGACAGATGATGCGATGGCCATCGCGCACCCCTTCCGCCAACGGGGCACCCGCATGCGGGCAGGTCGCTCCCACCGCGTGAATGGTGTCACCCTCGCGGAACAGCAGGATCCGCGTGTCTTCCACCGTGACCGGACGGACCTGGCCATCGGCCAGTTCGGTCAACAATGCGACGTCGTGCTGCGACATGCCCTGGCCCCCCATGCGTCACCAACAATGACGAGCGTGGACCCTCGGCGTTCACTGTCGCGCGGGCTTGTGACCAGCCTCCGCCGCTACACCAGCATCGGTGCGACGTCAGCCATGTCCAGCCTCCGGCTGCTAAGCAAAGCGGTGGTGGCGGGTGCCTCCCATGCGGCTTCCTCGGGCGCGAGCGGGTCCGCCGCCGACAACCGGTGCGCCAGCACGAACCGCGACAGCAGCGCGCGCCGGGCGTCCGCACCCGGCCGCGACCCTTCCCACGCCAGCAGCACCGCGCTGCTGACGTCATACAGCGCGGTCGCGGCCTGCCGCGCTAAGGTCTCCGGCCCATTTCCGGCAACACGCTCCGCCAGCCCGATGGCACGATCCAGCGTGCTCCCTAACGCCGCTCTGAATGGTGCCGGCAAGGAGGCAGCCTCGGCCAGACGCCCGCGCAGCATCGACTGCAACGCCAGATGCGCACCGGACTTGCCGACCGCCCGTCCGATCGCGTCCAGCGCGTTGATATTGCTGGTGCCTTCCCACAACAACCCGACCTGGGCGTCGCGAATCAGCCGTGCGTTCACCCAGTCCTCGATGTAGCCGTTGCCGCCGCGCGCCTCCATCGCCCCGGTCGCCACCACCGCATTGTCGCGGCACGCCCGCAGCTTCAGCAACCCGGTCAGGATGCGCAGTTCTGCCGACGCCCCGCGCCCCAGCGCGTCGGCGGTGCATAGCGCCATCGACAGCGCCTGCTCCGCCGGCACCAGCAGCTTCATCAACTGCCGCCGCATCAAGGGAAAATCCGCCACCGTCCGCCCAAACGCCGTCCGCCCGCGCGCGGCCGCCAGGGCCTCGTTCACGCAGCGGCGCATCATCGCGGCGGCACGCACGCCGTGCGACAGGCGGGACAGGTTCACCTGCTCCATCATCTGCTTCAGCCCCTGGTCCTGTTGCCCGACCAGGTACGCTTCCGCGCCCTCCAACCGGATCTCGCCACTGGCCATCGACCTGGTGCCAAGCTTGTCCTTCAGGCGCACGATACGATACGCGTTCCGCGACCCATCCCGGATGCGCCGAGGCAGCGCGAACAGCGCCAGCCCCTTGGTTCCACCGGGCGCGCCTTCAGGCCGGGCCAGCATCAGCGCAACGTCTGCGTCGGTATGGGAACAAAACCATTTCTCGCCATACAAACGCCAGACGCCGTCCTCATTGCACGCGATAGTTTCAATCGCGCCGACATCCGATCCGCCGGCTTTCTCGGTCATGAACTGCGTGCCTTTCCATAGCGAGGAAAGGTCCGCAGCCAGCATCTTCGGCAACAGGTAATCCTGCAACGAATTGCTGCCGAAGGTACGGATCAGATGGATCGACGTGTCCGTCACGCTGATCGGGCACATCAGCCCGAATTCCGCCTGCACGAACAGGTACTGGAACGCGTATTTCGCCACCGGCGGCAGCGGGCGGTCCATCCCCAGCACCCCGCCGCGATGCGACATGGCATGGAACTGGAAGTCACCGAACGCGATCTGCTCCATCTCCCGATAGGCCGGGTGGTATTCGATCCAGTCCTGATCCCGGCCGAATCGATCCCGAGGGTGCAGCACGGGCGGATGACGGTCCGCGACTCGCGCCAGTTCATCCAGCCGTCCGCCGCCAAGTTGCCCGAGCCGCTGGAAGTGCGGAGTCAGGTGATGCAGCGTATCGGCAGGCAGATAGATCGCCAGCAGATCGCGCAATCCCGGGTCGGTGGCAAAGAAATCCATGCCGGCGCAATCGGGCGCGATCCAGTCGGAGCCGGTGCGAGCATGATCCAGGGCCATTGCGTTCCTCCGCGGCGGTCGTGGCCGACCTGCCTTTTCGGCCCCATGATTACCGCGTCAACCGGCAAGCCGCCAAGGACCGCTGCTCACCCCTTCCGCACGTTCCAGAACAGCGCATACCCCGTCGGTACGTCGGTCACCTCCCGGCGGGTCACCATGGGCGCCAGGATCTGGCCCAGCGGAATATACGGCACATCAACAAAAGCCTGTTCCTGCATCTGCGCCGCGATCCGCTTCTGGTCCGCGGCATCGCCGGACGACATCCACGCATCCCGCAACGATTCCAGCGTCTCGCTGGTCGGCCAGCCACGCGTCGCCGCCTTGCCATTGCCGCGCAGATAGACATGCACCGCCGGATCGAACTGATCGAGGCCCGACCAGTAGGTGTGAAACAGGCTCCAGCCACCCTGTTCGACCGGATCGGTCTTCACCAACCGCTCCACCATGCTTCCCCAATCGGAATATTGCGCATCGACGTTCATCCCGATGCGCTTGAGCAGATCCGCCCCCACGTCGCCAAGCGCCTTGAGCACCGGGAAATCCGAAGGGATCAGCAGCACCGTGCGTTCATTGTTGTAGCCCGATGCGGCAACCGCCCTGGCGACCGCCTTCAGATCCCGCGGACTGGTCAGCGCCTGCAGCCCAGCCTGGCTCGCCATCGGCGATGCCGGACAGAACACGCCCACACCGGACCGCCAGTTGGCCGGATCACCGGCCGCGGCGGACATATAATCCTCCTGGCTCACCGCCCCCAGCAGCGCTCGGCGCAGCGCCGGATTATTGAACGGCGGCTGCAACTCGTTCATTCGCATATTGCCCATGAAACCCATCGGGTCCGGCGGCAAGACGCGCAGGTCGGCGCTTTGTTTCAGTAACGGCAGCAGATCGAAAGTCGGAGACTCCCACCAGTCCATCTCACCGGATTGCATCGCCGCGGCGGCGGTGCCGGCATCCGGCATGACAGTCCACTCCACGCGATCGACCCGTACGACCTTCGGGCCGGCGGTGAAGCTGGCAGTGCCGTCCGCCCGCGGCACATAGGCCACGTTGCGCTCATAGACCGCGCGCGCTCCGGCGATGTGTTCGTCCGCCTTGAAACGAAATGGGCCGCTGCCGACGATTTTCGTGACCTGCTTGAACGGATCGGTCAGCGCCAGCCGTTCCGGCATCATCGAACAGACACTGGACCCGGGCTTGCCCAAGGCGGCCGGCAACAACGGAAACGGACGCTTCAGCCGAAAGCGGATCGTCTTGTCGTCCGGCGCCGACAGGTCGTCGGTCACCGCCAGCAGGATCTGGCCGAAACTGTCGCGGGCACCCCAGCGCCGGATGCTGGCGACGCAGTCTCGCGCCAGCACCGGCTGGCCATCGTGCCATAACAGCCCCTGCCGCAGCGTCAGGTTCCAGGTCAGGCCATCGGCGCTGGTCGTATGGCCTGCAACCATCTGCGGCGAAATGCGGTACGCGCTGTCCATGCCATAAAGCGTGTCGAACACCATCATCGCATGGTTGCGGGTCACATAGGCCGTGCTCCAGATCGGATCGAGCACCGCGAGGTCCGCCTGCGGAATGAACTTCAACACCGCAGCCTCGGCGCCAAGGCCGATACGGGGAGCAGCCAATGGCGCCAACGCCCCCGCGGCCGCCAGCAGCGTGCGGCGGCGGATCATCGGAACACCCCAAGCCCGGTCAGGAACGCCGTCAGATTCGCGCCCAGCCGCTCCACCAGATAGCCGCCTTCCTGGATCAACACCGTCGGCAGCCCGACGCCGGCGACCAGACGACCAACCGCCTCGAAGCCGCCGGCCCCCACCCTCAGGTTCGCGGCCGGATCACCCGCCTGCGCATCGAACCCGACCGAAACGATCAGCGCCGCCGGGCGCTTCCCGGCGATGGCGTCCAGCCCCTGCCCCACGGCGGCGGCAAACGCATCGTCCCCCGCGCCGGGCGGCAGTGGCAGATTAAGGTTCCAGCCGATCCCGCTCGCCTCGCCCGTTTCGTCGGCATACCCTGCAAACCAGGGATACAGCCCGGCGGGATCGCCATGCACCGAGGCATAAAATACATCGTCGCGATCATAGAAAATCTGCTGCGTGCCGTTGCCGTGGTGAACGTCGAAATCCAGGATCGAAAGCGGGCCGATGCCGCGATCCAGCATCCGCTGCGCCGCGATCGCCGCATTGTTCAGATAGCAGAACCCACCCGCCATATCCGTGTGCGCGTGATGGCCGGGCGGACGGCACAACGCGTACGCAAAGTGCTCGCCGGCCGAAACGGCATCTGCCGCTTCGATCGCCGCATGGGCGGATCCCACCGCGGCGGTCCAGGTTGCCTCGATGATCGGCGCCGTAACGCTACTCAGATACCATCCCGCCTGCCCGGCGACCCCGACCGGACACCGGCCCTTGTGGCGGACCGCATAAGCCGGCGCACGCAGGATCGGACCGGCCCCCGGCACCGCCTGCCAACGGGCAAACGCCGTCTCCAGGAACGACAGGTAGCCCGCATCATGCACACGGGCGATCGGTGCCAGCCCGTGATCGCCGGCCGGCTTCGTCGCCAGACCACCCACCCGTAGCGCACCAAGCAGCGCCTCGGCTCGGGCCGGAACCTCCCAATATGGTCGCGTTTCGCTGGGCAAAGTGTAGCGGTTAGGATCGTAAGCGGCATTGTCGGCGGTTATGACAATCATCAGTTGATCCTGGTGTCGTTCACAAACGAACCCATGTCGGGTAGGCGTCAGCTATGGAATGGCCAGATGGCGTGCAAGCTTGTTAACGCGCATCTCCCGTGCCAACTGTCGTGCCGACGTATTGTATTCGCAATAAGGGGAAGCCGAAATGTCACTACCCAGACGCTCGATGTTCGCCGCCATCGGTCTCCTGAGCCTCACCGCGGTCGCCTTCGCCCAGGCACCGGCGCAAACCCGTGTCCGCGGCACCATCGACGCGGTCGATGCCCACGAACTGCACGTCACAACCCGTGCCGGTGAGAAAGTCACCCTGAAGATCGCCGACAATGTCGGGGTCACCATCATCGCGCCGATCGCGATCGACGCGATCAAACCAGGCTCCTTCATTGGCACCGCGGCGATGACGCAGCCGGACGGCACCTTGAAGGCGCTGGAAATCCAGGTGTTCCCCGAATCAATGCGCGGCGTCGGCGAAGGCCATCGTCCTTGGGACCTTGGCTCCGGCAGCACCATGACGAACGGCACGGTCGGCGACCTGAAGGTCTCCAACGGGCGATACCTGACCTTGACTTACAAAGGCGGCGAACAGAAGGTTTTCGTCCCCGAGGGCGCACCGATCATCACCTATCTGCCGGCAACCCAGGCGGACCTCAAGAAAGGTGCCCATATCATCGCCTTCGTGACCCATAACGCCGACGAGAGCCTGACGGCGACCCGGATCGGCGTCGGCAAGGACGGTCTGGTTCCCCCGATGTAATCCAGCCTCTGGCCGATCATCCGTTCGGCGGGTCGAACGCGCGGATCGGGGGCAATGCGCCCCCGTAGCGTTCGACCTGCACGACGGTCAGTTGCCCGGTGCAGGCCTGCGCCAGCTTGGACGTCCCGGCGTCGCGCGTCAGCACGTTCGGATTGCCGTGCACGCACAGCGGATTGTCCATCGCGGGATCGATCGGGTCGTACCACGCGCCGGTGGCGAGCTGAACAACCCCCGGACGAACCGCCTCACTAATAACGGCGCCCGCCAGGCAGGCACCGCGATGGTTGAACAGCCGAACCACGTCCCCATCGGCGATACCCCGCGGCGCCGCATCGGACGGATGGATCCGCACCGGCTCCCGCCCCCGGATCTTCGACGCCATGCTGGTCGCCCCGAAATCGAGTTGGCTGTGCAGCCGCGTCGCCGGTTGATTCGCCACCAGATGCAGCGGGAAATCTCGCATCACGGCGCTGCCCACACCGTCCACCGGCGGCAGCCAGGCCGGATGACCCAGGCAATCGTCGTAGCCAAAGCTGGCGATGGTGGCAGACGCGATCTCCACCATGCCGGTCGGCGTCGGTAATGTCCGCCGCTCCGGATCCTGGCGGAATGCGCGTACCACGCCGCCGTCCCATGGCAGCGTCGGCAGGGTCACCCCGCCCGCCGCCCAGAACGCGTCGAAATCCGGCGCGTCGTGCCCCAACGCGACCAACGCCGCCCGCGTCGGTTCATACAGATGCCGGAGCCAGCCTTCGACTGACCGCCCTTCGGTGAAGCTCTCCGCCACGCCGAGCCGCTCCGCGAGGTCGGAAAAGATCGCGTAGTCGTCCCGTGCCTGGCCGAACGGCGCGGCGACCGGGTGCATCGCCACCAGCAGCGGATCATTGCCGGCGGCGCCAATGTCGGCCCGCTCCAGCGTCACCGTCGCCGGAAACACGACATCGGCATGCCGCGCGGTGGCGGTCCAGGCAGAGTCATGCACGATCACCGTATCGGGACGTGAAAACGCCTCCCGCAACCGATTGATGTCCTGGTGGTGGTGAAACGGATTGCCGCCGGCCCAGTACACCAGCTTGATATCGGGATAGCTCAGCCGCCGCCCGTTGAAATCATACTCCAGGCCCGGGTTCAGCAGCAGATCGGAGATTCGCGCGACCGGGATCAGGTCCGGCACCTTGTTCTGCCGTTGCGGCAGCGTCGGCAGCGGCACCGCCAGTGACGGCTTGCCGATATTCGACAATGACCCCATCGCATAGACAAAC
>DATARX010000216.1:0-5447 GCA_036263955.1 Rhodopila sp.
ATCCTGGCGTCGGCATGGCGGCTGGCGGCCCAGGTGGGCGCGCTGTCGAGCGATTGGCACGGGTTCAACGTGCTGCACACGGCGGCAGGCCGGGTGGGTGCGCTGGATCTGGGCTTCGTGCCCGGCCCGAACAGCAAGACCGTTGATGCCATGCTGGGCGGCGGGGTCGACCTGCTCTGGCTGTTGGGGGCCGATGCGTTCGATCCGGCGCGGATCGCGGCGGGCACGTTCGTGGTTTACCAGGGCCATCACGGCGATGCCGGCGCGCAGCGGGCGGACGTGATCCTGCCGGGTGCGGCCTATACGGAAAAATCCGGCACCTACGTGAACACCGAAGGTCGGGCGCAGCGCGGTTTCATGGCGGTGTATCCGCCGGGTGAGGCTCGGGAGGACTGGACCATCCTGCGCGCGTTCAGCACGGTGATCGGCAAGACACTGCCCTACGACACCATCGAGGCCCTGCGCACCCGGATGGAGCAGATCAATCCGGTGTTCGGCCGGGTCGGTTTCCTGACGCGCTTCGGCTGTTCCGATCACACCGGGCCGGCCGGCGACCCGACGGTACTGGCCGATGCGCCGCTGGCCTCCGCGGTGGCGAATTACTACGTGACCGATCCGATCAGCCGGTCCAGCCCGACCATGGCCGCCTGTGTGGAAGCACAGTCCGCACCGGCGCTGGCGGCCCCCGTGTTGGCGGCGGAGTAAGCCGATGTATGATTTCTTCCACCACACCGATATCGGCCTGGTTATCCTGACCTTTATCGAAGCGCTGGCGCTGCTGGTGCCGCTGCTGATCGGCGTCGCCTACCTGACCTACGCCGAACGCAAGGTCCTGGCCGCGGTTCAATTGCGCAAGGGGCCGAACGTCGTCGGTCCGTTCGGCCTGTGGCAGCCCTTCGCCGACGCGCTGAAGATGTTGATGAAGGAGACGATCATCCCCTCGGGATCGAATCGTCTGCTGTTCCTGATGGCGCCGATGCTGACCTTCGCGCTGGCGATGCTGGCCTGGGCGGTCATTCCGGTGAACGACGGCTGGGTCGGGGCCGATATCAATGTCGGCATTCTTTACCTGTTCGCGATTTCCTCGCTCGGTGTCTACGGGATCATCATCGCGGGCTGGGCGTCGAACTCCAAATACGCGTTTCTCGGCGCGATGCGTTCCGCGGCGCAGATGGTCAGCTACGAAGTCTCGATGGGCTTCGTGCTCGTGTCCGTGCTGCTCTGCGTGGGCAGCCTGAACCTGACGGACGTCGTGCGGGCACAGCAGCATTTGTGGTTCTGCATCCCGCTGTTCCCGATGTTCGTGGTGTTCTTCATCTCGGCACTGGCGGAAACCAACCGCTCGCCGTTCGATTTGCCCGAAGGTGAGTCGGAGATCGTCGCCGGGTTCTTCGTCGAATACTCGTCGATGAGCTTCGCGCTGTTCTTCCTCGGCGAATACGCCAACATGATCCTCATGAGCGCGATGACCACTATCCTGTTCCTGGGTGGCTGGTACGGTCCGTTCGGCATTCTCCCGCAGCTTGGCGTGATCTGGTTCGTGCTGAAGATCTGCCTGGTGCTGTTCTTCTTTCTGTGGGTGCGCGCGACGTTCCCACGCTACCGCTACGATCAACTGATGCGGCTGGGCTGGAAGGTGTTCCTGCCGCTGTCGCTGCTCTGGCTGGTTATCACCGCCGGGGCGCTGATGGCCTTCGGATGGCTGCCAAATGCGTAAAGCCTCTCCAATGCGTAAAACCCTGCCCACCACGTCCACCAAGGAGCCCATTTAATGGCATTCCTGGACCGTACCGCGCGCAGCCTTGTCCTTGGCGAACTTCTTGCCGGCATGGGGCTGACGCTGCGCTACTTCTTCAAGTCGAAGGTGACGATCAACTACCCTTACGAAAAGGGGCCGATCAGCCCGCGCTTCAAAGGCGAGCACGCGCTGCGCCGCTACCCGAACGGCGAGGAACGCTGCATCGCCTGCAAGCTGTGCGAGGCGATCTGCCCGGCGCAGGCGATTACCATCGAAGCGGAACCGCGGGAGGATGGCTCCCGCCGCACCACGCGCTACGACATTGACATGACCAAATGCATCTATTGCGGGCTGTGCGAGGAAGCCTGCCCGGTGGACGCGATCGTCGAGGGGCCGAACTTCGAGTTCGCCACCGAAACGCGTGAGGAGCTGATGTACAACAAGGACAAGCTGCTCGCGAACGGCGACCGGTGGGAACCGGAGCTGGCGCGCCGGCTGGAACTGGACGCACCCTACAGATGATTACCGGGATCCTGTTTTATATCTTTGCCGCGATCCTGCTGGTGTCGGCGGCGATGGTGGTCAGCGCGCGTAATCCGGTGCACTCGGTGCTGTTCCTGATCCTCGCGTTCTTCAATGCCGCCGCGCTGTTCCTGATCGCCGGGGCCGAGTTCCTGGCGATGATCCTGGTCATCGTCTACGTCGGCGCGGTCGCGGTGCTGTTCCTGTTCGTGGTGATGATGCTGGACGTGGACTTCGCTGAACTCCGCAGCGGGTATCAGCGCTACCTGCCGGTCGGCGCGACCGTGGGTGCGGTGCTGTTCATCGAACTGGCCATCGTGATGGGCGGCTGGACACTGGCACCGAGCGCGGTGCAGTTGCGGATGTCGCCGATGCCGGCCGGGCTTTCGAACACCGAGGCGCTGGGGCGGGTCCTGTATACGGATTACATCTTCCTCTTCCAGACCGCCGGGCTGGTCCTGCTGGTGGCGATGATCGGTGCGATCGTGCTGACGCTGCGCGACCGCAAGACATCGCGGCACCAGGACATCCGGCGTCAGACCGAACGCACCGTGGTCGAGACGCTGGAGATGATGTCGGTGTCGATTGGCGCCGGCACGACCCAGTCGGGCGGTCATCTGCGGCCGAAGCCGCCGGAGGTCGAGCCGGTGGAGGAACACGCGGACGCCGGGGGGCACGGTCATGGACATTGATCGGTTGGTCGCCAGGCCGCGCCATGGTGCCGTGGCCGGGCAGGGTGCCGCCTTTTGTGTCATGGCCGGCCCTGTGCCGGCCACCCACGCCTTTCCCTTGAATACGCCCGGCATGGCGCGGGCGGCCATGACACGGCGTGAGGAGTTGCGGTCATGATGGTTGTTGGTCTGGGCCACTATCTGGTGGTCTCCGCCATCCTGCTTGTTCTGGGCATTTTCGGCATCTTCCTGAACCGCAAGAACGTCATCGTCATCCTGATGTCGATCGAGCTGATCCTGCTCGCGGTCAACCTCAACTTCGTTGCCTTTTCGGCCGCGCATGGCGACCTTGCCGGGCAGGTGATGGCGATGCTGGTGCTGACCGTCGCAGCGGCCGAGGCGGCGATCGGGCTGGCCATCGTCGTCATCTACTTCCGCAATCGCGGGTCGATCCAGGTTGAAGACGTCAACCTGATGAAGGGCTGAGCATGTTCTACGGTCTCGCCGTTTTCGCGCCGTTGGCGGGCGCGCTGGTGTCCGGCCTGCTGGGCCGGGTGATCGGCGACAAAGCCGCCATGGGCGTGTCCATCGCCGGTATGGTGGTCGCAGCGATCTGCGGGCCGCTGGCGTTCTTTCAACTGACGGGCGGCGCCGATCCCGGCGTGCTCGACCTTGGCAGCTGGATCGATTCCGGTCGGTTCCACGTCGAATGGGCGTTGCGCTACGACACGTTGTCCGCCGCAATGGTGGCGATGGTGTCGTTCGTGTCGATGCTGATCCATGTCTACTCGATCGGCTACATGGGGCATGAATCCCGGCCGCGGTATCGGTTCTTCGCCTACCTGTCGCTGTTCACCTTTGCCATGCTGATGCTGGTGACGGCGGACAACCTGGCGCAGCTGTTTTTCGGCTGGGAAGGCGTCGGCCTGTGCTCCTACCTGCTGATCGGCTACTGGTATGACCGGCCGTCGGCCTGCGCCGCGGCGATCAAGGCGTTCGTCGTCAACCGCATGGCCGACCTGCCGTTCGCGGTCGGGATCGCGCTGATCTTCTTCAAGTTCGGTTCCATCGAATTTTCCACCATCTTTCCGGCGGTGGCGCAGCATGGCGCCGATACCTACGCGCTGTTCGGCACCACCTTCCCGGCGATCGAGGTGATCGGCTTCCTGCTGTTCATCGGCGCCATGGGCAAGTCGGCGCAGCTTGGCTTCCACGTCTGGCTGCCGGACGCGATGGAGGGGCCGACACCGGTCTCCGCGCTGATCCATGCCGCGACCATGGTGACCGCGGGCGTGTTCCTGATGGCGCGGATGTCGCCGCTGATGGAATACGCGCCGTATGTGCTGGGCTTCGTCACCTTCATCGGTGCGTCGACGGCGCTGTTCGCCGCGACGATCGGCTGCGTGCAGAACGACATCAAGCGGGTCATCGCCTATTCGACCTGTTCGCAGCTTGGCTACATGTTCGCGGCCGCCGGCGTCGGCGCTTACCAGGCCTCGGTGTTCCACCTGATCACGCATGCCTTCTTCAAGGCGCTGCTGTTCCTCTCCGCCGGGTCCGTCATCCATGCGATGTCCGATGAGCAGGATATGCGGAAGATGGGCGGGCTGGCGAAGGTCATCCCGGTGACCTGCACCGTGATGTGGATCGGCAACTGGGCGCTGGCCGGCCTGCCGTTGATGTCCGGGGCGTTTTCGAAGGACGCGATCATTTCGGCGACTTATGCCTCCGGCACCGGGATTGGGATGTATGCCTTTGTCTGCACCGTGCTGGCGGCATTCCTGACCGCATTCTACTCCTGGCGGCTGTTGTTCATGACGTTCCATGGCAAGTCGCGCGCCGACCATCATGTGCTGGAGCACGCGCACGAAAGCCCCTGGGTGATGCTGGCGCCGCTGGTGGTGCTGTCGATCGGTGCGATCTTCGCCGGCCGGTTGCTGGACAACTGGTTCATCGGCGCCGACTGGCAGCATTTCTGGAATGGCGCGATCTTCAACGGGCCGCATAACCACGTGATCGAAAACCTCGAGCACGTTCCCGAATGGGTCGAGTTCGCGCCGCTCGTCTTCGGGCTGCTCGGGATCGGGCTGGCCTACGTGATGTATATCGTTAATCCGCTGCTGCCGGTCCGGCTGGCTGAAAGCTTCGGCCCGATCTACCGCTTCCTGCTGAACAAGTGGTATTTCGACGAACTGTACAACGCGATCCTGGTGCAGCCGGCGATCCGCCTGGCGCGGACGTTCTGGCAGGTGGGCGACGCAACCATCATCGACGGGGTGCCGAACGGGCTGGCCGAACTGGCCAGCGACGGATCGCGGCAGGTCGTCAAAATCCAGACCGGCTCCCTGGCCGTCTATGCCTTCGTCATGCTGATCGGCGTCGTCGTGCTGGTCGGTATCTTCATGGCCAATAGCCTTTGGGGCCGGTGAGATCATGAACGCCTCTCTTGCAATCGCCACCGGCAACGCCGCCGGCTTCCCGATCCTGTCGCTGATCACATGGCTGCCGCTGGTCGG
>DATARX010000317.1:0-13175 GCA_036263955.1 Rhodopila sp.
AACCCTTCCAGGCGGGCTAACCCTCATTGGCAGATGGCCGCCACAGGCGCGGGTCGAACCGAAACGGTTCGACCGCTATGACGCGCGTTCGTCCGGCTTCGGCATGGCGCGGGTTCAGCAGGATATTCCACGCATGCGGAACCAGGATCGAGGGTACCCGCAGAACCGGCTCTCGCGCTTCGGCCAGCCAGGCGTTCCCGACCGAAACCGTGTCGGCCGGCACCGCGGCCTGATGGCTCCCAGTCTGATGGCTCCCAGTCTGGTGGCTCCCAGTCGGGTGGCTCCCAGTCAGGTTGCTTATGGTCTGGTTGGTCATGGTATCCGGCACCTGCACCTGCATCAGCACATAATCCGCCGGCAGCAATTCGAGCGGCAGATCGAGGTGAACCCGCACCTCCAGCGTCGCCAGAGCGGGGTGTTCGGCCAGATACACGACGGGCCGGCCGGGACTGTTCCAGCGTCCCCCGAACCGACGGGCACCCTCACCATCCAAATCCGCATGCGGGCGGCGGCAAAGCCGCCAACCCAGCATCAGGCGGCAAGCCCATGCTCGATGCGGCCCAGGATCGCTTCCACCTGCCGTGTGCCGATATCGGTATCCAGACGATCCAGCGGCGCTTCCCCGTCCAGCAACGCCGTCGGGCGGCGCAGCCACGCATGCGCCTTAGCACGATCGCCAAAAGTCGTTTCCGCCTCCTCGATCATCCGAAGCAGACGGCTAAGCCGATCGGACTGATCAGGGGTCAACGATCCCAGGCTGCGCCGGTGCGCCAATGTCTTGCGCGACAGCGCCAGCCGATCGAGCTCAGCAGCCGAAATTCGCCCATCCGCCAACGCCTCATCGACCACCGAAAGCGGCAGACCCTCCCGGACATACGGCAACCATGCAACCGGAGCTTCAGCAAACCCCGATGGCTTGGCCGTAGAAACCGGATACTCAATCATCTCAGGCAATATGCGTTCCATCTGCGTGCATATGGCCAACTCTTCCCAAAAGTCAAGCTAAACAACAATCGCCGCCCGTTCCCCGGCAGCCCGCGCCCACGCGGCTTCCATGTCTTCGTCAAACAGTTCCGTCAGCTTCTTCATCATCGTGCCGCCAAGTTCCTCGGCATCGACGATCGTGACCGCGCGCCGGTAATACCGCGTCACGTCATGGCCGATCCCGATCGCGATCAGCTCGACCTGGTCGCGGTTCTCGATATCGCGGATCACCTCCCGCAGGTGCTTTTCCAGATAGTTCCCAGGATTGACCGACAGCGTCGAATCATCCACCGGCGCGCCGTCGGAGATCACCATCAGGATCCGCCGGTGCTCCGGCCGGGCCAGCAGGCGGCGATACGCCCAAAGCAGCGCCTCGCCGTCGATATTCTCCTTCAGCAAGCCCTCGCGCAGCATCAGCCCGAGATTCTTCCGCGCCCGCCGCCACGGCGAATCAGCCGCCTTATAGATAATGTGGCGCAGATCGTTCAGCCGTCCCGGATTGCGCGGCTTGGCGTCCTGCACCCATTTCTCGCGGCTCTGTCCGCCTTTCCACGCCCGCGTGGTGAACCCCAGCACCTCCACCTTCACCGCGCAGCGTTCCAGCGTGCGGGCCAGGATGTCGCCGCACATCGCCGCCACGGTGATCGGCCGCCCGCGCATCGACCCCGAGTTGTCGATCAGCAGCGTCACCACGGTATCGCGGAACTCGGTGTCCAGTTCGCGCTTGTACGACAACGCCAACAACGGGTTGATCACCACCCGCGCCAGCCGGCCGGCATCCAGCATGCCCTCGTCCAGGTCGAACTCCCAGGAGCGGGTCTGCTGCGCCAGCAGCCGGCGCTGCAACCGGTTCGCCAGCTTGGAAATCACCCCCTGCAGATGCTGCAGTTGCTGGTCCAGTTGCTGCCGGAGCCGCGACAACTCATCCGCGTCGCACAGGTCCTCGGCATCGACCTCTTCATCGAACTGCCGCGTGTAGGCGCGATACACCGCATCGCTGTCCGGGTTCGGCCGTTCCCGGCGCGGCTGCGGACCGCCCGGACGATCGTCGCCCTCGGCCACTGCCGCCTCTTCCTCGGACTCCGACCCATCGTCGTCGGCAGCTTCGCCCTCCATCTCCTCCGGCTGCGCGCCCAGCATCGAATCCTGTTCGGACTCCGACTGGCCCTCGCCCTCCTGCGAATTGTCCTGCGATCCCGATTGTTCGCCGCCGTCCTCGCCGTCCTCCGAACTGTCGTCCGGTTCGGCATCGACCTCCGCCTCCGCGAGGTCCAACGCCGCCAGCAACTTCCGCGATGCCCGAGCGAACGCCGACTGGTCATCCTGGGCCGACATCATCTCCGACAGCGCCTGGTCCGCCGAGTCACCCAGCGACTCGCGCCACAGGTTCAGCACACGCTGCGCCGACTCCGGCACCACCTCCCCGGACAGCCGTTCCCGGGCGAGCAGGGCCAACGCCTTGTCGATTGGCAACTGGTCCTTACGAGTCATCCGATCGTAGCCCTCGGATTCGCACTCCTCCGCCAGCTTTGCCCGCAAATTAGCATTCACGCCATTCATGAAGCGCGAGCCGACGACCTCCACCCGCACCTGTTCCAGCGCATCATAGGCGTCCTTTGCCTCACGCCTTGTCGGCATCCGCTGGGCATGCACCCCATCGTCGTGATGCCGCAGCCGCAAGGCGATGGCATCCGACTGCCCACGCAGCTTCGCCATCTCGGCCGCGGGCAGGGCCCGTGTCGGCAGCGGCAGCCGCGCCCGCTTGCCCGACACGCCGGACGGGCCGGGCTGGAACGCCACCTGGACATCGGGCTGTTCGGCGATCGCCCGCAACACGCCAGCCGTTGCGCGTTTGAACTCCTCGGCGCGCGCGTTGTCTTTGGTGGTCCCGCTCATAACCCGCTCCTCCGTCGTTCAGCGCGTCTGGGTCACCGATGTCCGAACGGACTGGGTTGGTTGCCAGACGAGCCAAACCATAGGCGTCGTGCCATCAAATCAGTCGTCAGCCGCCTATGCGAACTTCCGCGTGGTAAATCCGCCGGTGGGAATGTCCTCATTGAAGCAGCGCTGGTAGTACTCGCCGACCGTCGAGCGTTCCGCCTCATCGCACTTGTTCATGAACGTCACCCGGAAGGCGAAACCGACATCGCCGAAGATGCGCGCGTTTTCCGCCCAGGTGATCACCGTCCGCGGCGACATCACCGTCGAGATATCGCCATTGATGAACCCCGCTCGAGTCAGGTCGGCCAGCGCGACCATGCTTTCGATACGCTTCTTGGTCGCCGGATCCTTCGTCCCATCGATGCCCATCTTCGCCAGCACGATGCCGGTTTCCATCGCATGCGGCAGGTAGTTCAGGGTTGCAACGATATTCCAGCGGTCCATCTGGCCCTGGTTGATCTGTTGCGTGCCGTGATACAGCCCGGTCGTATCGCCCAGGCCGACCGTGTTGGCGGTCGAGAACAGCCGGAACGACGGATGCGGCCGGATCACCCGGTTCTGGTCGAGCAGGGTCAGCTTGCCCTCGACTTCCAGCACGCGCTGGATCACGAACATCACGTCCGGGCGGCCGGCGTCGTACTCGTCGAACACCAGCGCGCAGGCGTGCTGCAGCGCCCAGGGCAGGATGCCTTCGCGGAACTCGGTGATCTGCTTGCCGTCCTTCAGGACGATGGCGTCCTTGCCGATCAGGTCGATACGGCTGATGTGGCTATCCAGGTTGACGCGGATGCAGGGCCAGTTGAGCCGAGCCGCCACCTGCTCGATATGGGTGGATTTCCCGGTGCCGTGATAGCCCTGGATCATTACGCGGCGGTTGTAGGCAAAACCCGCCAGGATCGCCAACGAGGTTTCCCGGTCGAATTTATAGGAGGTGTCGATATCGGGCACGTGCTCCGTGCGCACCGAAAAGGCCGGCACCTCCATGTCGATATCGATGCCGAAAACCTCCCGAGCCGAGACCTTGGTGTCCGGGAGATTGATCTCGGAGGTCGGACGGGGCGGGGCGATGTCTACAGCCGTGTTCATAGTCCAGCGTTTCCTGTTGCAATTCCTGGAAAGTCTAGCGTTGGCGGCGCGTCGCGCAAGGGCGGCAGGCGGCGCTTTATCTGATTCGCTTATTCAGCGGCGGCGACCCGGGCCTCGCTTCCTAGCCGCGAGCGCACCGCCGCGTACGCAAGATTGATGGTCTTCAGCCGTTCCTCGGCATCGCGGCTGCCGCCGTTGGCGTCGGGATGATGTCGCTTCGCCAGTTCCTTATAGCGCGTTTTCACCGCGTCCAGGGTGGTGGGCCACGACAGGCCTAAAGTGGCCAGGGGCTCCCGCAGTTCCGTGGGAGGCTTTTGCGGGTCGGGCCGCTGTGACGTTTTCATCCGCGCGGCGGCGAGAATATGCAGCGGATCCTTCAGTACATCCTCTTCCCAGGCGGCGTGGCCCAGGCTGCCGATTGGCCAGGTCGGGCGCTGCCAGGAGGTATCGGCCCGCAGTTGCGCTTCGACCTCGGCCGGCGACATGCCTTTGTAGAAGTCCCAGCCGGCGTTGTAGGCGCGAACATGCTCCAGGCAGAACCAATAGTAGTCGTTCAGGGAGGTCCGGGATTTGGGCGCGCGGTACTCTCCGGCTTCAGGACAGCCTGGCATGTCGCACGCCCGGCCCGGTGGCGCGGCCGGGTCGGGTGCGTAGGCCCGGGGGCGCCCAGGGGCGTGTGGGGGGCGTCGCATCATGATGGCCTATATGTGCTTTACGGCCAGGGGTTGGCAATGGTGGTCGAGCGGCTCGCTCATGGGCCGGACATGACGCGGCGGCAACGTCCCACGACCCACGCGTGGCGCGGTCCGACACATTGGTGTGTCGATGGGGATGTGTCGATGGGCGGAATTCATGCATTTGCCAAGAAAACGAGCGACGGTCACGGCTGACGACAGATCGGCATCGTCCCCCGACCGCACCCGTCGGGCCATAAAATACCATGGGTACGGCCGCTGCTCCCGCCCCGAAAGCGCATCCTGCGATACTGATCCTACCACGGATCGAAGGCTGGCACGCCAATTGCTGAAAACGTTTTCAGAGCACGCCCGCACCGCGGCGCTCGGGGGATTTCGGAGGCTTCATGCAACGTCGGACGTTCGGATTGCTAGGCCTGGGCCTGGCCGCCCAGTCGATAGCCCGCACGGGGCCCGCCCGGGCTGCCAACAATCCGGCTGCCGACAGTCCGGCTGCCGACAGTCCGGCTGCCAACCACCGGCCCACCGACAACCCGGCCACCGACAACCCGGCCGCCGACAAACCGCTCCGCAAAGTCAGCATCGCCCTCAGCAGCCCGATAATCAACGTTACCTACCCAATGCTGACCCTTCCCTTGACCCTCGGCTACTGGCGGGACGAGGGATACGACGTCGAGATTCTGCCCGTCGGCGCCTCCCTGCAGTCCATCCAGCAAATGGTCGGCGGCAACGTCCAGTTCGGCGAGGTCAACGCCAGCGTCATCATCCAGGCCAACGCCAAGAACAACCTGCCGGTGCGCATCGCCATGGCCAACGGCGTGCTGGACTGGTCGATCGCGGTCGAGGCCGACGGCCCGATCAAGACCGCCAAGGACCTGAAGGGCAAGACCATCGGCGTGTTCAGCCTGGCGACCGGCGGGATCGCCTACTTCAACAGCTACCTGCGCGCCAACGGTCTCGACCCCTCAACCGACGTCGACCTCCTCCCGCTCGGTCTCGGCGCGCCACCGGTCGATGCGCTGCGCACCGGCAAGGTTCAGGGCCTGCTGTACTGGGCCTCCGCGGTCGCCTCCTTCGAAAACGCCGGGCTGAAACTACGAAAACTGGTTGGCGACGACTGGCGGCAATACCCGGATTACTCCCTCGCGGTGATGCAACGAACCATCGACCAGGACCCCGACATGGTCGTCGGCATCGCCCGCGGCATGGCCAAGGCAACGATCTACGCCCTCGCAAACCCCGAGTGCGCCCGCAAACTGCACTGGCAGCACTACCCATCCACCAAACCGTCGGGCGCCGATGAGGCAACGCTGGTCCGCTGGGACCTCAATAATCTCCAGGGGCAACTCGATTCGCTGAAGGACGGATTTGCCCTCAACGGCGGCACACTCTGGGGCAACGCCGATCCAGCCGCGTACGACCGGCTGGTCCGCTTCATGGTGGACGCCAGGCAGATCGACAAACCGGTGGCCGCCAAATCGATGATCGTCGACATTCCCGACTTCTTCCGGAAGATAAACGACTTTGACATGAAGGCCGTGCAGGACGCTGCCGGCGCCTGCAAGGCCTGACCCCGATGGTATCCCTCGCGCAACGCCTACCGATCCGCCCAGATCCGCGGGAGCATCGCGACATCGCACTCATGCGCATCGCCGGCGTCGAGAAAACCTACCTCACGCGGGACGGCGAAGAAGTCCACGCGCTGCGCGATATTCATCTCGACATCCGCGCCGGGGAATTCATCAGCATCGTCGGGCCGAGTGGCTGCGGCAAAAGCACGCTGCTCAAGATCCTTGCCGGCATCCTGGCCCGATCACGCGGCGAAATCACCATGCGCGGCCGCGCACTGACCGGCCCAAGCCGCGACCTCGGCGTCGTGTTCCAGGCACCGGTATTGCTGCCGTGGCTGACTGTCCTGCAGAACGTGATGGTGCCGGTGAAGATCCAGCGCGCCAACCGAACCGAAGGCGAGGCCCGAGCCCGCGAACTCCTCGGCATGGTGGGCCTCAGTGGTTTCGAACGAAAGTATCCCTCCGAATTGTCCGGCGGCATGCAGCAGCGGGTCGGCATCTGCCGCGCACTGGTGCACGACCCGGCAATCCTGCTGATGGACGAACCGTTCGGCGCGCTGGACGCGATGACGCGCGAAACGATGAACGAAGAACTGCAACGGATCTGGAGCGAGCGGCGCAAAACGATCCTGCTGGTCACCCACAGCATCCCAGAGGCGATCCATCTGGCGGACCGTGTCGTCGTCATGACCCCGCGGCCCGGCCGCATTGTCGAGGTGATCGACGTCGACCTTCCACGCCCCCGGACCCTGGACATGCAGAACACACCCGAATTCGGCCGCTACGCCGGTCGCCTGCGCCGGCACTTTCACTCCCATGCAACGTTCGACGCATGAAGACGCGTTCCTTCATGGGCGGACCCCTGCTGCCGATCCTGACCGGATGCCTGTTCTTCGGCGGGTGGGAGGCGATCGTCCGCCTCCTCGATATCCCCACCATCGTGCTGCCGCCGCCGTCGTCGATCGTCGTCGCGCTATGGGGTTCAGTCGGATCCGCCGATTTCCAGTGGGCCGTCGTCGTCACCCTGTATGAAATCGTCGCCGGCTTCGCATTGGGCGCGCTGAGCGGTCTTATACTCGGTTTCATCATCGCGCTGTCGCCCTTGGCCGAACGGCTACTCTACCCCTACGTCGTCGCCTTTCAGACCCTGCCGAAAGTTGCAGTTGCCCCCATCATCGTCATCTGGTTCGGCTACGGTCTGAACTCAAAGATCATCATCACCGCGACGATCGCGTTCTTCCCGCTACTGGCCAACACCATCATGGGCCTCCGTGCCGCGCCGCCCGACCAGATCGATATGATGGTGTCATACACCGCATCCCGCTGGCAGGTGTTTCGCATGATCCGGTTGATGCAGGCGCTGCCCTATATCTTCGTCGGTCTCGACGTGGCCATCGTCCTGTCGGTGATCGGCGCCATCGTCGGGGAGTTCGTCGGCGCCAAAGCCGGCCTTGGCTACCTGCTCATGCAGAAGAACTTCAACTTCGACATGGCCGGAACCTTCGCCATCCTCTTCGTCCTGTCCCTGATCGGCGTAATCCTCCACGCCGCCGTCCGCCTGGTGCAACGGCGCGTCATCTTCTGGATGGATACGACCGGCAAACAATCCCTTTCGGCATGACCCAAGCAACCGCCCTGTGAGGAGCAGACAATGTCCAGCATCCCCCGCGCCGCGACCGCCGACGAAGTCCCGGTTCTCGACCTGACGCCGCTGATCGCCGGGGGCGACCTGACCGAACTGGCCGACACACTCCGCCAGGCCTGCGTCAACACCGGCTTCTTCTACGTGAAAAACCACGGCATCCCCGAACCCGTCTTCGACGGCATCTTCGACGCCACACGCCGCTACTTCGACCTGGCCGAAACCCAACGCCTCGCGCACCGCATGGACGACCGGTTCCGCCGCGGCTTCATGCCCCAGGGCATCAACCAGCATCCCGGCTTCGCCGCCGACCTGAAAGAAAGCTATGAGATCGGCGTCGACCTGCCGCTCGATCATCCCCTGGTCGCCGCCGGCGTTCCGCTGCATGGCCCGAACCGATGGCCCGCCGAATGCCCCTGGCTCAAGGATGCCGCAGAAAGCTACTTCGACGAAACGACAAAGCTCGGCAAACACCTTCTGCGCGTATTCGCCCTCAGCCTGGGCATGCCGCAAGACCACTTCCTGCAATGGTGCGCCAACCCGATGGTGCAGATGCGATTGTTCCACTACCCGCCGCAGCCGCCCATTACCGATGATCGCGCCTTCGGCGTCGCGCCGCATACCGATTACGGCATGATCACCATGCTGTCGCAGGATCCGGTCGGCGGCCTGGAACTGCGCAAACGCGACGGCGAGTGGGTCGGCGCGCCGTTCATCCCGGGAACCCTGGTCGTCAATCTCGGCGATCTGTTCCAGCGCTGGACCAACGATATCTATCGGTCGAACCCGCATCGCGTGATCAATCGCAGCGGCAGGGAACGCTACTCGATCCCGACCTTCTTCAACCTCGACTTCACCGCCCAGGTCTCCTGCCTGCCGACCTGCCAGTCGCAGGAGAACCCGCCGAAATATGAGCCGATCAGGGCAGGGGACTACCTCCTCGGCCGCTTCCGCGACGTGCAGAAATATCGCGACGTCGCGGCCTGACGTCAGCCATCTCCCATGGCAGGCGCGCCCATCCCGAAAGTAACGGTCAGGGAAATCGCCCTGGCCGCCGGGGTGTCCGTCACCACGGTTTCCCGCGTGCTGAACCGCCCGGAACTGGTGATCCCGCCCAAGCGCGAAGCGGTACGCCGCGCCCTGGCCGAACTGGACTACATTCCGAACCAGCAGGCCCGCTCGCTGATCTCGCGGCGGTCCGGTGCCGTCGGCCTGTTGGTTCCGACCATAACCAATCCGGTCTTCGCGCCGGCAATCGCGGCGATCGAGCGCGTGCTGGATGAGGCCGGACACGCGCTGCTCATCCACTGCTACAATCGCGATCCGGACCGTGAACTGAAGCAGGCCCGGCATCTGATCGAGCGCGGCGTGGATGGCCTGATCATCACCGGCGTCACATCCAGCCCGGCGCTGCACGCGTTGCTTGCCCGCAACAAAATGCCCTATGTGGTGCAAGACGTAACGCCGGAAACCGAATCCAACCCAAGCGTCGCCTTCGACAACGCCGGCGCACTGCGGATGGCGGTCGACTACCTGTACGCCCAGGGCCACAGGGCGATCGCCCTGTTTTCCGGCCCCATCCACAATACCCCACCCGTCGCCCAAAGGTTCACCGGCGCGCTGGAACGCATCCGCGCGTTCGGGTTGGATCTCCCCAAAGCCTGGCGCGTGGTCACGCCGGACTACGACAGCGCCTCGACGCGGAACGCCGCGGCGCACCTTCTGGCCGGCCACCGTCTTCCAACCGCCATCGCCTGCACCGGCGACATCCTCGCGCTCGGTCTTGTCGCGGAGAGCCGTCGAAGAGGCATCGACATTCCCGGTGCGCTTTCCATCATCGGCTGCGGCGACACCGAAATGGGCCAGTATGTCGATCCGCCGTTGACCACGGTTCACATGCCGTTCGATGCCATGGGCGAAGCCGCAGCCCATACTCTCTTGAGCCTGATCGCCGGCCGGCCGGTCGAGCCTGTTCGTGTGCTGCCCCACCGCCTGGTCATCCGCCACTCCGTTGCCCGCGTGCCGCTCTCGGCCAATGGATCCGT
This sequence comes from Rhodopila sp., assembly GCA_036263955.1. Classification (GTDB taxonomy): domain Bacteria; phylum Pseudomonadota; class Alphaproteobacteria; order Acetobacterales; family Acetobacteraceae; genus Rhodopila. The sequence continues at coordinate 9,965 of DATARX010000317.1, forward strand.
CGCCGAACTGTGACCGGCATCCACATCCCTGTTGACAGCCGATCACGCTTGCCGTCCGAAACGAGACTGGCTATGCTTGCCTTACATGCGAATGATTCGCAATAAGGAGTGGCTTTAGCTATGGTGCAGGAAAGCCAGATCGGCCGCCGGTGTGAGCGCGCGGTGGTGACCGCGTACAGCGAACTGCGCGACATCGGCACGGACGACATGTCTGCCTTCCAAGCCTGCACCGCGCTCTACCGCATTCACCATCCCGAGGCTTCGATCAACGAAGCCCGCCGCTTGGTTGCCGAGTGGATCGACCATCACTTGGTCCGCAGGGACTCCGGCCCGACGGATGGATGCGCCTGCGACTGACCAGCCGTCGCGCGAAAGCCATTTTAGGCCCCACGCATCTGCCGCACCCCGATCGGCCGGAAGTCCCAGCAATCGACCCCAGCATCGGTCTGCCGGGGCAGGGGCTTCAGTCTTCCATGACTATGTCCATGCAAATTCAACGTCCCCTTGGCCATGCCGTTCCAGGTCCGGAAGGCATAGTGGCACAGCACCAGCCGATGCGAGTCGACCGTGATCTCGGCATACGCCTGCACGCTGGCCCAGCCGTCCAGCGCCACGATCGCCGCTGAATCATTATTCCCCGTGATCAGATGCTTGCGCCCGTTCAATGCACGAAGCAGCGCATCCGCCGTCGCCTGGCTCACCCGTAACGCGAAATCGCCCAGATGCCAGACCTCGTCATCCGGCCGCACGACTTCATTCCATCGTGCAACCATCGCCGCGTTCATCGCGGCGACCGAGGCGAACGGGCGCCGATACAGCGCCAGCGCCCCCGCATGACCAAAATGCGTGTCGGCGGTGAACCAGACCGCCAACCGTGACTAATCCGCCGCGTCAGCCACTTCCTCGGTCGGCTTCTTGCCCGCGCGGATGCGCTTCAGTGCCGTCTCGACATGCCGGCTGAACACGTATTCCGCCGGCCGCTGCTTCTCCAGGCTGATTTCCGGCGCCATCGGCCCGTCCGTGCGAATCCCGCGCATCACCTGCGCCGCCGCCCGCCACGGCTTGCGCACCGACTCCGCCACGGCGCTGGCTTCGTAACCGGAGTGTACCATGCAGTCGGCGCACTTCTCGTAGTTGCCGGTGCCGTACTTGTCCCAGTCCGTCGTTTCCATCAATTCCTTGAACGACTTGGCATACCCCTCGCCCAGCAGGTAGCAGGGGCGTTGCCAGCCGAAATAGGTGCGGGTCGGGTTACCCCATGGCGTGCAATGGAAGGTCTGGTTGCCGGCCAGGAAGTCCAGGAACATCGAAGACTGGTTGAACGACCACTTCTTCTTCCACGCGCCTTTGCCTTCGCGGCTGAAAATACCGCGGAACAGTTCCTTGGTCTTCGCTCGGTTCAGGAAGTGCTGCTGGTCCGGCGCCCGCTCATACGCATAGCCGGGCGACACCGAAATCCCGTCCACGCCCATCGCCATCACGTCGTCGAAGAAACTGGCGACCTTCGCCGGCTCCGCGTTGTTGAACAGCGTGGCGTTGATGATGGTGCGGAAGCCGCGCCGCTTCGATTCGGCGATCGCCGCCACCGCGCGGTCATAGACGCCCTCCTGGCAGACCGAGATGTCATGTTCGGTTTTTCCGCCATCCAGGTGCACCGACCACGAAAACCACTTGGACGGCTTGAACAGGTCCATCTTCTTTTCAAGCAGCAACGCATTCGTGCACACGATCACGAACTTCTTACGCGCGATGGCGCCCTGGACGATCTGGTCGATTTCCTTGTGCAGCAGCGGCTCGCCGCCGGCGATCACCACCACCGGTGCGCCGCATTCGTCGATCGCGTCCATGCACTCGGCGACCGACAGGCGCTGGTTCAGGATCTCTGCCGGATAGTCGATCTTGCCGCACCCGGCGCAGGCCAGGTTGCAGCGAAACAACGGCTCCAGCATCAGCACCAGGGGATAGCGCTTACGCCCGATCAGGTGCTGCTTGACGACATAGGCACCAACACGCAGCGCTTGGTTCAATGGAACAGTCATTCGGGGCTTTCCCTTAAGCATGATCCCGCGTGAGACATGCGATACAGCATTAACCATGTTGGCGGCCGACGGAACGTCCGGCGGGCGCCAATCATGTGGTCAAACAATTTCCTATGCGTCCACGAGTTGGGCGGGGAAACGGAACCGGACATCCTCGGCCACCCCATCCTGCGTGGAGATCTCGATTTCGCCAAACCGCCGCAGGCCTTCCAGAACGCCTTGCACCAACGTCTCCGGCGCGGACGCGCCGGCGGTGACGCCAACCGATCCGATCCCGGCGAACCATTCCGCTTGCAACGAACCGGCGTCGTCGATCAGGTAGGACGGCTTGCCCAGTTCCTGGCCGATTTCCCGCAACCGATTGGAATTGGAGGAATTTCGCGATCCCACAACCAGGATCATGTCGACCTGGTGCGCCAGGTCCCGCACCGCTTGCTGCCGATTCTGCGTCGCATAGCAGATATCGCGCACGTCCGGCCCGACGATCGACGGGAAACGCGCGAGCAGTGCCTGGATGATACCGCGAGTGTCATCGACCGATAGCGTCGTCTGCGTGATATAGGCCAGCTTGGTGGGGTCCTTCACCTCGAGCAGCGCCACGTCCGCGACCGTTTGCACCAGATGCACCTTTGCCGGCACCTGCCCGATCGTGCCCTCGACCTCGGCATGCCCGGCATGGCCGACCAGCACGATTTCCCGGTCCTGCCGCGCGTAGCGGCGGCCCTCGTTATGAACCTTCGCAACCAGCGGGCAGGTCGCGTCGATCACCGGCAGGCCACGCTCCGCCGCCGCATCCTCAACCCGCTTCGCCACGCCGTGCGCGGAGAACACCGTCATCGAACCGGGTGGAATCTCGTCCAGTTCGTCGACGAACACCGCGCCGCGAGTCCGCAGATCCTCCACGACGTGGCGATTGTGCACGATCTCGTGACGGACATAAATCGGCGGGCCGTATTTCTTGAGCGCGCGTTCGACGATCTCGATGGCCCGCTCCACACCGGCGCAGAAGCCGCGAGGTTGGGCGAGGACGACGCGAATCATGCAGACAGTCTCCGAAGTTATACCGGACCAGTCCAGTAGGGATTAACCTGTCCGGGATATGGCAGGTCAGGCGTTATGCCGCAACGCCACATAGATACCGGAACATTGGCCAACCGCGACATGGAATGGCA